>NZ_JBYISA010000030.1:0-86730 GCF_057708345.1 Streptomyces sp. bgisy130
CCCCCCCCCCCCCCCCCCCCCCCCCCCCCCCCCCCCCCCCCCCCCCCCCCCCCGGCCGGTGAGGAGTCGGGTGTGGTGGAGGCGAGGGCGGTCAGCTGTCCTTGAGGACGCCGGCCGCGCGGGCCTCGGTGAGCCACTCGGGGAACTCGACCATCAGCTGCTGGTAGAGCTCGTCGTGGGAGAGGCTGCGCGGGTCCCGGCCGGCGTGGAAGAAGCCTGCGTTGTCGACCGCGCGCTTCTCCGGGACGGCCAGGTCGTCGAGCTTGCGGAGGAAGTCGAAGCCCTTGGCGTCCGGGTCACCGAAGCCGATGAACTGCCAGAAGATCGGGAGCCCGGCCGCCTCGCAGAGCGCCTTCTCGGCGGCCGGCTTGGAGGTCGGGGCGCCGTCCGTCTGGAAGATGACGAAGGCCGGGGCGGTGGCGCCGGACTTCTTGTAGTGGTCGACGACCGCGTTGATGGCCCAGTGGTAGTTCGTACGGCCCATGTGGCCCAGCCCGGCGTGCAGTTCCTCGATCCGGCCCTCGTAGTTGGTGAGGTCGAGGTCGGCGGTGCCGTCGATGTCGGTGGAGAAGAAGATCACCGGCACGGTGGCGTCGTCGTCGAGGTGCGCGGAGAGGCCGAGGGCCTGCTCGGCGAGGTTCTGGACGGTGCCGTCCTTGTAGTAAGGGCGCATCGAGCCGGAGCGGTCCAGGACCAGGTAGACGGCGGCGCGCTGGGTGGCGAGGCCGTGCTTCTCCAGGGTGCTGCCCGCGGCCTTGTAGAGGCTGACGAGGGCGGGGGCGGTAGTGGGGAGCGAGGCCGCGACGGCGGAGGCGGTGCGGGCCTCGGCCTCGGGCTGGTCGGCGGTGGGGTGGTCGGCCTTGGGCTCGTCCTTCGGCTCGGCCTTCTGGGGGGCCTCCGTGTTGGGCGCTGCGGCCTTCGGCTCGTCCTTGGGAAGGTCCGCGGCCTGCGGCTCGGCCGCGGCCTTCGCCTCGTCCTCCGGCTTCGCCTCCGCCGCGGGCTTTGCGTCGGCCTCCGGCTCGGGCTCCGCGTCGGCCTCCGGCTGCTGCACGGGTTCCGGCGTGGCCGCCTGCGGCTCGGGCTCCGCCGCCACCTCGGGCTCCGGCTCGACGGCGTCGGCCGCGGCCTCGGCCTGCGCGTCCGCCGTCACCTCGGGCTCTGCGACAACCTCCGCCTTGGCCTTGCCCCCCGCCTTGGCCTCGACCTCGGCCTCCGGCTCCGCCTCGACCTCCGCCTTGGCCTCGACCTCGACCTCCGCCTCGACCTCTGCCTCCGGCTCCGGCTCCGGCTCCGCCTTAGTCTCAGCCGCCTCGGCCGCCGGTTCGGTCTCGGCCGCCGCCGTGCCCGGCTTGTCGAAGGCCTGGCTCACGAGATCGGCGACGGCATCGGCACCGGCCTCGCCCTCGGCCGACACGGACGGCGCGACCGCCACGGTGGCGTCGTCGCCGGCCGCCGGCTCCTCACGGCCCGGGGAGCTCTCCGCCGCCCGCTCCGCCCGCTCCGCACGCTCCGCACGGTCCGCGCGGCTGCCCTGGGCGGGCAGTGTCGGGGTCGTCGGTGCCGGGTCCGTGGCGGGGGCCTCCGTGGGGGCCGTCCGGGCGGCCGGGACCTCGGCTTCCGGAGTGGCGGGGGCCGGTGTGGACTCCTCGCGGGCCTCCGGGATGGTCGCGGACTCCGGCTTGTCGGCGCCGCTCGGGGCCGCGCCGGTTTCTTCACGGGTCGCCTTGGAGCGACCGAAAGCGTTGCGCAGCAGACTCCGAATGCCCATCGGCGAACCTCTCTTGCGGGTGCTGGGTGCGGCGTATGTCCGTGACGCACGGACATGTCCCTGACCAGGACGGATACGTAAGGGTAGCGGCCGGGACCGGCCTCATCGTGGGACCCCGCGCCTTGTAGTGGTGGGCCATCCGGGGGCTGTGACGGGCCGGCGGGTTTCGACCGGGCGCCGGAGTTCCGCCGCGGAGACATCGGTCCTGCGTACGAGGTTGATCAACAGTGTGCGCACCGCCGCGGCGCATGGCCCCGTACGGAATTTTCGATACCGGACTGCATCCTTCCCGCACTCCGGGCCGCCGTTGTTTGCGTCGTTTTGCCCTTCCCGGAGCCGGGATTGACTCCTCGTACGGTGCCGCGCGGACCTGCCGTCCCCCCGGATTCACCGCCTGTTCATGTTTGCGTCGTCATGTGGCGGATCGGCCCCTTTAGCGTCACGGCGAACCATGACCGCGAACCGAACGACGGTGCTCGCCTCCCTATCGGCTGCGCCGCACACCGTTCGACCTCGCTCGACTCCGTCATAGAGGGGGAAATGTGCGCAAGTTCCTGCCGTTGATCGGCTCGCATCCTGGTGGGCGTTCGGCCATGACGTGCCGCTACCGCTGTGGTGACGCCTGCTTCCACGAGACGCCGAACACCAGCGACAACGCCTACGTCGGTGACGTCATCGCCGGTGCGCTGTCCCGGCGTTCGATGGTGCGGGCCGCCGCGGTCGTGACGGTGGCGGCGGCAGCCGGCGGCGTGGTGGGCGGCGTGGGTGCGCCGCCGGCCGTCGCGGCGCCGGTGCCCGGCCCGGCGTCCCCGGGCGGGAAGGGCCACAAGGCGGCGCGCGGGCTGCGGTTCGCCACCGTGGCGCCGAACAAGACCGACGCGGTCGTCGTCCCCGAGGGGCACGCGCAGAACATCGTCATCCGGTGGGGCGACCCGATCCTGCGCGGGGCGCCGGCCTTCGACCCGGACCGGCAGTCGGCGAAGGCGCAGGCGGGGCAGTTCGGTTACAACAACGACTACATGGCTGTGCTGGACGTGCCGGGCGAGCGGCACCGGCAGCTGCTGGTGATCAACCATGAGTACACCGACGAGCAGCTGATGTTCGCCGGGTACGACGCGGAGGCGCCGACGCGGGAGCAGGCCGAGATCGGCTGGGCGGCGCACGGGCTGTCCGTACTGGTCGTCCAGGAGGAGCGGCACAGCGGGCGGCTGACGGCGGTGTCCCGGCACCGGCTCAACCGGCGGATCACCGGCACCACGCCGTTCGAGGTCACCGGCCCCGCGGCGGGCAGCGACCTGCTGAAGACGTCCGCCGACCCCAAGGGGACGCGCATTCTGGGGACGCTCAACAACTGCGGCGGCGGCATCACGCCCTGGGGGACGGTGCTGTCCGGCGAGGAGAATTTCAACCAGTATTTCGCCAACGGGGGCGAGGTCACCGATCCGACGGCGGCCGCCCGTCTCAAGCGGTACGGCATTACCGGCGGGGCGAGCCAGCGTAAGTGGGAGCGTTTCGACAAGCGCTTCGATGTGGCGCGGGAGCCGAATGAGCCGCACCGCTTCGGCTGGGTGGTGGAAATCGACCCGCACGATCCCGAGTCGACACCGCGGAAGCTGACGGCGCTGGGGCGGTTCAAGCACGAGGCGGCCGAACCGCGGCTGACGGCGGACGGCCGGCCCGTTCTCTACATGGGCGATGACGAGAAGTTCGATTACTTCTACAAGTTCGTCTCCGCCCGGCGGATGAAGCAGGGGACGTCACGGGCCGCGCGGGAGCACAACCGGACGCTGCTGGACGAGGGGACGCTCTATGTCGCCAAGTTCACCGGTGACAGCCCGGCGGGGGAGATCGACGGCTCGGGCAAGCTGCCGAAGGACGGCGAGTTCGACGGGTCGGGGGAGTGGATTCCGCTGGCCAGCGGCGACACCTCGCATGTGCCGGGAATGACGGCGGAAGAGGTCTATGTCTTCACCCGGATGGCCGCCGACAAGGTGGGCGCCACGAAGATGGACCGGCCGGAGGATGTCGAGCCCAGCCCGCGGACCGGGCGGGTCTATATCGCCCTGACCAACAACAGCGACCGCGGAAAGACCGGCAAGGCTCCGGCGGACGAGGCCAATCCGCGCAAGGAGAACAAGCACGGGCAGATTCTGGAACTCAGCGAGCGGTGGGACGACCCGGCGGCGGACCGTTTCGACTGGCGGCTGTTCCTGGTGTGCGGTGACCCGGAGGACCCGGCCACCTATTTCGGCGGATTCCCCAAGGACCAGGTCAGCCCGATTTCCTGCCCGGACAACATCACCTTTGATGTGCACGGAAATCTCTGGATATCGACCGACGGAAATGCGCTGGGCAGCCATGACGGGCTGTTCGGCGTGGCGACCGCGGGAGAACGGCGGGGTGAGGTCCGGCAGTTCCTGACGGTGCCCACGGGAGCCGAGACCTGCGGGCCGGTCGTACAGGAGCGCCGGGTGCTGGTCGCCGTGCAGCATCCGGGTGAGGTGGACGGAGCCAGTGTGGAGCGGCCCGCCTCGCAATGGCCGGACGGGGAAGGGGAGTTGGTCCGCCCCTCCGTAGTGGGCGTGTGGCGGAAGGACGGGCGGGACATCGGTATGTGAGGGAACGGCAGGTGCCCATGGGGGCGGGGGCCGGCTCCCCGTCCCCCTGGGCGCCGCCCCGTCCCCTGGCCCCGCGCCCGTCCCGCGACGTGCCCCGGCGGTTCCTCCCGTCCCGCCACATCACGCCGCGGAAACAATGTGGCAAGAGCAGGGTAAGAAGTGTGTCGCTCAGGTATCCGATGCGCAGGTGTGCCCGTCTTCTCCGGTGACCATTGTCCGGAGCCGTCCGTTGTGCCTAAGGCGGCCGGTTAAGAAGGCAAGAACCCTTCCTAGGGTGACGGGAGATGTGGGCGCATGGGGCTGACCAGTCAGTCGCTCGAATACACGGTGATCGTGCTGGCGGTGCTCTGTGTCGCCGCCACGGTCTGGCTCTGGCCCCGGCTGGCGCGGCGCGGCGTGGCGGCCGTCCTCGGCCGGCTGGGCGCGATCGTGGTCACCCAGGTGTCGATCGTGTGCGCGCTCGCCCTCGCCGTGAACACGAACTACGAGTTCTATGGCAACTGGGACGAACTGCTGGGCAACACCGACGAGGCGCCGGCATCCCTGAGCCAGGGCGGCGGGCAGTACGCCTCGATCGGCAACCTCAAGGGCGGACTGGTCCAGCCGGCCGGTCCGCAGGGGCTCGACCGGGTGAGCGGACTTCCCAAGGGGCCCGCCGACCGGGTGGGCAAGGTCGAGTCCGTGAAGATCATCGGCCGTCGCAGCCGGGCCATCAACCCGGGCTTCGTCTATCTCCCGCCGCAGTATTTCCAGCAGCAGTTCCGCCGCCAGCGGTTCCCCGTCATGGTCGTCATCAGCGGCTACCCCGGCGGGATCATGAACCTCGCCCAGCACCTCCAGGTGCCGCAGAACGCCGGCCGGCTGATCGCGCAGGGCAAGATGCAGCCGACGGTCATCGTGATGGTCCGGCCGACGATCGCCCCGCCGCGCGACACGGAGTGTGTGGATGTGCCGGGCGGGCCGCAGGCCGAGACGTTCTTCACCAAGGACCTGCCGGACGCCATGAAGTCGGCCTACCGGGTGGGCCGGGACCCCAGCGCCTGGGGCGCGTTCGGCTACTCGTCCGGCGGTACCTGCTCGTTGCAGCTGGCGATGCGTAGCCCGAAGGTCTACACCTCGGCGGTCTCGCTCTCCGGTGACTACGCGATCAAGGACGACCTGACCACCGGCAGCCTCTTCGGCCCCGGTCCGGAGGGCGCCCGGCGCGAGCGCGAGCACGATCTGCTGTGGCGGCTGAAGAACCTCCCCGCGCCGCAGATCTCCGCGCTGGTGGCCAGCAGCCGTAAGGGAGAGGCGGATTACGGCGACACCATGAAGTTCCTGCGGGCGGCCAAGTCGCCGATGACGACCGAATCCATCATCCTGCCGCAGGGCAGCCACCAGTTCACGACCTGGCGGCGGGAGGTCGTGCCGGCCCTTCAGTGGCAGAGCCAGCAGCTGACGTTCCCCCAGGACACCGAGGCGATCCCGCAGCGCAAGCCGGGCGTGGGCAAGGGCGGCGCCCCGGGGCAGCGGGCCACGCCGTCCGCGGCACCGTCGTCGTCCGACGACAACAAGGGCCGCCGGCGGGTGGAGGCGGAGCGCCCCCAGAGGTGAGCCGCGAGTGAGCTGAACAGGGGCGCCGGAGCTGTCCGGCGCCCCTATTGCATGTGGGCGTCGAGGGCCGGGGCGGGCGCGGAAAGCCGACGGCGGACGCGGAGTGGACCGTTGCGCGCGTCCCGGCCGCGCTACGGGCGGTAGACCATGCCCGGCTGGGGCTTCGCCGGGGAGAGCAGCTGGGAGACCGTGACGATCGTGTAGCCGCGCTTCTTCAGCTCCTTGAGGATGCCGGGGACGGCCGGCACGGTCCCCGGGTAGATGTCGTGCAGCAGGATGATGCCGTCGCGCTCGGTCTGTTCGAGCACCCGCTTGGTGATCAGGGCCGAGTCGTTGGTCTGGTAGTCCTTGGCGGTCACGCTCCACAGGACCTGGGCCAGGCCGAGGTCCTTGCTGATTGTGGAGACCGTCTCATCGGTCCTGCCCTGCGGCGGGCGCATCAGCCGGGGCGTCTTGCCGGTGATCTTGCGGACCGCGTCCTGGAGGCGGGACATCTCGCGCTTGGCCGATGCGGCCGGGATGTCGGTCAGAATCTGGTGCGACCAGGTGTGGTTGGCCAGCTCATGGCCCTCGGCGTCGATCCGCTTCACTTCGGCGGGGCGCTTGTCCACATGGTTCTTGCCCAGCATGAAGAAGGACGCGTGGACCTTCTCCTTCTTGAGGATGTCCAGCAGGCGGTTGGTGTGCTCGCTGGGGCCCGCGTCGAAGGTGAGCGCGACGCACTTGGCCTTGCGGCAGTCGACGGCGTCACCGGCCGCGTCCCGCGGGGCCTTGCCGCCCTCGGCCGAGGCGTCCTTCGCTTTGGCGTCGGCCGCCGGTGCGTCGGCGCGGGCGTCGGCCGGGGCGGTGACGTCGTAGGTGGCGCAGCCGCTGAGGGCCAGGGTGGCGGCCGTCAGCAGCCCGGCTATGGACGTGCGGCGGGCCGTGGATATCGGCTTCGGCATACGGGTCTCTCTTCGGGCGCGGGGGGTCGACAACGAGCCCGTGACCTGTGTTTTTGCGCATGGCAAAGCCGACGCGTACGGGGCGGTGCCGCGCCGCGCCGACCATCGGTGACAGCGGTCGAGAGGACTCGAGGGAACTATACATAGGCAGTACACACCGCGTGTATACGCGAGGTGCGTACGGGGCAGAGGAGGCGGAAGGGGCGGGTGGGAGGCACGGCGGCGGAGGCCGTCCGCGTCCACCCCGATCGGACGCGTCCGCCGCGACACCCCGCCCCCGCCGCGGTGGACTCATACCGTGACCGCACCGCCGCCGGACGACTGCCTGGCGCACAACGACTGGATCTGCGGCGACTACCTGAGCACCCGTCGGCAGATCCTTCTCGACGCGCTCCTCCAGCACCTCCAGCTGACGGTGTTCTCGGTGGCGCTCGGGCTGGTGATCGCGGTCCCGCTGGCGCTGCTGGCCCGGCGCAGACGCTGGACGGTCGGACCGGTGCTCGGCATCACCACGGTCCTCTACACGATCCCGTCGCTGGCGATGTTCTCGCTGCTGCTGCCGGTCTACGGGCTGTCCGCCACCCTCGTGGTGGTCGGCCTCGCGCTGTACTCCCTCACCCTGCTCGTACGGAACATCCTGGCGGGGCTGGACGGGGTGCCCGCCGAGGCCACGGAAGCCGCCCGGGGCATGGGGTACGGGCCGATGCGCCAACTGCTGACCGTTGAGCTGCCGCTGGCCGTGCCGGCGGCGATGGCCGGGTTGCGGATCGCCACGGTCTCGGCGGTCGCGCTCACCACCGTCGGCGCCATCGTCGGATACGGCGGACTGGGCAACCTCATCTACACTGGCATGAACGCGTTCTTCAAGGCGCAGGTGCTCACCGCGTCCGTGCTCTGTGTGCTCCTCGCGGTGGCCTTCGATCTGCTGCTGCTCGGTGCGGAACGGCTGCTCACCCCCTGGCGGCGGGCGAGCCGGCGGACGGTGCGGTCCCGGGCCACCGCCGGACCCAAGCGCCTGGTCGCGGCCCTCGGGCGGCGGACATGAACACCGTCTCCGCGGTCTGGGGATGGCTGACCACCGCCGCCAACTGGTCCGGTGAGAACGGCGTCTGGCACCGCCTCGAACAGCACCTCGTGCTCACCTTCTCCTGTCTGGTCATCAGTGCCCTGATCGCGCTGCCGGTCGCCCTGACCCTCGGGCACCTGGGCCGCGGCGGGGCGCTGGCCGTCAACCTCGCCAACATCGGCCGCGCGGTGCCGACCTTCGCCGTCCTCGTCCTGCTGCTGCTCACCCCGATTGGACGGCACGGGCAGTGGCCGACCATCATCGCGCTGGTGTTGTTCGCCATTCCGCCACTGCTGACCAACGCGTATGTCGGGATGCGTGAGGTGGACCAGAACGTGGTGCGGGCCGCCCGGGGGATGGGGATGACCGGCACCCAGCTGGTGTGGCGGGTCGAGGTGCCGCTCGCCTCTCCGCTCGTCCTGACCGGTATCCGGATCGCCGCGGTGCAGCTGGTGGCCACCGCCACGCTCGCCGCGCTGGTGGGCGGCGGCGGGCTCGGCCGGATCATCACCGCCGGGTTCAACCTGGCCAGCACCCCGCAGGTGGTCGCCGGAGCGGTGCTGGTCGCGGTGTTCGCGCTGCTGATGGAGGCGGTCTTCGAGCTGGCCCAGCGGTGGGCACCGGGGTGGGCCCGCGGACGGGCTCGATGAGGGCCGCTGTCGCCGCCGTCGCGGCCGCCGTCGGCCTCGGGCTCGCGGCCTGCACCAGCGGCCCTTCGCTGGAGACCCGCGCCGCGATCACCGCCTCCCCCGGCGACAGCCACGAACTGACCATCGGCTCGGCCGGCTTCACCGAGAGCGAGCTGCTGGCCCAGATGTACGCGGCGCTGCTCGACCATGCCGGGTACCGGACCCGTGTGGTGACCGTCGGCAACCGCGAGCTGTACGAACCCGCCCTGGAAGTGGGGCAGATCGATGTCGTACCTGAGTACGCCGCCACCTTCGCGGACTGGCTCAACGCCAAGAACAAGGGCTCCAAGGCGCCCCCGGTGGCCTCGCCCGCCATCGGTGCCACCATGGCCGCGCTGCGCCGGCTCGCCGGCCCGCGTGGTCTGACCGTGCTCCCGGCCGGCCGGGCCGTCGACCAGAACGCCTTCGCGGTGAGCGCCGCCTACGCCCGCAAGCACCACCTCAAGACCCTCAGCGATCTGGGCCGCGCCAAGCTGCCGGTGCGGCTGGCCGCGGGCGATGAGTGCGTTCAGCGGCCGTTCTGCGCGCCGGGGCTGAAGAAGCGCTACGGGATCAACATCACCGCCATCGACCCGAAGGGCGTCGGCACCACGCCCGCCAAGCAGGCCGTGCAGAACGGCCAGGACCAGATGGTGCTCACCACCAGCACCGATGCCACCCTCGACCGGTTCGGCCTGGTGCTGCTCACCGACGACAAGAAGCTTCAGAACGCCGATTACGTCCTCCCCGTCGTGAACCGCGCCCGTGCCGGCGGCGCGGGGCCGGCCGCCGCGCTCAACCGCCTCAACAAGGTGCTGACCACTGCCGATCTGGCGTACCTCAACGAGCAGGTGGACAGCTGGCGGCGGCTGCCGGCGGATGTGGCGCGCAACTACCTGAAATCCAAAGGGCTGTTGCCCAAGGGCTGATACCGCGCGGGAGACGTGACGGGTGCGGTGACCGTGACCGTGCCCATGACGCGAGCGGTGACCGGGCCGGCGTTTCACGTGAAACGCCGCGCAGCGCGGCAGGCCGGGCGTTTCACGTGAAACGGCCCTCCCGACGCTCTCACTCCGTGGGCACCGAGTCCACCTCGGCCCGCTCCCGCGGCATTCCCTGCTCGTCCGAACCGATGGTGCGGCGCAATGCCTCATGGAGCTTGGTCGGGGTCAGGACGCCCAGGAACCGGTGGCCGTCCAGGACCGCGATCCAGCCGGCGTCGTGCTTGAGCATCTCGCTGAAGGCCGCCTTGAGGGTGCCGGTCACCGGCACCCAGGCCTCCATCCGGCGGGCGTGACCGGCAACCGTGCCCTCCCCGCCGGCCAGCTCCTCCGTGCCCACCCAGCCGTGCAGCGCGCCGTCCTCGTCGAGCACCACCGCCCAGCGGGCGCCCTCGGCCCGCAGCAGTGCCCTGGCGTCCGCGGCGGGTTCGCCGAGCCGGACGCACGGCGGGCGTTCGAGGTCAGCACGGTCGATACCGGTGACCGAGAGCTGCTTCAACGCCCGGTCGGTACCGACGAATTCGGCGACATAGGGGGTCGCGGGGGCGCCGAGGACGCTCGCGGGGGTGTCGTACTGCTCGATCCGGCCGGCTCCGTAGACCGCGATCCGGTCGCCCAGCCGGATGGCCTCCTCGATGTCATGGGTGACCAGCAGCACCGTCTTGTGCAGATCGGCCTGAAGCCGCAGGAACTCCTTCTGTAGCCGGTCGCGCACGACCGGGTCGACCGCACCGAACGGCTCGTCCATCAACAGCACGGGCGGGTCGGCGGCGAGCGCACGGGCCACCCCGACGCGCTGCCGCTGGCCGCCGGAGAGCTGCTCGGGGTAGCGCGGGCCGTAGACGGCCGGGTCCAGGCCGACCAGATCCAGGAGTTCGGCGGCCCGCGCGCGGGCCCTGGCCTTCTTCCAGCCGGTCAGAAAGGGCACGGTCGCGGTGTTGTCGAGCACGGTGCGGTGCGGGAAGAGCCCGGTCTGCTGGATGACATAGCCGATCCCGCGGCGCAGGGTGACCGGGTCGACGCCCGCGATGTCCGCACCGTCGACGTAGATTCGCCCGTGCGTGGGGTCGATGAGCCGGTTGACCATCATCATGGTCGTCGTCTTGCCGCAGCCCGAGGGCCCTACCAGCGTCACCAACTCCCCCTCGCCGACCTCGAAGGAGAGGCCGTCAACGGCGGTGGTCCCGTCGGGGTAGCGCTTGGTGACGGAGTCGAACCGGATCATCGCGCGTCGGCCATCCGGTACCCGCCGGCCGGCACCGCCTCGATCACCGGCGGGTCGCCGAGCTTGGCCCGCAGCGCGCCGAGGGTGACGCGTACGGCGTTGCCGCCGTAGCTGGTGTGTTCCTCCCACACCTCCTCGATCAGCTCGTCGCCGCTGACCACCGCGCCCTGTGCCCGCAGCAGCACTTCGAGCACCCCGAACTCGGTACGCGACAGCGCCAGCGGGCGGCCGTCGCGGGCGGCCAGCCCGCGCGCGGTGTCGACGGTGACGCCGGCCCGCTCGATGAGCTGCGGCTCCGCGTGGCGGGCGGGCCGGCCCAGCGCGACGACCCGGGCGAGCAACTCCTCGGGGGCGAAGGGCTTGGCCAGCCAGTCGTCCGCGGCCGGCACCGGGTCCGCCGCCCGGTCGTCGTCCGGGCCGGCCGCGGTGAGCAGCAGCACCCGGGTCGGCAGCCGCTCCGCCACCACATACCGGCGGAGGGTTGCACCGTGCGGTGCGGGCAGCTCGTGGTCCAGGACGAGCACGTCGTACCCGCCGAGCCGCAGTCCGGCCAGTGCCGCGCGGCCGTCGTGGGCGATGTCCACCACGATCGCCGCACGGCGCAGCTCCGCGGCGATCAAGTCCGCGAGACACTCCTCGTCCTCCACCACCAGAACGCGCATGGCGTCATGTGTACCCGAGGCGGAGCCGCCGGCGAGCCGAACGCCGTGCGCCGCGACGCCGGGACCGGGGAATTCACCAGGCTGGCGCCGAGCGGCACCCGGCAAGGGCCCTGCACCGCACCGCACCGCTGGCGCGGACCGCCGGCCGGGCCGCCGCGGCTCGTGCGACCGCGTCCCGGCGAGCCTGGGCCGGACAGCCCCGGGGCGCGGGGCCGTACGAGTTGCTTCCGCCGCACCGCCTCTCCTCCTGCCGCCTCCGGCCCGGCCGGCGTGCTTACGATCCACTTCGGCCACCGGTCGGTAGGTGGAAGGGAGCGCCACGATGAGAGCCGTAGCAGTCAGCGCATTCGGTGAACAGCCGCAGCTCATGGAGCTGCCGCAGCCCGAACCAGGGCCCGGTGAGGTCCTGGTGCGGTTGGCCGCCGCCGGACTCAACCCCATCGACTGGAAGCTCGCCGACGGGATGTTCGGCGATGCCGTGCCGGCCGCGTTCCCTCTCGTCCTGGGGTCGGACGGGGCGGGCGAGGTGCTCGCCATCGGCAGCGGGGTGCGGCGGTTCACCATCGGTGACGCGGTGTTCGGCCAGTTCCAGCGGCCGGAGCAGGGCGGCGGGTCGTACTGCGAGCTCGCCGTCGCCGACGAGGAGCGCCTCGCGCACGCCGCCCGCAGCGTCACCTACGCCACCTCCGCGGCCGTGCCGACGGCCGGAATGACCGCGTACAACCTGGTCGAGGAGACCCGGATCGCTGAGGGCAGAAGGGTGCTGATCGTCGGCGCGACCGGCGGCGTCGGCACCTTCGTCACCCAGCTCGCGGCCGGCCGCGGCGCCGAGGTGATCGCCACCGCCCGCCCGGCCAAGGCGGAGCTGATGCGCACGCTGGGCGCCGCCGAGACCGTCGACCACACGGCGGGCCCGATCGCCGACCAGGTCCTCGCGATCCATCCGGACGGGGTCGATGTGCTGATCGACATGACCAGCGGCCCCACCGAGTTCGCCGGACTGACCCGGACCGTGCGCGACGGGGGCACCGCCGTCTCGCTGATCGGCTCGGTCGACGCGGACGAGCTCACCGAGCACAACCTCCGCGGCTTCAACTTCGTCAACCGCCCCTCCCCACAGCTGCTGGAGATCCTCGCCGGCCAGGTCGACGCGGGCCGGCTGACGGTCCTCGTGGGCCGTGAGGTCTCCCTGGAAGAGGCGCCGGAGGCCCTGGCGACCAGCCGCACCGGCCGGGCGCAGGGCAAGACGGTCCTGGCGATCTGAGCGGCGGTCAGCAGCCGGCGCCGGTGCGCGCTGCGGACCGGCGGGCCCGCAGCGCCCGGACCGCCGGCGGTCCCGCCGCGGCCAGCGCGGCGGTCAGCGTGCCCGCGCCGATGACCAGCCAGACCCCGGTGCGCAGCGGTCCGGTGAGGGCGTCGGCGTAGGCTCCCGCGGCCGGCCGGGAGACCATGGCGGGCAGCGCGTCCAGGGTGCGGCTGCGGACCAGCGCCAGCGCCGCGGCCAGCAGCCCGGCGGCCGCCGCACAGCCCAGCCCGGCCCAGATCAGCGCCCGCCGCCGGCGCCGCGCCAGCAGCAGCCCGCCGGTCAGACACAGCGCCGCGGCCGGCGGCAGCAGCAGCGCCCCGGTGCGGACGACCTCGTAGGCGGCCCGGATCCGGGGCACGTCCGGGGCCTTGAGCAGCACGATCTCCACCCCGGCCCGCGGCACCCGCCGGAGGAGGTCGAGCCCCATGCCGTTGTGGGACAGCTGACGCTTGACGCGTTCCACGACCGGGGTGAGGTCCAGCGTGACCGGGGCCCGGCCGGACGCGGCCAGCCGGCCGTCCAGCGTCCGGTGGGCGGTCCGGTGCACCCCGTTCCACACCGTGCGAAAGCCGCGGCCGGTGACGACCTGCCGCACCTGCTTCTCCACGAACTGGCGGACCCCGCGGGTGAAGTGCCGGCGCACCGCGGGACGCTCGGCGCGCGGTACGGCCTTCAGCAGCCCGTCGAGCCGGACATGCGCCATCACGCCGTCCGTCACATCGTCGACGACCGCCTCCTGGACGGCGGCGTTCCCGGCCAGCGGCGCCACCGCCGCCACATAGCCGTCGGTCTCGGTCAGCTCGGCCCGCGCCCAGATCGCGGCCAGGCTCAACGGCAGCAGCAACGCCCCCACCAGCAGCAACACCCCGCCGGCCAGCGCCCGCGCGACGCGCCGCCGCGGCCCGTGCGGCGACCGCGGTGTCATCCGCCCGCCCGCGCGTACGGGTGCGCTCGCTGACATCGCGTCCGGTCCTTCCTGTCCTTCCTGCACGGCGGACCGGGCGCGTTCCACGGACCGGCCGGGCCGGCGGGGCTCCGCAGGACGCGCGCCTCGGCCATCTCCCAGGCAAGTGGGAACCTCCGCCGCCCGCGACCGGGGCCGGTGCCAATGGGTGACCGCCCGCGCGGCACCCCGCCCGGCCCGCCCGCGTGGCTCCGCCTCAGCCCGCCCTTGCGACGCGCCGCCGCCGCACCGCCCGCACCACCCCCGGCCCGAGCAGCGCGGTGGCCCCGGCGCCCACCGCCCACCCCATCCAGCTGCCGCCCTCGCTCTCCGGGGTGCTCTCCGGCAGGTCGTCCACATCGCCCGAGCAGGCCGTGGGGGCGAAGGACTCGCCGACGTAGACACAGACCGTGGCGGCCGGGCGCCGGGTGCCGGGCGCGGCGGAGGCGGCGGGGTCGGCGCGGCCGCCGAGCACGGCCGTGGCGGTGAAGACCTGGATGTCGTGCGCCGGCAGATCGGAGCGCCAGGTCACCTTCTGCGCGCCCACGCCGTGCCCTTCGACCCGTCCGCGGGGCGCGGTCGCCGAGGTCGTGGTGGCCGGCATCCGCTGCTCGATCCGGGCGCCGTGCACCTCCGAGGCGCCCAGGTTGTGCACGGTGATGCGGTAGTCGAGCCGTTTGCCGGACTCGGTGTCGTCGCCGTCGGTCACCGTCACCGTGACCGAGACGGCGGGCGGTGCCTTCGGGGCGGACGCGGCGGCGGACGGTGCGTGGAGCGTGGCGGCGCACAGCAGCGCGCAGACAGCGGCGGTTCTCATGCCGTCATCCGAGCATCGCGGCCGCCGCGACCGGTGGCAGGCGGCCCGCTCCCGGGCCGGGGTTCACCCGAGTGACGCCGGACGCGCGAACGGCGCGCCCACGGCCCGCCGGACATCCGCGCCCGGCGGTCCGGCCGCTCAGTGCCGGTGCGGCCCCGGCCGGTGCACCGGACCGTGCGCGTCCTCGCAGTGGCCGGCCGGCTGCTCCGGGCCCGGACCGGGCCGCGGACTCAGCGTCAGCAGCTCATCCGGCGCTCCCTGTTCGCCGACATGATCGACCTGGAGGGTGGCGTGGGTGATGCCGTACTCCCCGCTCAGCAGCTCCTGAAGGCTGCGGCGGACCTTGTGGCAGTCGCCGCCCGGCGCCACCAGGATGTGCGCGGACAGCGCCGGCTGCCCGGAGGTGATCTGCCAGATGTGCAGGTCATGGATCTCGACGACCTCGTCCGCGGCGACCAGGTGATCGCCCAGCGCGTCCGGGTCAAGGCCGGCCGGCGCAGCCTCCATGAAGATCCGGCCGGACTCCCGCACCAGCCCCGTACCGGCCCGCAGCATCAGCGCGACGACCACGAGCGTGGCGATCGCGTCGGCCCGCTCGAAGCCCGTCGTCAGCACGACCAGACCGGCGACGGCGGTGGCGACGAACCCGAACAGGTCGGTGAGGATGTGCTGATAGGCGCCCTCGACGTTCAGGCTGGAGCGGTTCGCCTTGGACAGCAGCCAGGTGCAGATCAGATTGACCACGATCCCGGACAGCGCGGTGACCAGCACCAGCCCGCCGCCCACCTTCGGCGGCGAGATCAGCCGCTCGACGGCCTCGTACGCCAGCCAGGCGGACAGCAGCAGCAAGGTGATGCCGTTGGCCTGCGCGGAGAGGATCTCGGCGCGCTTGAGCCCGTAGGTGAAGCCACCGCGGGCCGGCCGCGCGGCCAGCCGCATCGCGATCAGCGCCAGCACGATCGAGACCGCGTCGGTGAGCATATGGGCGGCGTCCGAGATCAGTGCCAGGGACTGCGCCACCACACCGATGACGACCTCGACCGCCATGTACGCGGTGAGCAGGATCAGCGCGGCCCGCAGCCAGCGCCGGTCCGCGTCGGGTGAGACACCGTGTGCATGGCTGTGGCTGTGCCCGTGGCTATGGGCGTGCTCGGTCATCGGCGCGCTCCTTCCTGGCTCCTCGCTGCGAAGCAAACCGCACTTCTGCGAAAGATCCAAAGGCTGCACCGGTGACCGTTGTCATTACCGTCGAACGGACGATCATGCCTGGTCAGAGCGGTGCGGAGGAGGGCGGGGGCGGAAGCGGGAAACGGAGTTCGGCCATCCGCTCCCGGCTGGCGCGGTGAGCCGCCGCGGCCCCTCCTGCCGGGTAGCATCCGGCGCCATGAGCAACGCTACGGGGGAGACCCGGCGGCCCGCACCCGGCACGGGACAGCTGCTGGCACCGCTCGGCCTGCTGGCCGCCGTCGCCATCCTGTCCACCCACCACGACGGCCTCACGTTCTGGCTGGGCGCGCTGCTCGGCACCGTCGCCGTCCTCGGCTACCTGGCCTGCTTCGACTCCCCGCGCGGCATCTGGCAGTGGCTGCCGGCGCTGGTGGGCTTCTGCGCGGCGTTCCTGTTCGCGGGGCAGTTCCTGATCGCGCTGCTGGCGTGAGGGCGGGGGGCCTCCCCGCGGGACGGTGCGAGACGACCGGTCAGTAAAGTTCGGCTCCCGTCCCCCGGACCGGTCCCCGTCCCCTCCCGACCTCTGAGGTATCCGGCAGTGAGCCCCGCACCACCCGCCCCGGCCGCTCCTGAACCCCTGTCCGTCGTCGGCATCGGGGCCGATGGCTGGGACGGACTGCCGCCCGCTTCCCGGCAGGCCCTGAGCGCCGCCGAGGTGCTGATCGGCGGCGCCCGCCAGCTCGCGCTGCTGCCCGCGGAGTGCGCCGGCGAGCGCGTCCCGTGGCCGTCGCCGCTGCGCCCCGCCGTCCCCGGCCTGCTCGCCGCGTACGCCGGGCGCCGGGTGTGCGTGCTGGCCAGCGGCGACCCGATGTTCTACGGCATCGGGCGGACGCTGACCGAGGTGCTCCAGGAGCAGGCGGCCACCGGCGCGGGAGCGGCGGCGGACGGGCCCCCGGCCTCCGGGCTGCGCATCCTCCCGCACCCCTCCTCCGTCTCCCACGCCTGCGCCCGTCTGGGCTGGCCGCTGGAGGACACCGAGGTCGTCACGCTGGTCGGACGGCCCGCCGAGAACCTGCTGCGCGCGGTGTACGACGGCCGCCGGGTGCTGGTGCTGTCCGCCGGCGCCCGGACCCCCGCCGAGGTCGCGGCCCTGCTGCGCGCCCATGGCTTCGGCCCGACCCGGATACGCGTACTGGAGCAGCTCGGCGGCCCGCGGGAAAAGACGGCCGAGGGCACCGCCGAGGGCTGGGACCTGCCGCCCGGCGATCCGCTCAACGTCCTCGCCCTCGACTGCCGCCGCGTGCCCGGCACCCCGCCGCTCTCCGCCGTCCCCGGTCTCCCCGACGCCGCCTACGAGCACGACGGCCAGCTCACCAAGCGCCATGTCCGCGCCGCCACCCTCGCCACCTTGGCGCCCGCCCCCGGTGAGCTCCTCTGGGACGTCGGCGGCGGCTCCGGCTCCATCGCCATCGAGTGGCTGCGGGCGCACCGCGGCTGCCGCGCCGTCAGCGTCGAACGCGACCCCGTACGGGCCGAGCGGATCGGCCGGAACGCGCGCACGCTCGGCGTCCCCGGACTGCGCGTCGTCACCGGCCCCGCGCCCGCCGCGCTGGACGGTCTGCCCACGCCGGACGCGGTCTTCATCGGCGGCGGGCTGACCGCCCCCGGCCTGCTGGCCGCGTGCTGGGCGGCGCTGCCCGTAGGGGGGCGGCTGGTGGCGAACACCGTGACGCTGGAGTCCGAGGCGCTGCTCGCCGACTGGTACCGGCGGCACGGCGGCGAGCTGGTGCGGCTCGCGGTCGCGCACGCCGTGCCGGTCGGCGGCTTCACCGGCTGGCGGCAGGCGATGCCGGTCACCCAGTGGTCGGCCGTGAAGCCGCCGCCCGCCTCCCCGTCCCCGACCGCCGTCCCCCAGGAGACCGAGCAACCATGACCGTCCACTTCATCGGCGCGGGTCCCGGCGCCGCCGACCTGATCACCGTGCGCGGCGCCCGTACGCTCGCGTCCTGCGGGGTCTGTCTGTACGCCGGCAGCCTGGTGCCGCGGGAGCTGCTCGCCGAGTGCCCGCCCGGTGCCCGGCTCATCGACACCGCGCAGCTGGACCTCGACACGATCACCGCCGAGATGGTGCGCGCCCATGAGGAGGGCCACGACGTGGCCCGGCTGCACTCCGGTGACCCGTCCGTCTTCAGCGCGGTCGCCGAGCAGATGCGCCGGCTGGACGCGGCCGGTGTGCCGTACGACGTGGTGCCGGGAGTCCCCGCGTTCGCCGCGGCGGCGGCCGCCCTCAAGCGCGAACTGACCGTCCCCACCGTCGGCCAGACTGTCATCCTCACCCGCGTCGCCCAGCGGGCCACCCCCATGCCGGAGGGCGAGGACCTCGCCACCCTCGGGCGCAGCGGCGCGCTGCTGGTGCTCCACCTGGCCGCCATGTACGTCGACCGGGTCGTCGCCGAACTCCTGCCCCACTACGGCGCCGACTGCCCCGCCGCGGTCGTCGCCATGGCCTCCCGCCCCGACGAACTCGTGCTGCGCGGCACCCTCGCCGATATCGCCGGTCAGGTGAAGGCCGCGGGCGTGGTCCGTACGGCCGTCATCATGGTCGGCCGCACCCTGGGCGCCGAGCAGTTCCGCGACAGCCATCTCTACTCGGCGGACCGCGAGCGACCGCATCTGCCGTGTGCGGGGCCGTCTGACACCTCGTCGGACACACCTCCGGTCCCGCCTTCGGTCCCGCCGTCGGCCACGGAGACGCCGTAGCGGGCGCCTACGAGGCGTTCGTCCGCGCCGGTGGACATACGTGAACCCCGGAACTGGATGTTCCGGGGTTCACGTATGTCAGGGCGGCCTGTGGGAGGGCCGGAGAGCGGCGTCGCTCAGAGGCTGGTGATCCCCACCGAGGCCATACCGCCGATCGGCCCGAGGGGCGTGTTCGCCGCGAGGGACCCGCCGGCCTCGACGTCATGGCCGATGCTCACGCCGGCACCGTGCCCGGCGATCTCGGCACCGGCGCCGGCGTTCCCACCGGCGATGGTGTCCAGCTCGGTGTCGGCGATCTCGCAGGTGTCGATCTCAGGGGTGAAGCCGTGACGCATGGCGTGCCCTTCCCTTCAGAGCTATGGATTCCGAACTCACACGGGCCAAATTTGCGGATAAAGCAAATAGGGCCGTAATGGGTCGTCCGGCGCCCGTATATGACGCCCGTAATGACGGCCCGTGTGCTCGCAGAATGCAATCACGCTCAAGTGTCGCCCAGCAACTTACCGTTCGGTTTTCAACCTGTATGTAATTGAGCACCACTATCACCCTGACCTGCGAGTTTGCCCA
Source organism: Streptomyces sp. bgisy130 (assembly GCF_057708345.1). Lineage (NCBI taxonomy): Bacteria > Bacillati > Actinomycetota > Actinomycetes > Kitasatosporales > Streptomycetaceae > Streptomyces > Streptomyces sp. bgisy130. The sequence continues at coordinate 19,109 of NZ_JBYISA010000030.1, forward strand.
TTTCTTGGCGGTGGGGCGAGCGTGCGGCGGCTATCGGATAACTGTCCCGGAAAAGCCCTTCATGCGTATCCGCCAGGCATATTTGCGGGTACTGTCCACCGAAACCGCGGCGAGTGGCATGGGGGACATGTCCGCCTTCCCGGTATTCCTCTCCATCGGGGCTCTTGACACCGGCCGACGTGCGGCGAAATGTGGAAGACAACCGCTCCGTGAAGCCGCCGCTCATGCCGGATCCGTATCCGCGGGGACCCCCGCCCGGTCCGCTTCCCCGATCACCGGCTGGCCCCTCGTCGGAGGTGCCACCGCCGGGAGGGGACACCACAGATCCGCGTCGGCGCCGCCGTCGTCAGGTGCTGCTGATCGTCGGTCTGGCCTCCTTCGCCATGGCGATCGGGCTGTTCTTCCTGGGCAGACAGGCGCCTCCCGAGGCCCCGCCACCGGAAGCGCCGCCCCCCGAGGCACCCCCGCCCGACGAGCCCCCACCGGAAGCACCCCCACCGGAAGCACCCCCACCGGTGGAGCCCCCGCCTCCGGTCGAGCCGCAGCACCCTGAGCCCCCGCCCGAGGCGCCCCCGCCCCACCCGGCTCCCTGAGTGCTGTCCCGGCGGTCGGCCGGGCACCGCGCACCTCGGCCGCGAGACCCCGGCGGAGGGAACCGAGCACCCGGTCCGGGCGGCCCCACCCCCTCCGGGCCCGTCCGGATGGCTCTGCGACCGCATCAGGGTGAATACCCGTTATCCCGCCACCGGGGGCCGGTAAGGAAGCTGCGACACCCAAGGGGGGCCGAAGCAAAGGAGTACGCCACGATGCGTACCAGACTGGCCGCCGGCGTCGTCGGCGCCGCAGCCCTGCTGACGCTCCTCGGCGGCAATGTCGCCGCGGCCGACGGCAAGGACCATGTCGCACAGGCGACGGACACCCCGGGTCAGATGCACGACAGCTCGCCGTGGATGCACGACAGCCCGCGCCGGATGAACGACCGTCCTGGCCGGCTGCACGACCGCCGCGAACGGCGCTACGACCGCCAGGACCGCTACGAGCGCCCCGGACGGTTCCGCGACAACCCGCTGCGGCTGACCACCTGCGCCCTCGGCACCGCGCTGGGATCGCTCACCGGCAGCTCGGACGACTGCATGGGCGGCCGGTTCGGCCGCGGCTACCGGGACTGACGGCGCACGCCGGCACGGGGGGAGCCCGTCACCGCTGCGGGCTTCCCTGCCGGGCCTCCCCCGGACCCCGCGGCTCCGCCCGACCCACCACCATCCCCGCCCGGTCGATACAGATGACATCGACCGCGACCGGCGCGCCCCGCAGCACCGCCAGCGACTCGTCCCGCGCCGTCGCCGCCACCAGATCCCCCAGCGGCACCCCCGCCGCGGTGCACAACTGGAGTGCCGCCAGGCCCGTGTTGGCCTCCGCGACCGCCGCCGCCAGCGCCTCGTCCGCGCCGCCCCGCCGCGCGAGCTCCGCCAGGAACCCCTTGTCCACCTGGGACCGCGCCGAGTGCAGATCCAGATGCCCCGCCGCCAGCTTGGACAGCTTGGCGAACCCGCCGCAGATGGTGAGCCGCTCCACGGGATGCCGCCGGATGTACTTCAGCACCGCCCCCGCGAAGTCGCCCATGTCCAGCAGCGCGTCCTCGGGCAGATGGTGCAGCGCGACGGCCACCTTCTCCGACGTCGACCCCGTACACCCGGCCACATGCCGCCGGCCGGCCGCGCGCGCCACGTCCACCCCCCGCCGGATGGAGTCGATCCACGCCGAGCAGGAATACGGGACCACGATCCCGGTGGTCCCCAGGATCGACAGCCCGCCCAGAATCCCCAGCCGCGGATTCCAGGTGCTCCGGGCGATCTCCTCCCCGTGATCGACCGAGACCTCCACCTCGACGTCGGCCGTCGCCGCCGTACCGCCGTACCGCGCCGCGACCTCCGCCAGATGCTCCCGGATCATCTGCCGCGGCACGGGGTTGATCGCCGGCTCCCCCACGTCCAGCGGCAGCCCGGGCCGGGTCACCGTCCCGACCCCCGGCCCGGCCCTGAAGACGACCCCCGAGCCCGCGGGCAGCGCCCGCACGGTGGCCCGGACGAGCGCCCCGTGGGTGACGTCCGGATCGTCGCCCGCGTCCTTGACGACACCCGCCATGGCCGTCGTCCGCCCCGGCGCCAGCTCCTCCACCGCCAGGGCGAAGGACGGCGTCTGCCCCTTCGGCAGCGTGATCGTCACCGGATCGGGGAACTCGCCGGTCAGCAGCGCCGTGTACGCGGCCGTGCTCGCCGCCGTCGCACAGGCACCGGTCGTCCAGCCGGGCCGCAGCCCGGTGTGCGCGAGCTGCGCACTACGCCCGCCCGCGGCCTTGCCCGTACCCTGCGGTTGCGCTTCAGCCACGGAGGAACCCACATCCCATGCCCGACGCAGCCCGCCCGCCACGCCATGTACTGATCCTCGGCGGTACGACGGAGGCCCGCCGCCTGGCCGCCGCCTTGGCGCCGGAGTCCGCCCTGCGCGTGACGACCTCGCTCGCCGGCCGGGTCGCCGCGCCACGGCTGCCCGACGGGGAGGTGCGCATCGGCGGGTTCGGCGGCCCCGAGGGCCTCGCCCGCTGGTTGCGCGAGCACGCGGTGGACGCGCTCATCGACGCCACCCATCCTTTCGCCGACACGATCAGTCACAATGCGGCCCTGGCCGCCGCCACCGCCCATGTTCCCCTGCTCGCCGTCCGCCGGCCCGGCTGGGTGCCGGGACCCGGCGACGACTGGCACCAGGTCACCTCCCTGGACGAGGCCGCCGCCGCCCTCCCCGCCCTCGGCAGCCGCATCTTCCTCACCACGGGCCGGATGGGCCTCGCCCACTTCGCCCACCTCACCGGCCCCTGGTTCCTGGTCCGCTCCGTCGACGCCCCCGAGCCCCCGCACCCGCCCCGTATGGAGGTGCTGCTCGACCGGGGCCCCTTCACGGTGGAGGGCGAGCGCGCACTGCTCCGCGCCCACCGCATCGACGTCCTCGTGACGAAGGACAGTGGCGCCGCCGCGACCGCCGCCAAACTGACGGCGGCCCGGGAGGCCGGGATCCCGGTAGTGGTCGTACGGCGCCCGGCGTTGCCCACCGGCGTACCGGTGGCGGCACATCCGGCCGAAGCCCTGAACTGGCTCCGCGCCCATTACCGCTCCGCTTTCAACGCGGCCGGTTCACACTGATCCGATTGGCTTCCCGCACCCTTTCCACTAACTCTTCCCGCCGCTTTACGGATTCCGCCGGCTCATCCTCCGCACCCGGGTCACGGGCAGCGCCGGATTCCGCCGTCTCCTCGCTCCTGGAACTCACGCCCGCACCGCCTCCGCAAGCCGCCGCGCGCGCTGCGGCGTACCTCGCCCGAGGTCCACCAGCGGCCGCGGGAGGTCCCCCACCAGCGACACCCCGTCCAGAGCCAGGGACGGCAAGGTGATGCCGACCCCCTTCAGTGCCGCCCGCATCTCGTCCCGCGCCTGCTCGGCATCCCTGATCCTCCCGCCCGCCGCAGACCGCTCCGCCATTCCCATTCCTCTTCTTCCTCTTCTCCGTTCGAGTCCTGACTGGCCTGTCAAGGCCCTTTCCCCGTCCTGGAGTTGTCACTCCGTCCCGCTCTCAAAAGGGAGTTGGCGTTGTCGTCGACACGGGCAACAGAGGGGTTCGCCGAATGGTCGAAAACAATTCCGACGAGGACGAGGACGAGGACGAGGGCTCGGCCCGCCGGGTCCTCGCCTGCGAACTCCGCCAGGATGCTCTGCCCAAACCCCCACCATGACGATCCAGGCGCTTTCATAGGTGGCGTGAAGGAGGGGCGGCTCGGCTGACCTGGCCGCTCGGGTACGAGTACGCACCTGTCCCCGAGCGGCGGGAGAAAGGAGCACGACGATGTCCGATACCCATGGCCGTATCTCTGAGGCTGAGCGTGCAGAACACGCGGCAAAGGCGCTCGCGGCGCTGAAGAAGTGGAACGGGTACGCCCCCACCGCGGCACAGCAGCAGGACGTGGACAGTGAGCTCGACCGGCGTCTGGCGCAGGCGACCGGTGGGTGAGCGATGGGCTCACCCGGGGCTCCGCTGCCGCCGGGTTGCCGCCACGATCACGAACGTGACGCTGATCAGGAGTGCCCATGAGCCGAACTTCTCCAAGGGGACCGGCTGCCAGCCGTGGAGTTGGTGCGGGTAGCGCCATGCGCCCAGGTAGGTGGCGATGTTCTCGGCCAGCCACAAGAAGAAGCCGATCAGCGCGAAGGACAGCGCCAGTGGCATGCGGTAGCGCGCCTTTCCCACACTGAACCGCACCGACGTGCCTCCCGTGACCGCGACGAGCAGCGCGGCGAGGGGCCAGCGCAGGTCGGGCAGCCAGTGGTGACTGAAGAAGTTCACATAGATGGCCACGGCCAGGGCGGCGGTGGCGCGGGGGCGGTAGCGGACGAGTTCCAGCTCCATCAGCTGCCATGCGCGGCAGACGTAGCTGCCCACCGCGGCATAGAGGAATCCCCCGTACAGGGGCACACCCGCGAGCTTGAACACCGCGGGCTCCGGATAGCTCCAGGAGCCGAGCGAGACCTTCACCAGCTCGAAGGCCAGCCCGATCGCATGACACACGGCGATGACCAGGACATCCCTGCTGCTTTCCCACCGGCGCAGGCGGAACACCAGCGTGAGCAGCAGTCCGTAGACGAGCAACAGGTCGTACCTGGCCACCGGCAACTGCGGCAGCACGGTGGACAGCGCGACCCCCGCGAGCAGCGCCACGGCGAACGCGCAGCTGCTCGTCTGGAGCCGGGTGAAGATCAGTAGTTGCTGTACGCGGGCCGGATTCGCGTGCATGTCGCGAGAGACGCGTCCCTGACGGGAGGGGTTGCCAGAGGGACGAGAGGGACGGGAGGGGTTGCCGGAGGTGGGCCTCGGCGCCGGGCCCACGGCCTGATGGGGCCCCGGCACCTCTCATGGCGCGAGCCGGGGCCCCTACCTTGCCGGTCGGCTCACCCCTCCGGATACCTCCGCGGTGTCCATACGACCTCTGTCCCGTCATCGCGCCGTACCGCCTGCGTCTGTGACGACCCGACGATCAGGAGCGTCCGCATGTCGACCTGGGTGGGGTCGAGGTCGGCGAGGCGGACCGTGCGCACCGACTCCTCGGGGCCGCCGATGTCGCGGGCGAGGATGACGGGGGTGTCGGGGGCGCGGTGTTCCAGGAGGAGTTCGCGGGTCTTGCCGACCTGCCAGGTGCGGCTGCGGGAGCCGGGGTTGTAGAGGGCGAGGACCAGGTCGGCGCCGGCCGCGGCATGCAGGCGTTCGGCGATGACCTCCCAGGGCTTGAGGCGGTCGGAGAGGGAGATGACCGCGTAGTCGTGGCCGAGCGGGGCACCGGCGCGGGCGGCAGCCGCGTTGGCGGCGGTGACCCCCGGGAGGACCCGTACGGGGATGGCGCGGTAGGGGGAATGGCAGGCGACCTCCAGGACGGCGGTGGCCATCGCGAAGATGCCCGGGTCGCCGCCGGAGACCACGGCCACCCGGCGGCCGCGCCGGGCCAGGTCGAGGGCGAGTTCGGCGCGTTCGGACTCGACCTTGTTGTCGGAGGCGTGGCGGCGCTGTCCGGGACGCAGCGGGACGCGGTCCAGGTAGGTGGTGTAGCCGACGAGGTCCTCGGCGGCGGCCAGGGCGCCACGGGACTCGGGCGTCAGCCAGAGCGGCCCGGCCGGACCGGTGCCTACGACCACGACTTCGCCGGGGTGGGGGGTGGAGTCCGCCTCGGCGGCGCCGGACGGGGCGTCGGTGGTGGTGGCGGCGGTGGTCGTAGCCGGGGCCGTGGTCGTAGCCGAGGCTGAGGCCGGGGCCGGGGCCGTAGTTGTGGCCGCGGCAGGGGCCGTGCCCGTCCCCGCGGCCGTGCCCGTCGCCGTTGCCGTGCCCGCCGGTGGCAGGTCCGCGATGCGGCTCGGCACCACGCTGACGGAGAAGTACGGGACCGTCTCCGCGTCGATGTCCGCGAGCCGCTCCGTGCGCTCGCCGGACATCGTGGCGCGCTCGACGTAGTGGGCCTCCGGGAGACGGCCGGAGCGTTCCATGGCGCGGCGGACGGTGGGGAAGGTGCGGCCCAGTTTCATGACGACGGCGGTGTCGGTCGAGGCCAGGCGGGCGGTCAGTTCCTCCTCCGGGAGCGTGCCGGGGAGGATCGTCAGGACCTCGTCGGCCTCGGCGAGCGGCTTGCCCAGGCGGGCCGCGGCGGCGCTGATGGAGGTGACGCCGGGGATGACCTCGGTCGGATAGCGGTGGGCCAGCCGCTTGTGCATGTGCTGGTAGGAGCCGTAGAAGAGCGGGTCGCCCTCGGAGATGACGGCGACCGTGCGGCCGGCGTCGAGGTGCGCGGCGAGGCGGGCCGCCGCGGTCTCGTAGAACTCGTCCAGTGCGCCCCGGTAGCCGCCGGGGTGATCGGTCGACTCCGTGGTGACCGGGTAGATCAGCGCTTCCTCGATGTGGTCGGCACGGAGATGCTGGGCCGCGATGGAGCGCGCGATGGAGCGTCCGTGCCGGGCGCTGTGGTAGGCGATGACGTCGGCCTCGGCGATGACCTCGACCGCCCGTACCGTCATGAGGGACGGGTCGCCGGGGCCGAGGCCCACACCGTAGAGGCGACCGGTCAGCTGCTGCTCGCTCACGCTCACTCTTCCTCGCTTGCCAGGGCGTTGATCGCGGCGGCGGCCATGGCGCTGCCGCCCCGGCGCCCGCGCACGACGATGTGGTCCAGCTCCGACGGGTGGGCGATCAGCGCGTCCTTGGACTCCGCGGCGCCGATGAAGCCGACGGGTATGCCGATGACGGCGGCGGGGCGGGGCGCGCCCTCCTCGATCATTTCGAGGAACCGGAAGAGGGCGGTGGGGGCGTTGCCGAACGCGACCACGGCGCCTTCCATCCGGTCCCGCCACAGCTCCAGGGCGGCGGCGCTGCGGGTCGTCCCCATCCGGGCGGCCAGGTCCGGCACCGACGGGTCGGCGAGGGTGCACAGCACCTCGTTGTCGGCCGGCAGCCGCTTACGGGTGACGCCGCTGGCCACCATGTTGGCGTCGCAGAGGATCGGCGCACCGGCGCGCAGCGCCTCGCGGGCGCGGGCCACCACCTCGGGGGTGAAGGCGAGATCGCGTACCAGGTCGACCATGCCGCAGGCGTGGATCATCCGGACCGCGACCCGGCTGACGTCGGCGGGCAGGCCGGCGAGGTCCGCCTCGGCGCGGATGGTGGCGAAGGACTGGCGATAGATCGCCGCACCGTCCTTCTCGTAGTCGAACGCGGTCACTGTGGCCTCGGGGTTGTCGGGTACGGGACGGTTCTGGCGGTGGGGCATGGCGCTGTGGGTCGGGGGTGGTTCATGGGGTGGGACGTGGAGCTGTGTGTTGGAGGTGGTTCATGAGGTGGGGCGGGGGGCTGCGGGGGGTGCAGGTGCCGCCGGGGCGGGCGGGGTCTTCGGCGGGACGACCGATACCCGGTAGCCGTCCGCCGTCGCCAGCACATCGACCCAGGCACCGTGCGGGTGCCCACACCGCCGCTCACAGCCGGACCAGTACACGGGGAGGTGGTGACGGGGGGCCGGGTTGTCCGGTCCCGGTCCCGGTCCCCGTCCTGCTCCGGGCCCTGGTCCTGGCGCTGGCGTGGGCCCCGGCCCCGGCCCCGGTTCGCCGGGGAGGCGGGGGACGGCGTCGGAGCAGGTGTCAGGGCTGGATACCGATACGGGGACGGGCGTGCCCGCCATGACCGCGGCCGTTGCATCGCCCCGTACGTCGGTACGGGACTTGGCGCAGCCGGGGCGGCCGGTGCAGGCGCCGATGCGATGCCAGGGGGAGTCCGGGTCGGTGATCAGCCCGGCGGCGGCCAGTTCACGCAGGCGGACGGACGCCACGTCGGCGGACAGCCCCGGGATCACGATGCCGCGCCAGGGGGTGAGCCGGAGGGCGCCCTCCCCGTCCGCCGCGGCGACGCCGGCCAGCAGCCGCCACTGCGCGACGGACAGCCTCCCGAGCGGCGCAAGAACGGAGAGCGCGCGGACGCCGCCGCGACCCTCGACGATGCCGGGGGCGGAGGAGTCGGAGTAGGGGACGGGGGCGGGGTACGGCGCGGGGGCCACCTCCGCCCCTCCAGCCACGTCCATAGCCCCAGCCACAAACGCACACCCAATCCCCGCCCCCCGCAGCCGCTCCGCGACGCCCCGGGCCGTCAGGCCGTGGCCGGGGGGGAGTTCACGTACCCGCCAGGCGCCGCTGCCGCTTGCCTCGGCGGCGGCGAGGAATGCCTCGGCGGCGGTGAGGGCGGCGCGTGGGGCGTCGGGGCCGGCGATGCGCAGGGCCGTCGGGCCGTCGCCGATCCGCAGCAGGGCACTGCCGGTGGGCCGGGCCGGGTGTGCGGTCCCGGACTGGTCCGCGTGGTCCGCCGGTGCCTCGGTCCCGGCCGGTTCTGCGACCAAGCTCACATCGCCGCCGAGCGCCGCCACATCGACCCGGCCGTCGTCCAGGACGAAGAGGAAGCGGCCCGACAGCGCGGTCACGGACTCGCTCGTGCAGAGCAGTCCGTCCAGGTCACGGGCCCACAACCGCACGTCAGAAGGGGTGTGCCGGTCCAGTCCGGCCAGGGGGGAGGCGAGGATGTTGCGGATGCGTTCGTGGCGCTCGGAGGGCAGCAGACCGGCGTCGCGCAGCAGGGCGGCGAGCCGGCCGCCGCAGTCGTCCGGGAGGCCGCGGAGTTCCGCGTTGCCGCGGGAGGTGAGGGAGAGATGGCCGTCCCCGAGCCGGTCCGCGGCGTCGGCCAGCGCCTCGGCCTGACGCACCGTCAAGTCTCCGGCGGGCAGCCGCACTCGGGCGAGGTGGCCGTCGGCGGCGGAGTGCAGCCGCAGCGCTCCCGGGCAGGCGTCACCGCGGTCCCGTATGGGCGGTTCGGACCCGTGGGGCCGTGTCGAGGGGGAGGGCGGCATGGCCGCGAGCATACCCACGGAGGTGGGTGGCCCATCCGGGCCGGATCCGGCCAAGCTCGCGGCCCGGATCCGCGTGCGGAGCCGCGCGCCCCGTACCGATACGGCAGGTTCGGAGGCCCGCTTACCTCGCTCGGCCGCAGCCCTTACTATGCAGGTCGGTGGGTCGGCTGGCCCGCCGACGCCAGCGACGGCGCAGGGCCTTACGGCCCCAGGGAGGAAGCCCGGTGTGAATCCGGCGCGGTCCCGCCACTGTGAACCCGGCAACTGCCGGGTGAGCCAGGAACTCCCGCCGTCCATACGACCACCCGGGGCGCGGATACCCCGAGGAAGGCCTGCGCTCGCATGCTTCTGCTGCTGTCGACCTCCGACACCGACCTGCTCAGCGCCCGCGCGGCCACGGGTCCCGTGCCGTATCGGCTCGCCAACCCCGCCCGCCTCGACGTCGCCGAACTCCCCGCGCTGCTGGAGGGCACCGACCTCGTCGTCGTACGTCTCCTCGGCGGCATCCGCGCCTGGGAGGAGGGCCTGGAGGTGCTGCTCGCCGAGGACCAGCACCGGCCGGTCGTCGTACTCACCGGTGAACAGGCCCCCGACGCCCAGCTCATGGAGCAGTCCACGGTCCCGGTCGGCATCGCGGCCGAGGCGCACGCCTATCTCGCGCACGGCGGTCCCGCCAACCTCGACCAGCTCGCCCGCTTCCTCTCCGACACGGTGCTGCTGACCGGCCATGGCTTCGAGCCGCCTGAGCCCGCCCCGTCCTGGGGACCGCTGGACTGGGAGGGACGCAACGAGAGCGGCCCGCTGGTCGCCGTGCTCTACTACCGCGCCCACCACATGAGCGGCAACACCGCTTTCGTACGGACCCTGTGCGAGCAGATCGAGGCGGCCGGCGGGCGTGCCCGGCCGCTGTTCGTGGCCTCCCTCCGCGCCCCCGAGCCGGAGCTGATCGAGGCGCTGGGGAGCGCCGACGCCCTGGTCACCACGGTCCTCGCGGCGGGCGGCAGCAAGCCCGCCGAGGCCTCCGCGGGCGGCGACGACGAAGCCTGGGACGCGGGCGCGCTGGCCGCCCTGGACGTGCCGATCCTTCAGGCCCTGTGCCTGACCGGGCCGCGCAGCGCCTGGGAGGAGAACGACGAGGGGCTCTCGCCGCTGGACGCCGCCTCGCAGATCGCGGTCCCCGAGTTCGACGGCCGGCTGATCACCGTCCCGTTCTCCTTCAAGGAGGTCGACGAGGACGGACTGCCGGTCTACGTCGCCGACCCCGAGCGCGCCGCCCGGGTCGCCGGGATCGCCGTCCGGCACGCCCGGCTGCGCCACATCCCGGCCGCGGAGAAGCGCCTCGCGCTGGTGCTGTCCGCCTACCCGACCAAGCACTCCCGCATCGGCAACGCGGTCGGGCTGGACACCCCGGCCAGTGCCGTGGCCCTGCTGCGCCGCCTCCGGGCGGACGGCTACGACTTCGGTGACGAGACCGCCGAGCCGGTCCCGGGCCTGGAGTCCGGCGACGGTGACGAGCTGATCTACGCCCTCATCGAGGCCGGCGGCCATGACCAGGAGTGGCTCACCGAGGAACAGCTCGCCCGTAACCCGGTCCGCATTCCGGCCGCCGACTACAAGCGCTGGTACGCCACGCTGCCGCAGGAACTCCGGGACTCCGTCGAGCAGCACTGGGGGCCGCCGCCCGGCGAGATGTTCGTCGACCGCAGCCGGAACCCCGACGGCGACATCGTGCTGGCCGCGCTGCGCCGCGGCAATCTCCTGATTCTGATCCAGCCGCCGCGCGGCTTCGGCGAGAACCCGATCGCGATCTACCACGACCCCGATCTGCCGCCCTCGCACCACTACTTGGCGGCCTACCGCTGGATCGCGGCCTCCGCCGACGACGGCGGTTTTGGCGCGGACGCCATGGTCCACCTCGGTAAGCACGGCAACCTGGAGTGGCTGCCCGGCAAGAACGCGGGCCTGTCCGCGGCCTGCGGCCCGGACGCCGCCCTCGGTGATCTGCCGCTCGTCTACCCCTTCCTGGTCAACGACCCCGGCGAGGGCACCCAGGCCAAGCGCCGGGTGCACGCCACCCTCGTCGACCACCTCGTCCCGCCGATGGCCCGCGCCGAGTCCTACGGCGACATCGCGCGCCTGGAGCAGCTCCTTGATGAGTACGCGGCCATCTCCGCGATGGACCCGGCCAAGCTGCCCGCGATCCGCGCCCAGATCTGGACGCTGATCCAGGCCGCCAAGCTCGACCACGACCTGGGGATGGACGAACGCCCCGACGACGACGGCTTCGACGACTTCCTGCTGCATGTCGACGGCTGGCTGTGCGAGGTCAAGGACGCCCAGATCCGCGACGGACTCCATGTGCTGGGCGGCGCGCCGGCCGGCGAGGCACGGGTCAACCTCGTGCTGTCCATCCTGCGCGCCCGCCAGATCTGGGGCGGTACGTCCGCCCTGCCCGGTCTGCGGGAGGCGCTCGGACTGGACGAGTCCGCGGCCACCCGCACGACCGCCGACGAGGCGGAGGCCACCGCCCGCGCCCTCGTACAGGCGATGGAGGACGCGGACTGGGACCCGGCAGCGGTGGCCAGGACCGCCGAGGGGCACCCGGCCGCGGTCGCCGACATCCTCGACTTCGCCGCCCGTCAGGTCGTCCCGCGCCTCGCCGCCACCACCGACGAGATCGACCACGCCGTGCACGCCCTCAACGGCGGCTTCGTCCCGGCCGGGCCCTCCGGATCCCCGCTCCGCGGCCTGGTCAACGTGCTGCCGACGGGCCGGAACTTCTACTCCGTCGACCCCAAGGCCGTGCCCTCCCGCCTTGCCTGGGAGACCGGCCAGGCCCTCGCCGACTCCCTGCTGACGCGCTACCGCGACGACAACGGCGACTGGCCGCAGTCCGTCGGCCTGTCGCTGTGGGGCACCAGCGCCATGCGGACCTCCGGCGACGACGTGGCCGAGGCGCTGGCGCTGCTGGGTGTCCGCCCCGTCTGGGACGACGCCTCGCGCCGGGTCAACGGGCTGGAGCCGATCCCGCTCGCCGAGCTCGGCCGCCCCCGTGTCGATGTCACGCTGCGCATCTCCGGCTTCTTCCGGGACGCCTTCCCGCACGTCATCGGCCTGCTCGATGACGCCGTACGGCTCGCCGCCGGACTGGACGAGCCGGCCGCGGAGAACTTCGTCCGCGCCCACACCCAGGCCGACCTCGCCGACCACGGCGACGAGCGCCGCGCCACCACCCGCATCTTCGGCTCCCGCCCGGGGACGTACGGCGCTGGCCTGCTCCAGCTGATCGACTCCCGTGACTGGCGCACCGACGCCGACCTGGCCGAGGTCTACACGGTCTGGGGCGGCTACGCCTACGGCCGCGGGCTGGAGGGCCGGCCGGCCCGCTCCGAGATGGAGACCGCCTACAAGCGCATCGCGGTCGCCGCCAAGAACACCGACACCCGCGAGCACGACATCGCGGACTCCGACGACTACTTCCAGTACCACGGCGGCATGGTCGCCACCGTCAAGGCGCTCAAGGGCAAGGCGCCCGAGGCGTACATCGGTGACTCCACCCGCCCGGAGACGGTCCGCACCCGCACCCTGGTCGAGGAGACCTCCCGGGTCTTCCGTGCCCGGGTGGTCAACCCCCGCTGGATCGAGGCGATGCGCCGCCACGGCTACAAGGGCGCCTTTGAACTCGCGGCCACTGTGGACTACTTGTTCGGCTACGACGCCACCACGGGCGTGGTCGCCGACTGGATGTACGACAAGCTCGCCCAGACCTACGTCCTCGACCCCGAGAACCGGGCCTTCCTGGAGGAGGCCAACCCCTGGGCCCTGCACGGGATCGCCGAACGCCTCCTGGAGGCGGAATCCCGCGGCATGTGGGAGAAGCCGGACGCCGAGACGCTGGCGGCGCTGCGCCAGGCATTCCTGGAGACCGAAGGGGAGCTGGAGGGCGAGGACTGACCCACCGCGGGGCGGGCCGGCCGTGGCCCGCCCCGGCGGAAGGCCGCGGCCGACCACGACGAGAGGCTGCGGCCGGATCCCGGCAGCTGACCGGGGCGCGGGCCGGCCGTCGGCCCGGACCGCCGGCTCCGTCAGGCGGCCTTCGCGGTGATGTCCCCGTTGCTGGTGGTCAGCTCCAGGCGGTAGCGGGCCGCCGGGTCCTGGGCGATGCCTATGTGCTCCTCCCCGTTGTTGGTCTCGGCGGCGACGCGGTACGGGCCCTTCGGCAGTTGCAGTCGGATGGCGCCGTTGGAGGTCTTCGCGCGGACGTTCTGCGCGGTGGTGGGGGTGAGGTCGATATCCCCGTTGGACGACTCGGCCGCGATCCCCGCGCCCGACAGCCCGCGTCCGGTGATCCGGCCATTGGTGGTCCGGGCATCGACCGCGCCGCTCACCCCGTCCAGCTGGATGTCCCCTGAGCTGGTGGTCATCTTCACCGGGCCCACCTTGGCCAGCTCCACCGAACCGGACGAGGTCTCCCCGCTCACCGGGACACCGGCCGGCAGCTCGACCGTGTAGTCCACGGTGCAGCTGCGGCCGCAGCCGGAGAGCACCAGCACCCCGTTCTCGACGCGGTGGGTGGCGCCCTGCGGACGGTCGCCGTGGTACGAGACCGCGCGGTGCACCGAGACCGTGCCGCCACCCTTGCCGCCGTGCACCGTGAGGCCGCCCGAGCCGGTGTCCAGCCGGACGGACGTGATCTTCTTCGAGACCGTGGCGTCGTCCTTGAAGGTCTTCCCGGGCAGCAGCCCACAGGCGCTGAGGCCGATTGCCCCGATGCCGGCCAACGCGACGACGCCGATGAATCGGACCCGCATACGCATGAACTCCCCCGGAAAAAGTCGCTGGTTGGCGAGGTGCGGGCCCGTGCCCCGCAAGCTCCCCCGCTGTTTCGAGGCTATGGCCGCGACCGCGCCCGGACCATGAGGAAAACCCCCGGATCTAGGTGGTGTGAGCCCCAGGTGCGACCCACGGGTGGCGGTGCGACGATTTTTGTGGGGGCGGTTCCTGTGCTGCTCAACGGGTGGACGAGGAGGCTTCCGGTGACTGCCACGAAGACATGGAACGCCGAGATCAGCATCACCGAGACCGACAGCGAGGTCAGAGCCGAGGCCAGGCTGCGTGGCAAGGAAGGCGGGCAGATGGTCGGCCAGGGAGCGGCTCGCTGCAATCCCGAAGACGAGAACGTCCCGGCCATCGGCGACGAGCTGGCGGTGGCACGGGCGATGTCGGACCTCAGCCATCAGCTGCTCCAGCGGGCCGCGCACGACATCGAAGTGCACACGGCCCGGCCGGTGGAACGGCTGCGCGCCTGAGGCCCCGGCACACCGGGCGCAGGCCGGACAGTCACGGCCGGCGCTCCGTCGGCATGCCGTGACGCACCCGGTGACGTACCCCGGTGCCGTACCCCCTGCCGGCAGAGCCCGGCGCCCGCCGCTCACCGCCCGCCCGCTCTTGTAATGGTTGAATGTATTTAATCCATGACCGCACGCTGGCGGACATGGCACGAATCCCAGATGAGCAGTGCGAACCGTGGTGGTGTCCCGTATGCGGACTGTCCTCCGAATCCTGCCGACCGATATCCGAACACCTCACGTCCGAGGGAATGGTGCGGTACCTGTGGTGCCACACCGCTGGATGGCTCATCGCTTGCTCCGACGTTCAGCTGATCCATGTGAGCCCGGAGGGAAAGCACCACACCGCGGACGGTGGGGTTCTGTAACGCCCGGGAAGGTCCCGTGAAGCAGAATCACTACGGCCGTCTCGGGGCCGTGCTGTCGGCCGATCTGATCAATCTGCCCGAAATGAGCGCGGCAAGCGTGCGGCGCTTGCTGGAGGCGCATGAGATCCGCCGCCCGGCAGTCGGCGCTGCCGATGTGGACGGCTTTCGAGACTGGCGGGACCAACTGGCCCGCGTTTTCGGTTCCACCGATGCCGCCGAGCAGTGCTCAGCCGTGAACGACCTGCTGGTGGCGGCGACCATCCGTCCCTGGGTGACCACCCATGACGGTCTCCAGCCCCATCTTCACTTCGTCCCCGACTCGGCCGACGTGGTCTCCAGGGTCAAGGCGGTCACCGCCGGCGGCCTTGCCTTCGTCCTGTGCTGGGAAGGGGGAGCAAGGCTCGGGCGATGCCTGCGCGCCGAGTGCTCCCGCGCCTATGTGGACACGTCCAGGAACGGGCGGCGGCGGTACTGCACGGCACGCTGCGGGAACACCGAAGCGGTGATGCGCCACCGTTCCCGGCAGCCGGGCGGCAAGCGTTAGCGGCCATTTGAATCTCTCTAATTGCCCGCCGCGAAGTCCGGCCCGATCGTCAGCGTCACCGCGCCCGGAGCCGCGTCGGCCGATTCCTTCGCCTTGATACCGGGGAAGCGGCCGGTGAGGACCGCGCTCCGGTCCTTGAGGGCGGCCGGGTAGGTGAGCGTGGTCCTGTCCGTCGCCGGGGCGTTGCCGGTGGCGATGACCGTGAAGCCGAACTTGCGCAGCTGCTCGGCGGCGGCCGCCGCCCGGCCGGGGGTGCCGGTGCCGTTGAGCACCCGGACCTGCACGGAACGGGCGGTCACCGGATTCTTGGCGGCCTCGGCGAGCTTCTTCTTCCCGGCGGCGCCGATCTCCCGGTCGTGCGCGAGATCGCTGAACAGCCCGCCGGCCTGCGGGTATTGCCAGACGACATTGGCCTTGTCGGTGGGGACGTCGGCCTCGCGGGAGTAGTTGGGGACGGTCAGGAAGGTGAGGCGGTCGCTGGGGATGTCCTTGACCGTCGCGGCCAGGTCGTACAGCGGCTTGAGGCCGGCCAGGTCCTTGTCGGTGGTGATGGACTCGGTGGCCGCCTTGAGGAAGTCGTAAAGCTCGCCGGGGCTGGTGAGCTTGGACTGGGCCTTGGCGCCGAGCGCCTTCATGAACTCCTGCTGGCGGCCGATGCGGCCGAGGTCGGAGCCGTCGCCGACGCTGTAGCGGGTGCGGACGTAGCCGAGCGCCTTCTCGTCCCGGACGTTCTGGCAGCCCGCCTCCATGTCGAGGTGGGCCTTCTTGTCGTGGATGGCGTGTTCGGGGCAGACCTCTATGCCGCCCAGGGCGTTGACCATCCCCTTGAAGCCCTGGAAGTCGACCGAGGTGAAGTGGTCGATCCGCAGCCCGGTGTTTTTCTCGACGGTCTTGATGGTGCAGGCCGCGGCCTTGCGGATATCGCCGGAGTCACCGCCGATCGAGAAGGCTTCGTTGATCTTGAAGTGGTGGGGCGACGACTTCGCACCGTTGCCGCGGGTGCAGGCGGGGATCTGTACCCAGGAGTCCCGTGGGAAGGACACCGCGGTGGCCCACTTACGGTTGGCGGCGATGTGCAGCACCATCAGTGTGTCCGACTGCATGGTGGTCAGGTTCTTGCCGTATTTGGCGTTGGCGCCCGCGCGGCTGTCGGAGCCGACGACCAGGACGTTCTTGGAGCCGGGGCTGAGGTTGGCCGGCCGGTCGCCGTCGACGCCGATGTCCACACCGCGGATGTTGCCGTCCAGCTCCTGGTAGACCCAGGCCCCGACGCCGGCCGTGGCGAGCACCAGGACGCCGAGCACCCCGCCGGTCCAGGCGAGGATGCGGCCCCGCCGGGTGATCCGGAGCGTGCCCGTCCGGCCTGCCTTACGGGAGCCCTCCCCGGCCCGGCGGTCGGAGCCGGAGGGCTTACGGCGCCCGCCGGGGCCGGATGCGCGGGAGCCGCCGGGCGCGCGGGAGTCGCCGCCGGTGGGCGAGGACGAGCCGGGTGCGCCGTCGGCGCCCCGTCGGGCCTTCTGCTGGTGCGTCTGCCTGTCATGCACGCCGATGGCCCTTCTGGTCCTTCTGATGCTGGTGATGCGGGCGGTGCGGTACGGAGGTGGGGGTGATCCCGTCCATGGCCCCGGCTCCGGCTCCGGCGGTCGGCGGGACCGGCGGTGTCGGCGGGGCGTGGCGGATCAGATACCGGCGCTGGGCAGCAGCAGGATGAACTCGGGGTCGTAACGCCGCCACTGCGGACACGCGCCGGGCAGGGTGCGCAGCCGGCACCACAGCTCGCCCGCGCCGTCCGTCCACCAGGCGTTGATCCGGCCCAACGTCCATCTGCCGTCCGGGTATTGGACCTCCACCGGCTGATAGACCCATCGCACCTCCGCCTCTGGAGGCGGGCAGTCCCTGGTCAGGAGTCCGCACCTCGTCGCCATCTCCCCCTCCGGCCACGCCTGTTGCGTATGTGTGCGCACTCTACCGGCGACGTCTACAGCCTTGTAGAAGTTGTCCGATGTGGAGCGTGCACGGTCCGGTGGGCCGTGTCCGGCCCGGTGAGGTCAGGGATCAGTGTGCACTCAGAGCGGCGTTGCCGCCTTCAGAACGACGAACAGCGCAACCGCGGCGTTGAGCAGGGAGGGTGCGGAGGCGACCGCGGAACGCAGCGGCAGCAGCAGCGGGTTGACGCAGTCGGCCAGACGTACGACGAGCAGCGAACGTGGTGACGGCAGTTCAGATGTGCCCGCTCATGGCGTCGCCGGATCGTCGGCCGGGGCGGGGCCGTCGGCCGTGGCGCGGTCGAGGAGCGCCCGCAGCACCTGCTCGTCGTGCGCGGACAGTGCGGAGACAAAGCTGGTCAGTACGGCGTCCCGGTCCGGTTCGCCGTCCAGTACGCGGCGCATCCGCAGCGCCGCGAGACCGGCCTTGTCGGCAGCCGGGATCCAGACGTACGCACGGCCGGACCGCTCACGGGTGACGGCCTGTTTGGCGTGCAGTCGGGACAGGATCGTCATCACGGTGGTGTACGCGAGGTCGCCGCCGAGCCGTTCCTGTACCCAGGCGGCGGTGGCCGGGCCCGATGCCTCGTGCAGCGCGGCGAGCACCTGGGCCTCCAGCTGGCCCTGGCCGCGCCGGCGGGCGCGCTCCCGTCCGGAGCCGTCGCCTTCCTCCGGTCCAGGGGTTGCCGCACCGTCCGGCGCCTTCCCGAAGGACTTCCCGCCCACTGTCGTCGCCTCCCGTCGCGCCGGGTGTCCCGCCGCCCGGGACGTCCGGGCATCTTACTGAGTGGCCGAATCCGGGCGGTGGTTCGTCCGGGTCCGGAGCCTGCGGCGTCGATCCCCGGCGCTTTACTTCTACACTCCCGTAGATTTTGAGGCTCACCCGGAACGCAGGCAACACCTGGAGGGAAGCCATGGGAGTCTCGCTGGGCAAGGGCGGCAACGTCTCCTTGTCGAAGGAAGCACCCGGACTGACCGCGGTCACGGTCGGCCTCGGCTGGGACGTCCGCACGACCACGGGCGCGGACTACGACCTGGACGCCAGCGCGCTGCTGTGCACCGAGGCGGGCAAGGTCGCCTCGGACGCGCACTTCGTCTTCTACAACAACCTCACCAGCCCCGACGGCTCGGTGCAGCACACCGGCGACAACCTGACCGGCGAGGGCGAGGGGGACGACGAGTCCATCGACGTCACGCTGTCGGGAGTGCCCGCCGAGATCACGAAGATCGTCTTTCCGGTCTCCATCCACGAGGCGGAGGGCCGGGGGCAGAGTTTCGGCCAGGTCCGCAATGCGTTCATCCGCGTGGTCAACCAGGCGGACGGGGTGGAGCTGGCCCGCTACGACCTGAGCGAGGACGCCTCGGCCGAGACGGCGATGGTCTTCGGTGAGCTCTACCGGCACGACGGGGAGTGGAAGTTCCGCGCGGTGGGCCAGGGCTATGCGTCCGGCCTGGCCGGCATCGCGACGGACTTCGGCGTCAACGTCTGAGGCGGGACCTCCGGCCCCGGCCCGGCCCACGGCGAGCGCTGTCTACAACCTTGTAGAAGATGCCTGGCCGCGGCCTCCTCGCCGGTGAGTGCCGGGCTATCGGCACCTATAAGGGGATTTGCCCGGCCGGTGCGGGGTACCGTGAAGACACCAAGGGACTCGGGGACCACAACACCGGGCGCGTCGCTGCTGCGGCCCGCCCGAGTGAGGTGAGCACCATGCAGACTCTGTGGACCGTGGTGGTGCTGCTGGCGCTGGTGGCGCTGGGAGCGCTGTTCATCGCCCGGGTCAATGCCCAGGGGGCCGGGCGGATGCAGACCCATCGGTACGCGGACTGGAAGCAGTCCGTACGGCAGCGGATGCACAAGCGGCCGCATGACGCGGCCGGCTCCGAAGCGCCGGCGACCGGCCCACCGCCGCCCTCGGGCAAGGCGGGAAACGACCTGTGACGTCCACCGCCCGCTCCGTCCCGTCGGCCCAGGACTACGACGGGACCTCCCCGTTCCCTGACGACGGCACCGAGTCCCCGCCGAGCAGCGGCCGGCGGATGTACGTCACCGTGACCGGCATCATCGTCGTCGCCCCGTTCGTCGGCCTGGCCGTCGGGATCCCACTCCTCTGGGGCAGCGTCGTCGGCCCCACCGACCTCGTGCTGCTGGCCGTCTTCTACGTCATCAGTGGTCTCGGCGTCACCATCGGCTTCCACCGCGGCCTCACCCACGGCAGCTACACGGCCGCACCCGCGCTGCGTATCGCGCTCGCCCTCGCCGGCTCCCTCAGCTTCCAGGGCGATGTCATCGACTGGGTCGCCACCCACCGCCGCCACCACGCCTACACCGACCGCCCCGGCGATCCGCACTCCCCCTACCGCTACGGCACCAGCCTGCGCGGTCAGCTGCGCGGACTGGTCCACTCGCACATCGGCTGGCTCTTCGGCGACGACCCCACCTCGCACCGCCGCTTCGCGCCCGATCTGCTCGCCGACCGGGGCATCCGCGCGGTGGACCGGGCGTTCCCCGTGCTGTGTCTGCTCACGCTCGGCCTGCCGTTCGCGCTGGGCTGGGCGCTCGGCGGCTCCTGGGTCACCGCGCTGACCGCCCTGCTGTGGGCCGGGTTCATCCGGATCGCGCTGCTGCACCACGTCACCTGGAGCGTCAATTCGCTCTGTCACCTCATCGGCGAGCGGCCCTTCCGCACCCGGCGCCATGACCGGGCGACCAATCTGTGGCCGCTGGCCCTGCTGTCGTTCGGCGAGAGCTGGCACAACCTGCACCACGCCGACCCGACCTGCGCCCGGCACGGTGTCGACCGGGGCCAGGTCGATGTGTCCGCCGCCGTCATCCGGCTCTTCGAGCGTCTCGGCTGGGTCCGGGACGTGCGCTGGCCCGATCCTGAACGGGTGGCGGCCCGCCGCCTCAGGAGCACCGCATGACCACCGCCGGGGACCCTCCCCACCCCGCCCACACCCAGCACCACGAGCCACCGCCCGTCGCCCGCCTGACCATCGCGCCCCACACCGATACGGCCCGGCGCCTGGACGGGCTCTGGTGGCCGCACTCCACGGACCTGCTGGCCGAACTCCCCGAGCTGCTGACCGCGTTGCCCTTCGACTGGCCGCGGATCACCCATGCCACGGTGAACGGCGCCGGCTGGTCCGCGCTCCCCTCCCACACCCTCGTCGCCGGCCACGTCGTCCGCCTCCGCAGAACCACCGGCCGCCCCGGCCCGGACACCATCTGCCTGGTCTCCTCCGGCCACGGCCGCTGGGACCTGCTGATCATCCCGCCCACCACGCCTGAGCCCGAGGCCGTCCGCATGATGGCGGAGATGGCCCGCACGGGGGAGCCGACACCGGCCTGAGGCGGAGACGCGGCGAGCGGGGAACGGCTCCGGGAGCCGCCAACTCGCCCCCATCGGCGGCCGTTTCACGTGAAACCGCCATGACGGCCTCAGGAGATGCGGGGCGGGTCCGAGTCGATGCAGGGCGATAGGGGCGGGCGTGAGGAGGCCGCGGGCGAGAGCGCCGTACGGCCCTCGGTAGCGCCGTACGACCCTCGGCGGCCGGCCCCTGACGGCCTCGGCCCCGGCCACGGCCACGGCTTCGACTACTGCGTACGGGTGGTGTTCATCAGAAGAACGCCGCTCCGGGGGCGTCGGTGCGCGAATCCGCCCATTACGTACTCATCATAAGAAAACGCAACAGAAGCGACGCCATCCAAGTGGTGCACCGGTAGCGGCGCAACTGAAGCGAAGCAACAGAGGAAGCACGACGCAGGAGACGCAACGGATCTCTCGGGGAGATCCCGACCGAAAGCGAGGGGCCATGGCTGCGACCAAGGTCATGAAGTTCTGGGCGGTATGCCTTGCCGTGCTCGGCAAGCTGCTGGCATCACTGGGAGTCTCCGCGGCGGCTTCGGCCGCGCGCCGGGACGCCGCACTGTACGAGCGGACCCTGGGCAAGGAGAACGCGGGCGCCGAGACCCCGGGCGGTGATGCCTCGGAGGCTGAGCGGGCCGCTGTACCTGAGCCCCATCCGGAACGGCACACCCATGCCGTACCCGGTCCGCGCACCGTACCGCTGTACGGCCAAGCCGCCCCAGCCAGGCGGGGGTTCGCCCGTCCGGAGCTGCCGCCGACGATCAAGCAGCGCATCAGGGCCGAAGCGCATGGCACCTCTCCGGGGATGCGCAGCCGCCTCGCCTCCGGCACCGAGCCGCTGACCGCCGCCGATCACACCGACCCGGCCGGGACCACGCCGGACACCGACCGTGCCGACGCGCACGCGCGCTCCGCGGTCATTCCGGCGGCCCGCAACCGTGCGCACACCGCCCGCTTCGTCTGAGTCGGACGGCGCACTCACCGGCGTGATCCACACGGCTGCGTACGCACACCACGCGGCAGCCCCGGGGACATGCACGGGCACAGCAGTAGAGGCGCACGCGCAGAGATCGAGGCAGACGCAGACGCAGGCTCGCAGGCAGACACGCAGACCTGGATGCAGGGGCGGGCGAGAGTGCGGAAGCCGACATGTTCCACGTGAAACCTACGCAGAGGTGAACGACCCGAAGGCGCCGGGACGGACGAAGACCCGCAGCAACGGGCGACCCGGTCGGCGACAGCCGTAGCCAGAGCAGCAGTGACCACCTGAGAGACCGCAGGACCACAGACCTGAACCACCTGTCACACACCCGGAGTTCTACCGCTCCCGTCTCGACCGGGGCGCCGGTTCCCGGGCCTCCTCCCAGCTCCCGCCCGGGCTCCGCACGCGACGCATGCGACGCACGCGTGTCGGGCCTCCGTCGGCAGCGAGCGGGAGTCACCTCCGTTGTGCACCCCTATTGCGCACCTCTGCTGCGCACCCTCGCAGCGTGCTTCCGCCGGCCCGTGATGTGTCTCCGGGCGGCGGTCCGACGCCGATGAGCGCCCCCGCGGGCCCCGGCGACCGTGCGGTGCACGCGCACCGGCTGACCCGGCTTTTCGCTGCCGCGCGCCGGCCCCTTGCGGACGTGTCCGCATTGCGCGCATCCCTGCTAAATGATCTCCGCACGCCCGGCGAAGGGCGGTGGAGGAATCCCCATATTGGTCGACTTCCTCTTGACCGCTTGGTAAAGTCCGAGCACTCATTGTGACTCGGCGAGATTTGATGCGGCCGCCCGGGGTCATCCACCGTTCGAAAACCGGAGGGTTTGTGGAATGCCTGAGCTGGCGGACACGGGGAGGCGAATCAAAGAACTGCGGGTCAGTGCGGGAATGACACAGCACGACCTGGCCGGGTCCGAAATGTCATCCAGTTATATCTCGCTGGTCGAACACGGGAAGCGTATTCCCAGTGGCCGGGCACTCAAGATCCTGGCCGAACGCCTCGGGGTCGGAGTGGCGGAAATATCCGGAGACCCCGTACCGGCCGAAAACACCGGTGTCCGTCGGCTCGACCTCGTCGGACGATTGGTGGCGGCCCGCCGGCAATGGGACGGCGGCGATGTCGAAGGGGCCCTGTCGGAATTCCGGGCACTCGCCGACACGGAGCCGGCCCATCGGCAGGACGATGTCTTCATCGAGGCCCAGCTCGCCATCGCGGAAATCCTCGGCACGCTCGGCCGCCCCGACGAGGGCGCCGAGGTCCTGGAGCGGATGCTGACGGAGCTCGCCCCCGAGCCGTACGCCGAGCCCCGGCTGCGCACGCTGATCGCGCTCGCCGATCTGCTGGAGTCGGCCGGCCGGGTCCAGGACGGCCTGCGCTATGCGCTGACCGGCCACCTCGAATGCACCGCCCGGCGCCCCGGCACCGGGTTTCACTCGCTGCTCGCCCTCGATGTGCTCACCCGCTGCGCCTATTGGAGCGGCTGTCCGGACTGGGCGCCCGCCACCGACCACGGCCGGCCCTCGGCGGACGGGGTGCTGCCCGGGCCGCGGGCCTCGGTCGATCTGCACCGGGCGCTCGACCTGCGCGACCGGGGCGAGCCGGAGCGCGCCGCCGCGCTGCTGGGCGAGTGTGCGCGCCGGGTCACCCCCGCCGCCGGATTCCCGCTGTGGGAGAAGATCAACGGCCATTACGCGCTGCTGTTGCTGCGCCGCGGCGAGACGGCGGCGGCCCGCAGCCTCGTCGAACGCGGTCTGGTGGTCGCCTCGGTGGCCCAGGAGCCGGGCTTTCCGCTGTGGCTGACGACGGCGGAGGCGGCCGGGGCGGAGGCGGCCGGTGACCCCGCCCGGCTCTTCGCCCTCGGCGAGGAGCTGGCCGCGCTCCCCGACACCGGCCGCAGCCATGAGAAGGCCGCCGCGCTCGGGGAGATCGCAGCGGCGTGCGCACGGGCCGGCGACCGGAAAAGGGCCGCCGGATACTTCCGCTCTTCCGCGGAGCTCTTCCGGCGGGCCCAGGCATACCGGCACGCCGAGCAGGCCCGGGAACGCCTGACGGAGCTCATCGAAATGCGGGAATGACGGCCGCAGGGACAAAGAAGCCGCAGCGGCGCATATTCCGTTGTCTCGCGTAATGCGTGCTATTTCTTTGTCTTCTTTCCGAGTCCCAGTAAGGCGAACAGGGCCTCCGCGGCGCCGATGATCGCCAGAATCAGCCCGGCCTTGTGGAGCGAGATGACCGCGTTCTCCACTTCCTCTGTGCTCAGCCAGAGGGCCAGGCCTACGATCGCCACGACAATGCCTATGGCAATACCCTTCATGGGCTTTCCTCGTTCCGTGTGATGGTGTCGGACTCCGTGGCCGGGTTCCGGGTCGAACTCCGCATCGGACTCCTTGTACGGACCAGGATCCCGTCCCGCCGGAACATTTGGATCATCCGCAGGTAGACACTTTCCGCCCGCCGTCTGTCACTTTCTATGTACTCCCGCTCCGGTCAGGGGCGGCTAGGGGACGGATAGGGGAGGCCCGGGGGAAAATCAGGGGCCGGTCGGGGCCGCTCCCCTGAGAGCGCTCCCCTTTACCCCCGCCCGGCTATCCCGTGCTGCTGCGCCACAATCGCCGCCTGCACCCGGCTGCGCAGCTTCAGCTTCGACAGGATGCGGCTGGTGTGGGTCTTGACGGTGCCCTCCGCGAGATCGAGGGTCTCCGCGATGGCGCTGTTGGTCAGCCCGCGCCCGATACAGGCCAGCACCTCCAACTCCCGTTTGGTGAGGGTGTCGAGGGCCTGCGCCGCGTCGTCCGGAAGAGTGGGGTCCGGGGCCGGGCGGCCGGCGAACTCGCTGATCAGCCGCCGGGCGATGGCCGGAGTGAGGAAGCCCTCCCCGTGTGCCACCGCCCGTACCGCGCCGACCAGTACGGCCGGTTCCGCGTTCTTGAGGAGGAAGCCGCCGGCCCCGGCCCGCAGCGCCCCGTAGATGTACTCGTTGAGGTCGAAGGTGGTCAGCACCAGCACCTCGGCGAGGCCGCGCTCCACGATGCCGCGGGTGGCGGCGACGCCGTTGAGCCGCGGCATCTGGATGTCCATCAGCACGACATCGGGCCGCAGTTCGTCGGCCAGACGGACCGCCGTCGCACCGTCGCCGGCCTCCCCGACCACGGTGATGCCCGGGTCGGTCTGGAGCAGCAGGACCAGCCCGGACCGTACGGCCGCCTGGTCGTCGGCCACCAGCACCCGGATGCCCGGGGGCCGGCCCGCCGGACCGTCCGCCGGTGCCGTCGCCGGCCCGCCGCTCGGCTCGTCCGCCGCTGACTCCCTCACTGGCTGCGCCACCTTTCTCGTCTCCTTAAGGGTTCTGGGTCAGCGGGAGCACCGCCCGCACCCGCCAGCGCCCCGGGGCGGTGCGGTCGGGACCCGCGTCGAAGCTGCCGCCGACCAGGGCCGCCCGCTCGGACATCCCGGCGAGCCCGGCGCCCGCACCGGTCGTCAGCTGCTCCACGGGGCGCTGCCGGGCCCGGCCGTCGGGGCGGGCCAGCGGGCTGTCGACCGAGATGGTCAGCTGCTCGCCGCCGGTCTCGCAGCAGATCCGCACCTGCCCCGCCGAGGCATGCTTGAGCACATTGGTCAGCGCCTCCTGCACGATCCGGTAGGCCGTCACCTCGATCACCGACGACACCTCGGGGAAGGTCTCGGGGAGGTCGGTGTGCAGGGTCAGGGCTGCCGCGTCCGCGGCCGGCCGGGCCTGTTCGACCAGCGCCCCCAGCGCGTTCAGCTGCGGCCGGTCCCAGTCGTCGGCCACCCCGCGGTCGGACCGCAGCAGCACCACCATGCGCCGCATTTCGGCCAGCCCCTGCACACTGTTCTCCCGGATCACCGAGAGCGCCTGGAGCACCGGATCCTCCTTCGCCGTACCGTCCTTCTCCCGCTGTGCCTCGGTCAGGGAGAGCACGGCGCTGGAGTGGATGGCGATGGCGCTGAGGTGGTTGGCCACCAGATCGTGCAGCTCACGGGCCATCCGGGTGCGTTCGGTCTGGAGCACGGTCTTGCGGTCCAGCTCCGCCAGCCGGTCGATCTGGGCGGCCCGCTGCCGCTCGGCATCCGCCCGCTCCTTGTGGTTCCGGATCAGCACAGCGGTCCATACGGGAGAGATGAGCACCAGGGCGATGAGGACACCCGTCGTCACGCCCTCGGAGCGGTCGCCTATGACGACCAGGGCGACGGTGGCCGCCAGAGTGGCCGCGATGGTCCCGAACTGAAGGACCCGGCACAGCAACGGGGCTCCGTACAGGGCGGCCGCATAGAGCAGGTCCGTATAGACGAGCAGGGGGCCCAGGCCACCGCCGGCGGCCATCTGCACGCCGACGGTGAGCGTGCCGACGGCGACCGCGACCAGCGGCACGGTGCTGCGGAAAGCCGTCGCGGTGCACAGCACGAGCACCGGCAGCACGGCCTGCCAGACGGGGAGATCGCCTCCCATGACCCGTGGCCCGCCCAGGACGTACAGGATCAGGCAGCCGGCGAAGAAGCCCACTGCCAGGCGCAGGTCACGGAGCGGCAGGGGGCGGCCGCGCGCGTGCGTATTGGTGAAGGGACGTAACCACACACCAGGACAGTACGACGGCGCAGGACCCGTCTCCTGGCCCTGGCGCCGGAATTCGGGCCGGTCCCCCGTACATCGAAGTATGTAGCCCGACATCACCAGGAGGGATGACCCGAACGCTCCGGGGGGCTGGAAACCTGGGGCTGTCCCGTCCGGTCGATGGAGGCGGAAGAGGGGGGAGGGGCCATCGATATGGCGGGAAGTCACTGACCCGGTATGGCCTCGGCACCGCTCAACTGCGGAGGACGGAAAGCACGTGGAAACGAACGCCGCTCTTCTCGAACTCTGTCCCCAATCCCCTGACCAGGGCGTGGTCGCCCCCCGGCCGCACCCCGGCCGGGCCCGCACGGCCCCGCTCGCTCCCGCACCCGTTCACCCGGACCCCGCCACCCCCGTCCCGGTCTTCGTCGTCCCC
Source organism: Streptomyces sp. bgisy130 (assembly GCF_057708345.1). Taxonomy (NCBI): domain Bacteria; kingdom Bacillati; phylum Actinomycetota; class Actinomycetes; order Kitasatosporales; family Streptomycetaceae; genus Streptomyces; species Streptomyces sp. bgisy130. Next base: position 45,681 of record NZ_JBYISA010000030.1, read on the forward strand.
GTAGGGCCCGCCGCTCCCCACGGCTCGGGCACGGGGCTCTCCCCCGACGACTGTGCGGGCCTCAACGGCCATTCCCGGGCCACCCTCGACGGCGCGGCCGGCCGCGGGCTGCGGGACCGGCTCCCCGGGCAGGTGAGCGCCGCGATGGCCGCCGCCGGCCACTGGGAGCTGTACGGAACCCGCGGTCTGCTGGTCGTGGCCTGCGGGGACGACGCCCGCCGGATGGGGTTCTCGGTGGAATCCGTCCGCCCCGAGACCTCGCCCCCGTACACCCCGTACGAGGTGCTGACCGCCCATGAGACGGGCCTCGTGGCCGGCCGCCCGGCCGCCGGGCGCGACCGTCTCGTCACCCGTTTCTGGGTCCGTAAGGACGCCGCCCTCCAAGCGGTCGGCCGTGGGCTGTCCCTCGCGCCGGAACGCATCGAGGCGGGCTTCCCGGGCGACCACGGAACGGTCCGGGTCCCCGGTTTCCACGGCGGTGAAGTCCTGCTATCGGTACGGAACTTCGCCTTTTCCGCGGCGTACGAATGCGCCGTGGCCGTCCCGGAATCCCTCGCGCTCACCCCGGCCTTCTGCTATTCGGCCGGGTAATTGCCGGATTCCGCAGGCATCCGGCGCCCACCCGGGTGAAACCTCCGCATGTCGCGGCGCCGCGGCACGGCAAAAACCATATTGCCGGGTTACTTGGTGCGTGCCCACCGGTCGTGGCGAGTACCGCGTCACGGCGTTGCCGGAGCACTGCGGAGGATGTCATGCCGTCGCCCCTCGCCAAACGGTCCGTCGAAGCGCTGCTGTCCGTGCTGCTGGTCGTGCTGAGTGTCCTGGGGGCGGCCGGCCCGAGCGCCGCGACGGTCGGCTCACCGGCCGGCCCGGCGCCGGACTGGGAGCGCATCGCCGCCTGTGAGAGCAACGGCCGCTGGCACATCAACACCGGTAACGGCTACCACGGCGGGCTCCAGATCGACCCCGCCACCTGGCGCGCCTACGGGGGCCGTCGTTACGCGCCGCGCGCCGACCTCGCCACCCGCGACGAGCAGATCGCCATCGGCGAGCGCATCGTCCGGGACCGCGGGCTGTCCGCCTGGCCCAACTGCGCCCGGACCACCGACAGCGATGAGAGCACCACCCGTGCCGCGGAGCAGACCCCGCCGGCCGACCCGGCCCCGCAAGCGGCCCCCCGCACCCGCAGCCTCACCTCCCCCGGCCACACCACCGCCCGCAGCTATGTGGTGCAGCCCGGCGACTGTCTCTCCGTCATCGCCGCACGCACCCACACCCCGGGCGGCACCAAGGCCCTGTACGACCTGAACAAGGACAAGCTCGACCAGGGGCCGGACCACATTTACCCGGGGCAGCGGCTGCGGCTGCGGTCCTGAGGGCGGCGCGAGCCCCCGCTGCCGGGTGCTCCGGAGGGCCGTCACGGTGAATCCGCTGATCGGTGCGGGTGAATGCGCGGGACGGGCCGTTGCTCAGGCTTGGTGGACGGGGGCATGGCCGGTAGCAAGTCCGCGGGGTACCAACCGCGAGGTGCAGGAGCACACAGTGAAGAACATGGCACGCATCAATGTTGTGGTCGCAGGAGCCTGCGGTCTGCTCCTGGCCGTCGGCGGGGCGTCACCCGCCCAGGCCTGGGACGGGCCGTTCGACGGGGACGGCGTGTGGAACAGCGACACCTTCGCCAACTTCCATGCCGGATTCAGCTGCCGCAACCGCGCCAGAATCTGCATCAACGGGCCGCTGAACAGCGGAAACGTCCGGAACTCGCAGAACGTGCGGCTGTCCGGCAACGTCAGCAACAGCGGTAGCCCGACCAACGTCAACGGCAACACCAACGACGATGCCGGCGGCACGACCGGAGCCGAGAACAAGACCAGCAACAACTTTCAGCACGTCGGCCGCGGCGGCAAGCAGCGGCTGTGACCCGACGCTGAGGTGACCCTCCGGCCCCGGTGCGTCCGGGGCCGGAGCCGTGTCCGTACGGGGGCGCCGCACGGCCGCGGCACATACGGCGAGCGCCCGGCGGAATCCGCCGGGCGCTCGGGAACGGCTGTCGAAGAGGGCCGTGAGCCGTAGCCGTATCAGGGGGCCGTCCGTATCAGTGGAGGAAGCCTCCCAGGATGCGCTGCACGCTGTTGCCGCTCTTCGACGAGGAGCCGGTGACGGCGTTGCCGCTGTTGGTCGACCCATTGGTGTTGGCGATGTTGCCGCTGGCGTTCGGGTTGCCGTGGTTGAGGAAGTTGCCGCTGTTGAGGCTGTTCCCGCTGTGCACCGGCCCGTTGATGCAGGGATGCGGCGAACGGAACACCGGTGACTTGTAGTTGAAGTCGGCGAGCCGGTTGTTGCAGACCACCCCGGAGACCATGCCGGCCACGGTGCCGACGTCGGCGCCCACGACGGCTGCGAGCAGGGAGTCGCTGGGAATCACCTGGGCCCGGGCCACCCCGCTGCCGAGCAGCACCAGCCCGCACGCCCCGGCCACCGTGCCTGCCTGCGCAATTCTTCTCACGTCGCTCCTCGCCTCTTCGTCCTGCGGATGCCAGACGTATCGTGCTGCCGCGGTCGGTCCGCACCGGCGTTCAACCCGCGGGAGCGAAACCCCCGGCGGCCACAATCAGCCGGGTGGCCCAACACCTCGCGGGGCTTCGGGGGACGGTCCGGCCGGGGGCGGGCAGCCGCCCGGCCGGGCGCGGGCAGGCGAAGATCTTCGGTGGCGGGGCCGCGGCCTGCCGGTCCTCCGGCGGCCGGCACGCCGGGGCTCAGAGCACCAGCCGCTCCGGCATCGGCTGCTCCACACCGTCCAGCTCCAGCGTGCACCGGGGCACGGAGGGGACGAGATGCGGCTGGCGCAGCAGGACCCGGAAGGGGTGGGCGGGCTCTTCGGGGAGTTCGCCGGTCAGCACGTTCATTCCGGCGCGGTGTTCCTTCTGGTACGCGACGACCTTGCCGTCGACCAGGAGCTCGATCTCGCCGGACCGGCCGGGTCCGACGTTCACGGTGATCGAGTGGTCACCCTGATCCAGATGGAAGTGGTGTCTGTGCGCCATGACGACCTCCGGCAGTTCGTCGGTCACGACCGGCCGCGCCGTCGGTACCCACCGAGAGCCGGTCCGTTCTTCCAGCGTAAGGGGCCTCCGCCCGGGTTTCGCGAGCGACAATTGGGGTGAGTGCCGGGCGGCCGGTTCACGGAGCGCGGGTCGGCGAGACCTGCCCGGGAAACCGGGCGCCGGGCCGGCAGGAGACGACCATGAACGGCTCGGTCCGGGTGGGACAGGTGGTCGGGGTACCGCTGCGTATGCACTGGAGCGTGCCGCTGCTGGTGGGCCTGTTCGCGTACGGACTCGGCCGGCAGGGCCTGCCCGTCTGGACGCCGGGCCGCTCGGACGCCGTGTACGCCGTCGGCGGGGTCGTGGGGGCCGCGCTGCTCATGGGCAGCCTGCTGCTGCACGAGACGGCGCACGCCGCGACCGCGCTGCGGAAGAAGATCTCGGTGCAGGACGTGACGCTGTGGGCGCTGGGCGGGACGACCCGGATGGGGCGGCCGCCCAATGCGGCGGCGGCCTTCGCGGTGGCGGTCAGCGGGCCGCTGATCAGCCTGGTCATCGGTGGTGTCGCGCTGGGGGCGGGGATCGGGCTGCACGGGGTGTCCGGCTGGGCGGTGCCCTCCGTCGTCCTGGCCTGGCTGGGCTGGGCGAATCTGTTCCTGGGCGTGTTCAATCTGCTGCCCGCCGTGCCGCTGGACGGCGGCCGGGTGGTGCAGGCGGTGCTGTGGTGGCGCACGGGGGACCGGGAGCGTGCGGACCTGGCGGCCTCCCGGGGCGGCCAGATCATGGGGCTGCTGTTTGTGGCCGCCGGCTGGATCTCCGTGCTGCGCGGGGCTACGGGCGGGCTGTGGATCATCTTCATCGGGCTCTTCATCATGATCGTCGCCGGTGCGGAGCGGCGCCGCGCGGCCCTGCACCGGGCGCTGCGGGGGCTCCGGGTCGGCGAGGCGATGTCCGGTCCGGTGGCCACCGGCGCCGACTGGCTGACCGTTCAGCGCTTCATCGACGAGGTGGCCGTGCACTCCCGGTACTCCGCGCTGCCGCTGCTCGACTTCGAGGGCCGCCCCAGCGGCATCGTGCAGCTGCGCCGGCTGGCGACGGTACCGGCCGCCGGCCGGGAGACGCTGCGGGTGCGTGAGGTCGCGACCCCGCTGTCCCAGTGCGCGGTCGCCGCGCCGGACGATCTGCTGACCGAGGCGCTGGACAAGCTCAGTCTGCGGACCGGCGCCCGCATCCTCGTCGTGGACGCGGGGCATCTAGTCGGGATCGTCACCGGGAAGGACATCTCCCGTCTGATGCAGCGCGAGACCCTGGGCGGTAAAGAGAGCGCCTGACCGGCCTTCCCGGGGCGTCGCGGCGGGCGCGCGCCGCCGCCCGTCGGCGCCCACAATGGTGGTACGGAACGCCCCCGGGGGATACGGGGCCTGCCGGAGCGGAGGCCCGGAACGGGACAGGGGTATGGAGTACGTCACCGTGACCGCGCTGAGCCACCCCGGGCTGCTCCGCGAGCACAACGAGGACAGCCTGGTGGCCGGCCCCTGGACGCTCTGCGGCACCATGACCGAGAACCCGCAGACCCTGGTCTTCCCGCTCGGTAACCCGCTGGTCGTCGCGGTCGCCGACGGCATCGGCGGGCAGCCGGCCGGTGAAGTGGCCAGCTCCCTGGCCGTGCGCCAACTGGCGGCGCTGGGCCCGTCACTGGACACCGAGGAAGCGGTCCGGGACGCCCTGGACCTCTGCAATGACGCGGTGTACGCGGCCGGCCGGGACCCGGAGCTGAACACCATGGGCACCACGGTCGCCGGTGCCGTCGTCCTGGCGGAGTCGCTGCTGGTGTTCAACGTCGGCGACAGCCGGGTGCTCGACGCGACGGCGGACGGGCTGCGCCAGGTGAGCGTGGACGACAGCCCGCCGCTGTCACCGGGGCGGCGCTCCACCTCGCTCGTCACCCAGGCCCTCGGCGGCACCATGGACTTCAGCGCCATCACCCCGCATGTCCGGGAGGCGCCGCTGTCCGCGGGCGACCGCTACCTGGTGTGCACCGACGGGCTGACCGATCCCGTCCCGGAGGACGACCTCAATGACGTGCTGCAACTTCACAGCGGTGGCCGGGCCGCCTTCGAGCTGTGGAAGTCCGCCATCGAGGCGGGCGGCCCCGACAACATCACGCTGGCGCTGATCGCCATAGGCGAGTAGGGCGGAGGGACCGGCCGGAGCGCCCCATGGCGGACAGGCACGGCGCGGCATCCTCGGGCTAACCCCACCCCCGGTATCAGGGCTGCCGGTTGGGCAGCGGGATACCGCTCAACCACCCTTGTCCCATGACGACTTACGCTCATCGAACCCTCCTCCTCGCGCTCTCCGCCGCCACCGTCGCCGCTACCGTGACCGCGGCCGCCCCGGTGGCCCGCGCCAACGCCCCCGGCACCAACGGGCCCGGCACCAACCGGCCCGCCCTCACCTGGCGGCCCTGTGCCGAGCCCGGCGGCCTCAGCGGGCAGGAGTGCGCCCGGCTGCCCGTACCGCTCGACTACCGCGACCCGGACGGCCCGCAGATCGGCCTCGCCGTGACCCGGGTGCGCAGCGAGCGGCCCGCGGCGCGCCGGGGGACGCTGCTGGTGATCCCCGGCGGGCCGGGCGGGTCCGGGGTGCAACGGCTGGCGGCGAAGGGGCCGGCGCTGCGGAAGGCGATGGCGGGGGCGTACGACCTGGTCAGCTTTGACCCGCGGGGGGTGGGGGGGAGCACCCGGGCGAGCTGTGAACTCGACCCGGCCGACCGGCACTTGGTGACGCTGCGGTCCTGGCCGGGGCCGGACGGGGAGATCGATGCGAATGTCGCCCGCGCCCGGCGGGTCGCCGAGGCGTGCCGCCGTCATGGTGGTGCCGTGCTGCGCAGCTTCAGCACCGTGAACGAGGCGCGCGACATCGACCGCCTCCGCCGGGCCCTGGGCGAGGAGAAGCTGTCGGCCTGGGCGTACTCCTACGGGACGTACGTCGGAGCGGTGTACGCGCAGAAGTTCCCACGGCACACCGACCGCTGGGTACTGGACAGCAGCGGCGACCCCGACCCGTCCCGGGTGGGGCGCGGATGGCTGGCGAACACGGCGGCGGGCACCGACGACCGCTTCCCCGACTTCGCGGCCTGGGCGGCCGATCCGGCACGGGAGAGCGAGGGGCTGCGGCTGGCGCGGCGGCCCGCGGACGTGCGGCCGCTGTTCCTCGCACTGGCCGCGAAGCTGGACCGTGAGCCGAAGGAGTCCACCACACCGGGCGTCCCGTTGACCGGCAACCGGCTGCGGCAGGCACTTCAGAGCGCCCTGCAAAGCGACGCGCTGTTCGCGGAGGCCGCCCGGCTCATCCAGCAGGCCCAGGACCCGGCCGCCGCGCCGGTGCTGCCGGACGTCGTCGCGGGGCCGCTGCCGGACGAGGACGCGGCGGTCACGACGGCCACCGTCTGCAACGATGTGCGCTGGCCGGCGTCGGTCCCGGCCCACCGGCGCGCGGTGGCCGCCGACCGCGCCCGGCACCCACTGACGGCCGGGTTGCCGGCCAACATCACGCCCTGTGGCTTCTGGCAGGCACCGGCGGAGCCGCCCACCCGGATCACCGCCGACGGCCCGTCCAACATCCTGATGGTCCAGAACCGCCGGGACCCCTACAACCCGTACTTCGGCGCGCTGAAGATGCGCCGGTCTCTGGGCGAGCGGGCCCGGCTGCTCACGCTCGAACACGGGGGCCACGGCGCCTACTTGACCAACGGCCCCGTCTGCGGCGACCGCACCGTCACGGCCTTCCTGACGACGGGCCGCCGCCCGCAGACGGACACCGGCTGTACCGACTGAGCCGCGGCCGGGGCCGGGGCCGGGGCCGATGCGGAGAACAAGCTCCTAAGCGCGCAGCCGGACGCCCTGGAGGGCGGTGTCGAAGATCGGCCGGTACCGGGTCCACTGCTCGTTCGGGGCGACCAGATAGACCACGCACTGGGTGCCGTCGGCGCTGCTGAAGGCCACCTCCACCGCCCGGTACTCCCGTGCCGAGCCGTTGAAGGTGAACTCCCAGTAGCCCGCCGGCCGGCCGCGGAAGGTCGTGGGGTCCATCCGGACCCGCTCATAGCCCGGGTTGTCCCGGCGCGTCTGGTCCTCCTCGGTCTCCCGCCAGTGCTGGACCGGATCCTTCGCGCCGGCGAACGGGACGATGTTGATCCGCAGGCCCACCTTTCCGGACGGGTCCACGTAGGCGACGTCACCGCCGGGAGGATGCTTCTGCTTCCAGCCGTCCGGTACGGGGAGGGAGAAGCCCTTGCCCGGCTCCTCCAGGTGGTAGCCGGAGGGCACCGGCGGGGGCGAGTAGGGGCGGGGAGCCGACGGGTGGCCGGAGGTCTTGGACTTGGGCGGGGTGGCGCTGGTCGCATCGGCACCGCCCCAGGGCCACAGCAGCACGCCACCGGTCACGGCAGCGGCGACCGCCATGGCCGCGGCGCTCCACAGCGCCGTGCGGCGGCCGCGCCTGCCCTTCCGGGCGGGAACCGCGGGGGCCGCGGCGCGCTGCGGCCCGGTGGGCTGGTCGTCGAGAAGGATTTCTGTGCCGGTCGTATGGCCGCCCAGGAGGCGCTCGGCCTCATGGGCGTCCATGCGCTCCCCGGGTTCCTTCACGAGCAGACCCGCGATCACCGGGGCCAGGTCACCGGCGTTGCGCGGGGGCGGGTACTCCTCGGTGGCGATGGCGTAGGCCGTCTCGATGGCGGTGTCCCGGCTGAACGGGGGGCGCCCCTCGACCGCCTGGTAGAGCGTCGCCCCGAGGGACCACAGGTCACAGGCCGGGCCGGGCTCGGCGATGTTGGTCCGGAGGCGCTCCGGGGCGAGGTACTGGATCGACCCGACCAGTTCGCCGGTCCGGGTCAGCGAGGGCGTGCCGGACTGCACGGCGATACCGAAGTCCGTGAGGACGATCCGCCCGTCGTTCCCGAGCAGCACATTGGCGGGCTTGACGTCCCGGTGCAGCACCCCGGCGTCGTGGGCGGCGCGCAGCGCGGAGGCCATGCCGGCGCCGATCCGGGCCGCTTCGCCCGGCGGCAGCGCCCCCTTGCTCTTCACCAGGTCGCCCAGGGTGACCGAGGGGATGTACTCCATGACGATGCACGGCAGGCCCTCGTCGTCGACGACATCGTGCACCACGATCACATGGGGGTGGGTGATCCGGGCGGCGCTGCGGGCCTCGCGGCGGGTGCGCTCGTAGAGCGTCTCGATCTCGTCGTCGTTCAGATGCGGCGGTACCAGCAGCTTCTTCACGGCGACCGGTCGCCCGAGCAGCTCGTCCTCGGCCCGCCACACCGTGCCCATGCCACCACGGCCGACCCGCTCCACCAGCCGGTACCGCCCGGCTACGAGCCGTCCCTGATCGGACACCGTGAGTTCGCCTCCCCCGCACGGGTTGAACAGTCTGCGGAAGCACCATAGCCCGCCTGTTCGAGGGTGCCGAGGGGCGGCGTTTCCCGGGCGCCGGAGCCGTGGACGGGCCCGCCCGGCACGGCTGCCGGGCGCGGGGTCAACTGCCGCGGGAGCCGCCCTCGTTCGTCGCCGGCCGGCGCGCGTGGCGCCCCGCCGTCACCGCCCGCGCCGCGCGAAGGGCGGCGCGCGGAAGTCGTGTGGCGCCTGGGATGACGCCATGGTGGCGCCACTGGCACCATTCATGCGCCAAGGTGGCTTGCGATGGCGCCATGATGGTGCCATGATGGCGTCATGGACCTCACGCCCTACGTCGACAATCTCCGGCACGAGCTCGCGGTCGCCGCGGACACGGGCGGAGAAGAAGCCCGCGCCCTGGCCGAGCGGCTCACCACCCCCCTGGAGTCGGCCGTCCGGCTCACGCTGCTGAACGCCCTCTCCTCCGCCGCGACCGAGATCACCCGCGATCTGGCCCCGGGATCGGTCGATCTGCGGCTGCGCGGGCTCGATCCCGAGTTCGTGGTGACCGCACCGCCGGCCCAGGAGCCGTACGACCGGCCGGAGTTGCCCGAGGCGGCGGCGAGCGAGCCGCGGGCGGTCGCGCCCCCGGCCGCTGCGGACGCCGACGAGGGCGGCACCGCGCGCATCAACTTCCGTCTCCCCGCCCCGCTCAAGGCCCGGGTCGAGGAGGCCGCAGGACAGGAAGGACTCTCGGTCAACGCCTGGCTGGTGCGGGCCGTCGGCTCCGCCCTGGAGCCCGGCGCCCCCAGGCGCCCGGCCGACCGCGGCCCCCGCTACGGGGGCAAGCAGGGCTACACGGGGTGGGTCCGCTAGGACACGTCCTAGGGGCGGCCGGTACCCCCGCTGACTCATCCATCCGCCAACTCACCCACCCGCTCACTCATTTCTCCATTCCTCCACTCCGCTCCACTCCTTCACCCGCCCGTTCGGCGGGAACTCACACCAGTCATGAGGACGCCACAGCCATGCCTGCTTTTGACACACCCGAACCGCTTTCCGTCACCGTGGAGATCGACCTCGGCTCCGTCCGGATCGCCGCGAGCAAGCGCACCGACACCGTTGTCGAGGTGGTGCCGAACGACGCCACCTCGGAGGCCGATGTACGGGCCGCGCAGCAGACCAAGGTCACCTGCTCCGGCGGCAAGCTGCTCGTCAAGGGCCCCAAGAAGCGCTCCCTCTTCGGCAAGCCCGGCTCCGTCGGCGTGACCATCGAGCTGCCGACCGGCTCGGACGTCCTGGGCACCTCGCCCATGGCGGACTTCACCGTGGAGGGCCGGCTCGGCGAGTGCCGGCTCAAGACCTCGCTCGGTGACCTCCAGGTCGACGTGGCAGAGGCCGCCAACCTGCGGACCCAGCACGGCGACATCCGGCTGGACCGGGTGGCGGGCGACGCCGAGATCTTCGGGTCGGGCCGGATCGAGGTCGGCGAGATCGCGGGCGCGGCGCTGGTCAAGAACGGCAACGGTGCGACCACGATCGGCGAGGTCACCGGCGCCCTGCGGGCGAGCGCGTCCAACGGCCTGATCTCCGTCGGTGTCGCCCACGCCGGAGTCGACGCCAAGTCGGCCAACGGTGCCATCCGGATCGGCGAAGTGGCCCGCGGCCAGGTCGTCCTCCGTGCCGCCGCCGGTGATCTGGAGGTCGGCATCCGTGCGTCCACCGCAGCCTGGCTGGACGTGACCACCGGCCTCGGCCGGGTGCACAACGACCTCGGCGCCGCGGAGGGCCCCGGCGACAGCGCCGAGACCGTGGAGGTACGCGCCCACACCAGCGTCGGCGACATCCTGATCCGCCGCTCCTGAGCTCCTGACCGGGTCCGGCCGCTGCGGCCGGCCACCACCACATCCAGCAAACGGGGAACTCTCATGATCACGACATCCACGACCGCCGTCGCGACGGCGATCGACGCCACCGGGTTATCCAAGTCCTACGGCGACAAGGCGGTGCTCGACGGCATCGACCTGCGCATCCCCGAAGGCACGGTCTTCGCCCTGCTCGGACCCAACGGCGCGGGCAAGACCACCACCGTGCAGATCCTCTCCACCCTCATCCCCGCCACCACCGGCCGGGCACGGGTCGCCGGCCACGATCTGGTCCGCGAGGCGGACGCGGTACGCGCCGCGATCGGTGTCACCGGCCAGTTCGCCGCGGTGGACAACCTGCTCACCGCCCGGGAGAACCTCCTCCTCATGGCGGACCTGCACCATCTCGACCGCCGCGAAGGCCGACGGCGCGCCACCGAACTGCTGCGCCGCTTCGAACTCACCGAGGCCGCCACCAAGCCCGTCGCCACCTTCTCGGGCGGTATGCGCCGCAAGCTCGACCTCGCGATGACCCTGGTCGGGAATCCGCGCATCATCTTCCTCGACGAGCCGACCACCGGACTCGATCCACGCAGTCGGCGCACCATGTGGGAGATCATCCGCAGCCTGGTGGCCGACGACGGCGTCACCATCTTCCTGACCACGCAATATCTGGAAGAGGCCGATCAACTCGCCGACCGCATCGCCGTCCTGGACCACGGAAAGCTGGTCGCCGAAGGCACCGCGGACGAGCTGAAGCGACGGATCCCCGGCGGCCATATCCGCCTCCGGTTCGCTGACACGGACCGACTCGACGCGGCCGCCGCCCTCTTCGGCGCCCCCGCACACGACAGCGAAGCGCTCACCCTGCACGTCCCCGGCGACGGCAGCGTCCCCGCCCTCCGCGCCGTCCTCGACACCCTGGACCAGGCGTCGATCCGCGCCGAGGAACTGACCGTGCACACCCCCGACCTCGACGATGTCTTCCTCACCCTCACCGGCCGCGACCGGTCCACCAGCGAGGCCAACTCCCCGAAGGAGAACGCCCGATGACGACGCTGACCTACGCGGCCCGCGATGCCCGGACGATGCTGCGGCGCAACCTGAAGCACGCCCTGCGCTACCCCTCCATGACGGTCTCGGTCGTCGCCATGCCCGTCCTGATGCTGCTGCTCTTCACCTATGTCTTCGGCGGCGCCCTGGGGACCGGTATCGGCGGGACGGCCGGCGGCAGCGCCGACTACATCGACTATGTGGCCCCCGGCATCATCCTCATGGCCGCGACCTCGGGCGCCCTGGTCACCGCGGTCGGCGTCTGCGCCGACATGACCGAAGGCATCGTCAACCGCTTCCGCACGATGGCGATATCCCGGGCCTCGTTCCTGACCGGGCATGTCGTCGGCAGCATGCTCCAGACGCTGGTCAGCATCGCCTTCGTCATCGGGGTCGCGCTCCTCATGGGCTTCCGGCCGCACGCCACCCCGCTCGGATGGCTCGCCGCCGCCGGTCTGCTCACGCTGCTCACCCTGGCGCTGACCTGGCTGTCGGCCGCCATCGGCCTGGTGGCCAAGAATGTCGAGACGGCCAGCAACATCCCCTTGCCGATGCAGTTCCTGCCGTTCCTCGGCAGCGCCATCGTCCCCCCGGAGTCCATGCCCGCCGGGCTGCGCTGGTTCGCCGAGTACCAGCCCTTCACCCCGGTCATCGAGACCCTGCGCGGCCTGCTGATGGGCACCGGCGTCGGCGGCGCCGCGATTGGCGCCGTGGCCTGGTGCGTCGGCCTCACCCTGGTCGGCTACCTGTGGGCCCGTACGGCCTTCCGCCGCAGCGCCACCCGCTGAACGGCCGCTCCACACCTCCTCACCGCGCGCAGGCACTTGCTCTTCACCACGCACCTGACCGCGCTCTTCGCTGCGCTTTCACCGCGCAGCTGACCACGCACCTCACCCTGCACTCCGGCCCGGCGCTTCACCGTGCCGTCATCCTTCCTCGGAGGACCCCATGCAGCATGAACCGTCCGCACCGACCGCACCGTCCGCACCCACGACCGAGCAGGCCGAGCAGGCCGAGCAGGCCGGGCCGACCGGGCCGACCGCTCAGGAAGCGGCGGCGCGTCCCGAGCCGGTGACCCTGCCGCTGACCCGCGCCCCGGGCTGTCCCTTCGACCCGCCCGCCGAGCTGGCGGAACTGCGCGAGCAGCAGCCACTGCGTCCGATGCACTACCCGGACGGGCACGTGGGCTGGCTGGCCACCGGCCACGCCGTGACCCGGGCGATCGCCGCCGATCCCCGCTTCAGCTCCCGGTACGAGCTGCTGCGTTACCCCCTGCCGGGCGGGCCCACCGGTCCGCTGCCCCCGGCGCCGCTCGGCGATCTCACCGGGATCGACGCACCGGAGCACACCCGCTACCGGCGGCTGCTCGCCGGCAAGTTCACCGTCCGCCGGATGCGCCGGCTCACCGAGCGCGTCGAGCAGATCACCGCCGACCACCTCGACGCCATGGAGCGCCAGGGACCGGTGGTCGATCTGGTGCAGGCGTTCGCGCATCCCGTACCGGCGCTGATGATCTGCGAACTGCTCGGTGTCCCGGAGTCCGAGCGCGCGGGCTTCCAGGCGCACGCGGCGATGCTGAGCAGCCCGGACGCCGGCCCGGAGGCGCAGATGGCCGCCATGACCGCGCTCACCGAATGCGTCCGCGAACTGGTGCCGGCCAAGCGCGCCCACCCCACCGACGACCTGCTCAGCGATCTGACCACCACGGAACTGACCGATGACGAACTGGCCGGTATCGGCGGCTTCCTGCTGGCCGCCGGTCTCGACACCACCGCGAACATGCTCGGGCTCGGCACCTTCGCCCTGCTGTGCCACCCCGAGCAGGCCGCCGCCCTGCGCGGCGACCCCGGCCTCGCCGACCAGGCGGTCGAGGAACTGCTCCGCTATCTGAGCATCGCCCACACCGGTATACGGGCGGCCCTGGAGGACATCGAGCTGGACGGCCAACTGATCAGGGCCGGCGACACCGTCACGGTCTCGGTGGCGGCCGCCAACCGCGACCCGCTGAAGTTCCCCGACCCCGACACCCTCGATCTCCGGCGGAAGGCGACCGGGCATCTGGCCTTCGGTCACGGCGCCCACCAGTGCCTGGGGCAGCAGCTGGCACGGGTCGAGATGACGGTCGCCTTCCCGGCGCTGTTCCGCCGCTTCCCGACGCTGCGGCTGGCCGTCCCGCCCGAGGACGTACCGCTGCGCGACGCCATGAACATTCACGGGGTGCACCGACTCCCCGTGACCTGGGACAAGGAGTAGTCCGGTGCATCTGAGCATCGACCGCGACCGCTGTATCGGCGCCGGGATGTGCGCCCTGACCGCCCCCGAGGTGTTCGACCAGGACGCCGAGGACGGCCTGGTCCTGCTCCGTACCGCCGCGCCGCCACCGGGGCAGCACGCCAGGGCACGGCTGGCCGCCGGACTCTGCCCGGCCGCCGCCCTGACCGTCACCGAGCAGGACGGCACGGGCGGTTCGTCCCCGGGCGATCAGTAGTCCGCACCGCCTCGCCCACCCCCGCCCCGCCGTGGGGCGGGAACCCGTCCGCTCTCCCGAACGTCTTCCGGCGTGTTGGCATGGTCGGTCCCTGGAGGAAACCCGGTGGAACAAAGGATGTTGGGGCAGCGGTACGAGCTGGTGGAGCAGCTCGGACACGGTGGGATGGGGACGGTGTACCGAGCCGTCGACCACCGGCTGCGCCGCACCGTCGCCGTCAAGACCCTCTCCGCCGAGCTGGCGATGCAGCCCGAGTTCCTCACCCGCTTCCAGCGGGAGGCGCATGCCGCCGCCGCGCTCAACCACCCCGGTGTGGCCACCGTTCATGACGTCGGTGAGGACGCCGGCGGCGGTGCGGCCGAGCCCTATCTGGTCATGGAGTACGTGGCAGGCCGGACCCTCAGCCAGGTGCTGGGGGACGGCCCGCTGGCCGTGGCGCAGGCCGTCGACATCACGGGCCAGGTGCTGGCGGCGCTGGACCACAGCCACCGGCACGCCATCGTGCACCGGGACATCAAGCCCGCGAACGTGATGCTCACCGCTTCCGGCGCGGTCAAGGTCGTCGACTTCGGCATCGCCAAGGCGCTGAGCGAGGTGGCCACCCGGCTGACCGGGACGGGCGTGGCGGTCGGCACCCCCGCCTATCTCGCCCCCGAGCAGATCAACGGGGCCGCGACCGACCACCGCACCGATCTGTACGCCGTGGGCTGTCTGCTGTACGAGCTGCTGACGGGCCGTCCCCCGTACACCGGCGACTCACCGTTCTCCGTCATGCATCAGCATCTGGCCGCGGAACCGGTGCGGCCCTCCCGGCTCCGCCCGGAACTCCCGCCCGCCGTGGACGCGGTGATCGCCCGCGCCCTGCACAAGCGCCGGGAGGACCGCTTCGCGGATGCCGCCACGATGCAGGCGGCCCTCACCGCGGCACCCCACCCCGCACCGGCACCCCCTGCCCCTACCCCGACCCCCACCGCCTTCGACCCCGCGGCCGCGGGCCCTGCCCCATCCGCCGGCCCTGCCCCGGCGGTGGCTCCGCCCGCGCCCGCCGGGAGCGCACCGGCGCCGCGGCCCGGCCGCCGGAGACCGGCGCGCGTGGTGTTCCGGCCGACGGCCGAGGGCGCGGTCGCCCTGCTCGGCTGCCTGCTGTGCCTGGTCATATCCCGGACCGACATGATCGAGTCCGGCCAGTTCTCCCGGGTCGCGCTGCTCGCCGCCGTCGCCGGTTCGGTGCTGCTGCTGTGGTCGGCACGGCTCGCCTGCGCGGTGGCCTGGGGCCCGGTGGCGGAGGCCGTGGCCGTGTGGTCCGAGCTGGCCCGCGCCAACATCGGCTGGGAAACCCACTACGTCATCATCGCCCTGGTCCTGGGCGTGGTCTCCGCACTCTGCCTCGCCGCCGGATACAAGGACGAGCACACCGGCGGCTTCGCGCTCATCGCCTTCTGGTTCACGTCCCTGGCCTCGGTCTGGTTCTTCCTCGACGACCTGCGCAAGATCGGCGTCTTCTACGTCCTGCTCCTGGCCGTCACGCTCGCCATCGGCGCCCAGGTCCTCAAGGCCCGCACCCGGGCGCCCTCGGGAAGTGACGCAGCCGGCCCGCCCGGCGCCGGGACGCCCGGGGCCGACATCCCCCCGGGCCTCCCGCGCACCCCGCCCGCGGCGGTCTCCGGCCGGCGCGGCCGGCGGTCGGCCCGATAGCTAGGCCGCGCCCGCGCGTTCACCCCTCCCCCCCACTCACACACCACCGCCTCCACCTGGGCGCCGCGCGGCCCCTTCAGCAACCCGGCGACCGCCTCAGCCAGTTCCTCGTCCCGCGCGTCCATCGCTGCCCCCTCGCCCGCATTCCCCGGCACCCGCGCTCCGCCGCGCAGTGAGCAGAAGAATCCATCCCGGACACCGTGCGCGGTGAGGGCCGGGAGTGCGGCCCGTCCGGCTGCCTGCGCCGGCTCACCGGGCGAGCCCTGAACTGTCGGCTCAGCCGACGCACACCAATCCCAGCAGACACACATCCGTCGGCGTGGCCGGCTCCGCAGCTGGTGCGGACGGGCTGGTCGGTGCCGTGCGCGACGGCGAGGTGTCGCCGCCGGAGCTGCCGGAGCCGCCCGAGCTGCTGGAACCTCCGGAGCTGCCGGAGGCGGCCGGGGCGCTCGTCGCGGGGGCCGCGGCGTCGGTGTGGGCGGGGTGCGCCGACCGGTCCTGCGGGGCCTCGGCCGGGCGCGGGGGCGTGGCGGTGTGCGACGGGGTGACGGACTGCGGCTGCCGGGCCGTCGTGGCGGGCGGCGGTGTGTTGGCGTCGCGACGGGCATGCCGGCCGGACGGGAGCGAGGGGCGGGCACCAGGGTGCCGGGACGCCTGGCTGTCCGACCGGTCCGTCGACGAGGCGGCGGGCTCCGTCCGGGGCGTGGACACGCTCTCCGGCTCCGGCATCGAGGAGGCGTGGGTGCCGTTGGTGGCCGGCTTGTTCTGGAGCATGCTGACGGTCAGACCGCCGCCGACCAGCGCGAAGGCAGTGGCGGCCGCGGCCCGGCGCCGGTGCTTCTTCCACCGCGCCAGCTGCCGGCGCCGGGCCGCCCGGCCCTGCCCGGTGGGCGCGGTGATCCCGGCGTCACCGGTCGCATCCACGTCCACGTCCGCATCCGCGTCCGCGACGGCAGCGGTTTCCGCCGTACCCGCCCGCGCGGCTCCGGAGGCGCCACCGGCGAACGGCGCGGCCTCGGCGAACGGCGCGGCCTCGGCATACCGGCGGTCCTGCCGGGGCCCCGCGGCAGGGGCTTCCTCCGGCGGCCAGGACTCCCACATCGCGGCGGTGGCCGTCGTGCTCTGCCGACGGTGGGTGGGCGGGGCGATGTCCGGGGCGTAATCGCCGCATCCCGGACATACGAGAGCCCCGTTGAGACTCCGGCGGCACGATGAGCAGTAGTCCATCTGCGATCTTTCTGTGCTGGCTGCGCCGTCAGGGACGCCGGCGATCTGATCAAGCTGATCCAGTTCGCACGCGGGATCGAGCGGGCAGTAACGCTAACGACACCCGTCGAGGGCCACGCGTAGGCCCTGTGACGCTTCGGTGCAGATTCCCGGGTGAGCCCTCCCGCACTTCGGACATGTCGCGACGCGTCCCCGGCCGAGGGGTCGAATTCCGGCCGGCCGGATGGAGCTAGAAGACTCCTAATCAAGTTTGACTAGAGTCCTCGCGGGGCATACCCTCCACAATCCGCGTACTAGTCAAACTTGATGAGTGAAGGGGCGGCCGGGCGGGGCACTCGCCCTCGCGCACCACACCCCGGCTGCCGAACCGAAGACCGTGAGGAGCCCGTATGACCTTCCTGCCGGATGCCGGCTATGTCCCGACCGCCGAGGACCGCGCGAGCCTGAACGCCTGGTTCGCGGAGTACGACGCACAGAGCGCGAAGCGCGACGTTCAGCGCATGGCCGACATGGCGGTGTTCCCCCTCAACCTCGTGAGTGACGACGCGGCCGGCAACGCCCGGTCGGCACAGTGGGACCGCGAGCAGTACCTCGCGACGATGACGCAGGTCATGGGCGACGGAAGCGAGGACATCAGCTTCGAGTCCACGCGGACGCCGGTCTTCCTCTCGCCCGCCCTGGCCGTGGTCTTCTCGGACTCGACCATGACGATGGACGGCGAGACCCGGCAACTGCGCTACGCCGACATCCTGGTCAGGCGGGACGGCGCGTGGGCCTTCCAGACCATGGTCCAAGGAGGCTGGGGCGACCACCTGTAACGCCGGGGCCGCTACGGCACCACCTTCCGCGGCCGGGGGAGGTGGTGCCGTAGTCCCTCAACGGCCGGCACCTCCGACTCTGGGCGACGCCTGTGAGCGGCTTGTGAGCCGAACATGAGCCAGGTGGCCGAATCTCGGTGGTGTGCCGGTCGCAGCGGCAGTCCCTTAGGGGCGCGTGGCCGGCGGCACTCCGTTCCTGGCCGGTCCGGAGCTGCTGCACACCTCGCTCACGACGGGTGCCGCCTTCCCGGGACGGCAACACCCGGAGTCGTGAACGGAATCGCAGGACGCAATCCGCGCTTCAGGTGAAAGTAAGGGACGCACAAGATGAACACACGAGTACGCAAGGTTCGCTCGTCCGGCAGGGGCCGGCGGGCCGTCGCGGTGGGATCGATGGCCCTCGCGGCAGCGCTGTGCCTGTCCATCACCCCGGCGCAGGCGGACGGTGGCGGCGGCGGTTGGATAACCGACGCGCCGGATGTGCCCGTTCCCCAGGGCGAGGGCATCTGGAGCACCCCCGAGAAGGTCGCGGAGTTCCTCGCCGACTGCGGCCAGGACTGCACCTTCACCCCCACCACATGGGTCAGTGATCCGGTCGAGGGCACACCGACGGTCGTGGGGGACTACCGCGACAACTGCACCTCCGAGAACGCCGACTTCAAGCAGGGCGAGGCGGAGACCACCGGCGAAACGACGGTCGTCGGTATGTCGGTCGGCGCGAACCCCGTCTCGGTGCTGCCGAAGATCGAGCACACCTGGTTCAAGCAGAACACGGAGAGCAGCGATACCACGGGCACCCTGAAGCCCGGCGAGATCGGTTGGATCGACGAGGTGACGGTCACCCGGAAGGCGAAGGGCAACTGGCACCTCAACGGCGTCGACCAGACGAACCCCTTCGCTCCTGTGAACTCGCACAACTCCCATGGTCCCCATGACTTCACCGACGTGGAGGGGGACATCAGCTACAAGATCATCAGGATTCAGTCCCGCCCGATGACCGACGAAGAGCGCACCAGCCGCTGCGGCAACGCGAGCCCCAGCTAGCCCGCGGCCACCTCCTCGGCCGCGCACACACCAGCCCCAGGTCACCGACCTGGGGCTGGTGCCGTGGTTCGGCCGACGCCGATGCGACGTCGCCCCCGAACCGTCCGTATGGTGCCCCGGGGCTACGACGCCGACTTGGGTGCGACCGGTGACTCCGGACCCTCGTCGCCGGCGGGCCCGGTGGCGTCGGAGGTGTCGTCCTCCTTCGGCTTCTCGGAGGTCAGATGGAGCCCGACCACGCCGCCGATGATTGCGAGGAAGCAGAACACCTTGCCGAGCGTGAGCTGTTCGCCGTAGAGCAGCGCGGCGAACAGGACGGAGCCGACGGTGCCGATGCCCGTCCAGACGGTGTAGCCGATGCCGACATCGATGGTCTTCAAGGCGAGGCTGAGCAGATAGACCCCGCCGCCGCCCACTACGACGGTGATGACGGACGGGACCGGTTTGGTGAAGCCGCTGTTCGCGGCCGAGCCGAGCGCGAAGATCACCTCGAAGACGGCGGCGACCAACAGCCAGGCCCAGGCGACCGTGAGGCTCTGCTTCTGCTCTGCGCCCGTGTTCTCCCTGGTCATCGTCACGCCCCCGCAAGCGACTTGAGACCGACGACCCCGCCGATGATGGCGACGAAGCAGACCACCTTGGCCGACGTGATCTTCTCCTTGAAGATCAGCGCTCCGAAGGTCACCGTGCCGACCGCCCCGAGCCCGGTCCAGATCGGATAGCCGACCCCGACATCCAGAGTCTTGAGGGCAAGGCTGATGAAGTAGATGCCGCCCACGACGCCGACCACGGTGATCAGGGACGCCTTGAGCTGGGTGAAGCCGTGCGAGGCGCTCGCGCCGAGCGCGAAGATGATCTCGAAGACGACCGCGAGGGCCAAGTAGATCCAGGCCATGGTGGAAGAACGTCCTCTCCATCCAATAGGAGTCGAAGGGGACGTCGTCATACGCGCCGTGGTCCTTGAGAAATTCCATCCGGGTGGCGCCACGCGCCCGGCGCCTCCACATGCACGATCAGGCCGTCCGTGCCCCCGTCAGCTCGCGGCCGAACCCGGTGCGGACGCCTCCTGGAACGCCGCGAGCATCTCCGGGGACCAGGTCAGGCTGCCGTCCCGCAGATCGCGGAGCACCCCCTGGAGCCAGCGCTCCTCGGCGTCGAGGAGGGCGAGCCGGTACTCGTTCTCGATCAGCGTGATGCGGGGCAGCCCGGTGGGGGCTTCGGCGGACTGGCGCTCCATTTCGGCGCGTCCGTCGGCGAGCCGCGCGGCCCGCCGTTCCAGGATCGGTGCCACCTCGTCCGGGCTGAGCAGCAGCATGTTCGACAGCGCCGCCGGAAACACGGGGAACTCCGCCTTGGGTACCGCCAGCATCTGCTCCAGCCACTCCCGGGTGACCGCCCGGCCCTCCTCGGTGACCTCGTAGACGGTCCGCTCGGGGTACTGCTGGTCGCGCTCGGTCTGCCGGACGGTGATCAGCCCGCCGGCCTGGAGCCGCTCGATGGTGCGGTACAGCCCGGCCCGCTGGCCGACGTTGACGACCTGCTCCTTGCCCCACTGCCTGAGCAGTTGCTGGATGCCGTAGGGGTGCAGCGGCCGGGCGTGCAGCAGCGTCAGCACGGCCAGTCCCAGCGGCGAGCTCTTCACGGAGGCGGTCATGCAGGCATCGTAGGCAATGGGTGACTAGTTGCATTGCTACTAGTTCCTTTGCCACTATGGATGCCGCGTTCACACGGCGCATCCACATGACCCACGGGAGGGGTTATGAGCGACAACCGCGGCCACGGCTCCGGCGTACGGACGGCACTGGTCATCGGGGGAGGTGTGGCGGGCCCGGTCACTGCGCTCGCACTGCGCAAGGCGGGCATCGCGGCGACGGTTTACGAGGCGTATCCCAGTGCGGCGGACGGTGTCGGGGCCTGGCTGGGGCTGGCGCCGAACGGTCAGGCGGCGCTGGCGACGGTCGGTGCCGACGCGGCGGTGCGGGCCCTCGGGCAGCCGGTGCCCGGCATGGTGATGGCGGACGGCGCCGGCAATCAGCTCGCCGGCTTCGGCGGCTTCCCGGAACTGCCCGCCACGCTGACGCTGCCGCGCGAGCGGCTGTTCCGTGCGCTGACCGACCACGCGGTCGCCGCGGGGGTCCGGTTCGCGTACGGCAAGCGGCTGGTCGCCGCCGAGGAGACGCCCGAGGGTGTCACCGCCCACTTCGCCGACGGTTCGTCCGCGACCGCCGACATCCTGATCGGTGCCGACGGCATCCGCTCCACCGTCCGCACCGTGATCGACCCGCAGGCACCCGATCCCGAGTACGGCGGCGTGCTGAGCTTCGGTGGCTACGCGGCGGTGGGCGGCGGGGCCGGACCCGAACCGGGCACCATGTACTTCGCGTTCGGCCGCGCCTTCATGGGCTACTGGCAGGGCCCGGACGGGCGGATGATCTGGTTCGCCGGCCTGCCCACGGACACCCCGCCGAGCCCGGCCGACCTGGCGCGCGTACCCCGCGCCGAGTGGCTGAGCCGGCTGCGTGATCTCTACACCGGTCATGTCCCGGGCGAGCGGCTGCTGCGGCACACCGGCCCCGACGACCTGATGGTGGTCGGCCGGATGGAGCGCATGCCGTCCGTACCGCACTGGCACCGCGGACGGATGGTGCTGGTCGGGGACTCGGCGCACGCCCCGTCCTCCAGCTCCGGACAGGGCGCCTCGCTCGCCATCGAGAGCGCCGTCGAACTGGCCCGCTGCCTGCGCGATCTGCCCTCGCCGGGCGAGGCGTTCGCCGCCTACGAAAGCCTGCGCCGCCCGCGGGTGGAGGCGATCGGCCGCAATGCCGCAGCCGTCAACAAGGTCAAGTCCGGCAAGAGCGGCGCCCCTGCGCCGGCGTTCCCCAGCCCCGAGGAGTTCCTCCGCCCGCTCCACTTCCACCGCGTTGAGTGGGAGGAGACGGTGACGGTGGGGTGAAGGGTGCGCCCGCCAGGTGAAGGGCCGCCGGGCCGCCGCGGATCCCGACGGAAGTGCCGCCGGGCCGTCGCGGATACGGATGGCGGAAGAGCACGCATTCCCGCCCGCTGAGCAGTGACGCTCCGGCACGATGGCCGCGTGACATATGTGGTGAGTGTGGACACGCGCCTTCCGGCCGGTGCCGCGGAACTGGACGCTCTTCAGCGGGAGGGTGTGATCTTTCTGCTCCGGAAGGGCCTGGAGCAGATCGAGGCCGTCGAGGGGCCGGACGACGTGGAAATCGACACCTTCGATTCCCTCTTGGCCGCTCACCCCGGCGGGGTCCTGCTGAAGCTGTTCGTGGAGGCGCCTGCTCTGGAGGTCGCCGAGGACGCCATGCGAGAAGTCGTCGGCGAGGTCCTGGAGCAGTCGGAGCTGCTCAGCGCATGGCAGATCACCAAGTGCGAGGTTGAGCTGCACCCGGAATTCGCTCAGCAGAGCCTGGATGCCGCGGACGGCCCGGACGCGCCGCCGGCCGATCCCGTCGTACGCGCCGCGCAACACGCGGAGGCGAGGGCCGAAGCCACTGCCGTGCGGCTTCCCGGCGAAGAGGCCGAAGAAATGCGCGTCAAGGTCCGCGCGATGGCGCCTCGCCTCACCGCATTCGGGCTCGAATCGTTCGGCTGGTGCGAGGGCGACAAAGAGTCCGGCGTCGACCGGGAACACGCGGAACTGGCCGCCGGGGCATTGGTGTACGCCATCGATCTCCTGGTGGACCAGCTCTTCCACGATGTGCAGACGCTCAGCGAGGCGAAAACGTCCGTCGAGGAATGCGACGGGGTCCTCTGGTACCTCGACGATCTGCCGGAACAGTTCGCCGCGCAGTACACCGTCCGCTTCGCCCGCCGTTTTCTCGTCACCGCCGTCTCGCTCACCGGCCGTCTCACCCGCGACGACTTCGTGCAATTGGGCTGTGTGGCCGAGCAATTCCTCTTGAATTTCCTGCTGCGTGAGGCCGGGGTGGTGCTGGATGGCTACGGCCTTTTGTACGACGGAGTGGCCTCCGCCTGGGAAGTATTTGCCGGCGAGGTGCTCGAAGAGGACGGTTTCGGGCTGTGGCACGAGACGGCCGGGGAGGACGGGGAAAGGGACGCAACGATCGCAGAAGCCGGGTCGCTGGACGTCGATCGCTGGTTCGCGCCATTCGACGGGAGGTCTGTCATCCACCCGTACGCGGCTGCCGAAGGAGCGGAAAGGGAGATTTCGACGTAGTGGGGCGCACCGGACATTCTCGGCGGATGGCGCGCGGTGACGGCAGCCGGGAGGCCACGGGCAGGGGCCGCGGCCGGGTGTGACACTTTCGGGCGGCCTGCCGCAGTGGGTGGTGCCGATCGTTTTCGGCCGCGCGGTGCCTTGATGATTGCGGTCCCCCCGCTTCGAGTTGCCGCGCGTGGCGCGGGCGGCCGCCAGTCGGCCGCCCGTGCCATCGGCCTGTCAGCTGCGACGTGGCGGACCGAGGACAACGATGTGAATTAGCGGTGAAGGGAGTTTCGGAATCGCTCGACGGGAAATGCGCGGCACCGTGAGTTACCTCAATGATGGCACGCCGCAAAATCGTCCATACGGCTCCAGTGCAAACTCTCCCTACCACGGCGGAGCAAACTCGCCTAATGGCGGTGATACGGCTCCGCTGCCGCCTGTCGGGGCGCATGCTCCGGCCCCCAGCAATTCACCCTCGGCCTACCAGCCTGCGCCGGCCGACCCGTACTACGCCGCTCCGCCGCCAACCCCCCGCACCAGCAGGGCGAGTGGACGGGGAAACCAGAGAGGCGTCGGTGCGGATCGACTCGCCTTGATCATTCACAGCCTCGCGGATATCGCCGCGGGATTTCTCGGGCTGTGGATCCTGCTGTATCTGCTCGAAGCGAATCATGCGAATGTCTTCGTCGACTTCGTGCACGGCATGGCCGACTGGCTCGCCGGCTGGTCGCAGGACATCTTCATGATGGATACGGAAGGGCTGCGGGTCTTCTTCAACTACGCCCTCCCCGCGCTGATTTACCTGGCCGTCGGCCATGGCGCAGCCGCCTGGCTGCGACGCCTCTGACGGTGCTTCCGACGGGCTCAGGGGGCGCAGCCCGCCCCGTGCCCCCTGAGTGCCGGGGTTCAACTGCCGGGGGTCACGGGCGGGCAGGTGCGGTTCCGGACCCAGGCGGCGCCGGCTGCGACGGCGCCGATCATTCCGGCCAACGCCATGGGGGCGGTGAAGAGGAGCTGGTAGTTCCCGATCACGAAGTCCGCGAAGTAGCCGAGCGCGACGGCCACTACGGCCGCTGCCCCGAGGATGACGGGCAGAGCCTTGGTCAGGACCTGCATGGTCGCCTCGATCGCCGGGGCGTGATGGTGCTGGAGCGTCCCGCGCACGGCGCGCCGGATCAAGAAGAAGGCGACCAGCACGCACACGGGCAGGCCCACCCACATCAAGGGAACGCCGGGATCGGAGAACCGGCGCACCTCCCGCACCACCTGTCCGTCGAGCGTGGTGACGACGGATTCGCCGCTGGGGTCCAGCAGGTGGGACCAGCCCACATACCAAAGCGCGAGGGCGGCAAGGGTGGGCAGAGCGGCGCCCTGGGCCGCCGCGACGGCGGTCTCCTTCAGCTGCCGGTGCACCGGCAGCAGACCGCGTTCGGCCGCCCAGGAGGTGGCCAGCGCCTCGATGTCCCCGCCGATGTAGTCGGCGACCGACCGGCCGTCCGAGGAGGCGGCAGTCAGATCGGCGGCCAGCTCCTCGGCCATCTCCTCGGCCGTCGCCTGTTCCACACCGAGGCGGTGCCACGTCTCAGTGGCGGTGTGTATCGCGTCGTCGACCGTCAGTGTCATGATTCCTCCGGCGCCGGTGGGCCGATGATGGTGTGGACAGTGGTGGCGAATTCGCCCCAGTCGCGGCTCCACGAGCGGAGCATCCGCATCCCCGCTTCGCTGGGCATGTAGTAGGTGCGGGCGGGGCCCCCGCCCCCGCTGCGGCGTTCGACCGTGACCAGCTCGCGTTTGCGCAGGCGCGCCAGTGCCGGGTAGATCGAGCCGTCCGCGACGTCGAGCCCGGCCTTGGCGAGCCGGACGGTCATCTCGTAGCCGTAGACCGGGGCCTGTGCCATCAGTGCCAGCAGACACATATCCAGCACCCCTCGCAGCCACTGGGCGCGGGGGGTGGACGTCTCTTCCATGGCCAGTACCTTACACAGCAAGAGTCGTGCACAACAAGCTAGTGCGGTGCAAGGTAGTCGGGTGCGAGGCGGCCCGTTGCGGGCAGTCCGTTGCAAGGCGGTCCGTTGCAGGGTGGTGCCGCCGGTGAGGCCGCGCCTCAGTCCTTGGCCGGCCCCAGCTGGACGCAGCACTCCCCGGGGCGCGGGGCGAGCGTCGCCTCCACGCTGCTGACCTCCAGGCCCTCCAGGTAGCCGGCGATGAAGGCGTGGTTCATTCCGCACACCAGGTCGGGGGCCTTGGCCGCCAGGGGGTGGAACGGGCAGTTGTGCAGCCGGAGTTGGGTGGGGGTTTCGCGGACGGGCTCGAAGCCGTGCTGGTCGAGCATCCGCTCGCAGACGCTCAGTCCGCGTTCCGCGCCGAGCCGCCCGGGACGGGTTTCCTTCCGCTCGCTCTCGCCCAGTTCCCGGCCGCGCCGGCCGGCGGTGCGCACGGCGGCGTGCGTCGCGGATTCGCCGTCGTCCTCGGTCAGGACGGCTTCCAGCAGGAGGTACGCCAGCAGTTCGTGACGGCGGTCGGGGATGCTGACGTGGATGTGGCCCTCGGCGGGTTCGTAGACCTTGGGCTGACGGCCGACCTTGCGGATCCCGCCGGGTGATCCGTACCGGGCGCGCAGCAGGCCGGCGTCGACGAGCTTGTCGAGGTGGAAGGCCGCGAGCTTGCGCGAGATGCCCACGCTGGCGGCCGCCTCGTCCCGGGTCACGGGGCGGCGCTGGCGCCGGATGAACGCGAACATCTGCCGCCGGGAGTCCTCGCCGAGGACGCTGACGGATTCGATCGCGGCGTCACCTGCGGGAACCTGCGGCGTTGCGTCAGAGGTCACGTCTTCACAGTAACGCGTACACCGATAGGTGCAACCAGTGAACCCCCGTGCGATGCGGTGTCGAGCTGGGCATCTTGACGGCTCCGGTGAATAAGACCAAGATTTGTTGGTGAAACTAGGAGGTGGTCGTCATGGTGGATCCATCGCATGAGCGGGCCAAGCGGCCGGTGAGTGCCGCGCTGGCCGGACCGTACGGGCACCCCTTCCACCCGATCCTGGTCACCGTTCCCATCGGGGCATGGGTGGGCAGCCTGGTCTTCGACATCGCCTCGCATCTCGTACGCGATCCGGAGTTCCTGGTCCGGGGCGCGAGGTGGCTGATCGCGCTCGGGGTGCTCGGCGCGCTGGCCGCGGCCCTGGTCGGCCTGCTGGATCTGTTCGCCATCCCGCCGGGCACCCGGGCGTTCCGCGTCGGCCTCGTCCACATGACGCTGAACCTGCTGGTGACCGCCGCCTATACCGCCAACTTCCTGTGGCGGTACGGCGGTTACCGGCCGGATGCCGGTGTGGGAGGCGGCATGCTCGCACTGAACGCCGTGAGCCTCGTGGCTCTGGGGGTCTCGGGCTATCTGGGCGGAAAGCTCGCCTACCGCTACGGCGTACGGGTCGCCGACGAGAGCACCCAGGCCGAGGGCTTCGCCGCCACCCACCGCCCGCCGGACGCCACCGGCTGATCACCTTCACCAGCGTGGCCGCGCGCAACCGCGGCCGCGGTGGGTCCGCCCTTCACTACGAGGAGTCCTCATGGACATCGCCGCACTGATCGCCTGGCTGATCACCGCTCTCGGCGGCTTCTACATGCTCGGCACCTGGCTCTCCCGCGGCGGAGCCAAGGCCGGCAACAGCCGCCTGCCCGTCCCCGTCCTCTTCGGGCACTTCGCGCTCGCCGCGGTCGGCCTGGTCGTCTGGATCGGCTACGTGATCACCGCGAAGGACGCGCTGGCCTGGACCGCGTTCGGTCTCCTGGTGCCGGTCGCGCTGCTCGGCTTCACGATGCTGGCGCGCTGGCTCCCGGTCCACCGGGCCCGGTCTGCCGCGGCCACCACGGCCGCCGCCGAGCAGCAGCCCGAGCCCGCCGAGCGGTCCTTCCCCGTACCGGTGGTCGCAGGCCACGGCCTCTTCGCCGTCGTCACCGTGGTCCTGGTCCTGCTCACCGCCCTCGGGATCGGTGGCAGCTGACATGACCCGGCATCCCCACTCCGCCCTGCACCTGGCACCCGGCGACTCCGCGATACCCACGCCCGCACAGCCCGCACAGCCCGCACAGCCCGCACAGCCCGCACAGCCCGCACAGACCGCCCTGCGCGTCGTCCAGGAAACCGACGCCATCGACCTGGCCGCCGCCGAACGCGCCGCCGGACAGTTCCTGCACGCACTCGGCATCAGCACCGAAACCGAGAGCCTGCGCGGCACGCCGGGGCGCATGGCCCGCGCCTACGCCGAGCTGTTCAGCCCCCGCCCCTTCGACCTGACCACCTTCCCCAACGACGAGGGCTACGACGAGCTCGTCCTGGCCCGCAGCATCCCCGTGCGCTCGGTGTGCGAACACCATCTGCTGCCGTTCGTCGGCACCGCCCACGTCGGCTACCTGCCCGGCCGGCGCATCCTCGGCCTGTCGAAACTCGCCCGCGTCGTCGAGCACTTCGCCTGCCGTCCGCAGGTCCAGGAACGCCTCACGAAGCAGGTCGCCGACTGGCTCCAGACGCAGCTGGATCCCAAGGGCGTGGGCGTCGTCATCGAAGCCGAACACAGCTGTATGACCCTGCGCGGCGTCCAGGCCACCGGCTCCAGCACCCTGACCTCCACCCTCCTGGGAACCCTGCGCGACGACGCGCGCTCCCGCAGCGAATTCCTGGCCCTGGCCGGCCTCACCTGACCTCGGCCCGCGGGCGCTGCTGCGCCCGGACAGCACCGACGGAACCGACGGAACCGACGGAACCGACGGAACCGACGAACTGACAGAACCGAGAGAACCGGAAGACACCCGGGGGCGTGTGGGCCTACTGCACGTCCACGAAGTCGCCGGTCGCCTTCACGGCCGGGGTGGTGGAGGTGCCGGCGAAGTTCCAGCGCCAGTAGCCGTCCTCCGACGCGGCGACCGTGGTCTTCAGATCGCCGGTGCTGGAGGTGTGCACGGTCGTCGACCTCTCCCCCCGCACGTTGCCGCCCATGCCCCCGCGTATCGGACGTATCGCTCGCCCGGGTAACACGACGGCGTCCCGCGACGCAGAACCGCATACAGGCGCGCAAGCGTCCTGCGACGCGATCACGGCCAGGGTGACTCCTGTGGGGGGTGGCCACCCTGGCCGTGACCGTTTTCCCCGACTCTTTCCGCGCGTCCGGACTTCCGGTCGTCCCCGGGGCTACGTGCATTCCGTGACAGGCGCGCTCAGCTGTGCTGCTTCTTCGCGTCCTTCGCCTTCTTCGCCGTCACGGTGAAGTCGCCCCGGATGCCGTCGCCGACCATGCCGGGCTTGCAGGCCGTGGCGTAGGTGCCGGCCTTGTCGGTCTTCACGGTCATGGTGCGGGACGTGCCGGGGCCGATGCCCTCGACCTCGCTGGCCACCTTGCCGTCCGGGGTGAAGAGGTAGAACTCGGTGATCCTGCTGCCCTCGTTGACGACCTTGAAGGAGACCGGCCCCGCCGGTGCGGACGTACGGGAGAGCTTGCAGGCGTCATCGGTGGCCCGGACCGTGATGGCCCCCGACTTCGCATCGCTGCCGCCGCTGCTCTTCTCGGCGCAGGCGGTCAGCAGGGCGAGCGGGCTCATGGTGAGCAGGGTCACGGTGGCGGTCCGGGTCAGGCGAGAGGGCATGACGGCTCCTGGTGCGAGACGGGGGAACGGAGGCGGGCGCAGTGTAGGTGGACGGAGCGCCTGCCTGTCCAGATGTTGACCATTGCACTGAACCCCAGCGCCTACTGACGGCATTTCAACTTCCCCTGGAACAGGGAAAATGCCTCCACGGCGTCCGTTATGCGGTATATGTCCGCATCGACAGGCGGGCTTGACGGGCACACGGCAGGCACTTAGGTTCGCCTCACCTTACTTCCGATCGAAGGTTTTCAGCCATGCCCGGGTTCCGCATCCCGCTGCGTTCGCTCTCTCTGGCAGTCCCGCTCGTCCTCGCCCTCACCGCCTGTGGTGGCGCCGATTCCGGCAAAAGCCCCGCCGAGGGGCAGGCGAAGGAGACCGCCCCGGCCGGTGTGGCGCACCAGCACGCCGTGCTGAAGGCGGAGATCGCGGCCAACGGCGGTGAGGCCCGCGCCGGCGACTACCGCATCGGCTACATCGTCGAGGCGGCCGAGCCCTGGTTCCACTCCGAGCACAGTGGGCACGGGAAGCTGGTCAGCCGTGCCCCGGCCAAGAACGAGACCCACCACATCGAGATCATCCCGAGGGAGGCGAAGACCGGCCGCATCGTCCCTGACGTGCCGATCCGCCTTGAGGTCATCGACAGCAAGGGCAAGGTCGTCCAGGCGCAGGACCTGAACTTCTACTACGCGGAGTTCTTCCACTACGCCAACAACTTCTCCATCCCCAAGGCCGGCAAATACACCCTGCGCGCCACGCTTCAGCCGCCGACGTTCCTGCGCCACGGCGCCAGCGGTGAGAAGCCCGCGCTCAGCGAGAAGACCACCGCCACGTTCCGCGACGTGGAACTCAAGACGGCGAGCTGACCGTGTCCCCGATCTCCGACGGGCCGACGGCTGCCGCGGCTCCCCGGCCCGCCGGGGTGCCGCGGTGGGCCGCGCCCGACGACCGCGCCGCGGTCCGCGAGAAGCCGCCGACCCCCCTGTGGGCGCTCGCCGCCCTGGCAATCCTGTGCACTGCCGCCCTGGCGGCCGCCTGCTGGGTGGCCGGCCACCTCCACGCCGACCCGCCCCTCCAGACGGCCGCCCGCTTCCTGCACCTCGTGGCGCTCGTCGTCGGACTGGGCTCCGTGCTCGCCGTCGACTGGTTCGCCCTGCTGTGGACGCTCGGCCGGCGCCCCCTGCCCGACGTCCTGCGCACCGCCTGCACCCTCCAGACCCCGATCTGGCTGGGACTGGCCGGCTTGGTGATCACCGGCCTGTTTCTCCACCCGGACCTGTCCGCACCACTGACCCTCCTCAAACTCGGACTCGTCCTGGCCATCACCCTCAACGGCCTCTACGCCCACTGGCTCGGCCAGCTCCTCGCCCACTGCGGAAACGCCCCGGTCCCCCGCGCCCTGCGCATCCAGTCCGGCACAGCCGCCACCGTGAGCCAACTCGGCTGGTGGGGCGCCAGCCTGATCGGCTTCCTCAACAGCCAGTCGTGACCGGACAGCCGTCGTCACGGTGCAGAACGCGGCGGGCGGCTGACAGTGGGGCGGGATGCGGCCCCCCGTCGCCGCACCCCGCCCGTCTGCCTTCGTTGCTGAACGGACCTGCTGTCAGCTGAACTTGATGGAGCTCGTGGCGTTGTCCATGCCCGCGAGATCGCCGAAGTGGGGCTCCTTTTCGTGCGGCCCCAGGGAGAAGTGGGCGCCCGTGTAGCCGGCGTTCTGGTAGAAGGTGACCGTGCGGTTGCCCACGTTCTTGGCGGAGCTGATGGTGTTGTTCCAGCCGACGTCCTTCAGGTTCCGCATGTTGTGGGTGAAGGTCGCCCTCCGGTTCTTGAACTTGGGGTCCTGGTAGACGATGACCTTCTTGGCCACGCGCTTGGCCGGGGCAGCGTCCGCATGGCCATCGGCGGAGGCCGGCAGTGCGAGACCGAGCATGAGTGCGGCAGCGGCGGCGCTCGCAGCGGCTACGTGACGGATACGCATGATGCTTCCCCTTTGGTCATTCTCGCGTGATGCACGTGATGTACGTGATCCACGTGATGTTGGTCGGGTGCCGGCTGGTCCGTTCATCCCCCGAGGTGGGGGAGCGCGAAGCCGCGCAGCACGATGATTCAAGCCCTCGATACGGCGAGACAAAAGGTGATTCGAGGAGCTTCGAACGACCGGTGAGACACCTAACGCGAGGCGATGACTTGGAGGATCCGCAACGCGGGGTGCAAGGGGAGTGGGTCCCATTGAAGGGTGGCGTCGCCTACAAGGTCCCGGAGGGCTCCTGGCTGCGCTGGTAGTACACGGAATTGCGCATCCGGGCGCGCGTGACCAGCCCGGCCCGGTGGAGTCGGGCGAGGTGGTAGGAGACGGTCGAGGGGCTCAGGCGGTGGAGTGCGGCGAGCTGGGTGGTGGTGCGCGGCACGTCGAGGTCGGCCAGCAGGGCGCTGCGAGTGGGGCCGATTACCTCGCTGAGCGCCTGTTCTGCTTCTCTGCCCGGTCGGGCGGACGCGGCTCTGGGGTGTGTGGGGTAGATGAGATAGACGGGGCGTTCCCCGCGGGGGTCGACGCTGAGCAGCCAGTTGTGCGCCAGGGGCGAGGGGAAGAGGACGAGGTGGGTGCCCCCGGGCACCTCGGCGCTGAGCCGGTCGAGCAGGCGGAGGGAACCGTCGCCGTAGCAGAAGGCCTCGTGCAGCGATTCCAGTGCGCCGCCCATGCCGTAGTCCGCGAGAAGCCGGGTCCGCAGGGTGATGTCCTCCTCGGCGTGGGCGGCGACGGCCGACCACTGCCGGGCGAGGTGCCCGTCCCAGAACGCGTCCATTTCGCAGGCGAGTCGGTCGGCGAAGTCCCGCTCGCCGCGGTCCACGGCGTCCCGCACGGTGCGCAGCGCGCCCGAGGCGGCGGGAGTCCGCTGCGGCTCCGCGCCGAGCAGCCGGCTGATCTGCCGGGCCACGAGGTGGCTGGGGGCGGTGGCGACGCGGTGGAGATCCTCGTGCGGGTCCGCGGGGCGGCCCGCGGGCGGCGGGGGCGTCAGGAAGACCGGGGCGTAGAAGACCGGAGCGAAGGTGTGTACCACTCTTCGTACCGCGGCAAGCAGGTGCAGCCGCTTCTCCCCTAATGCGTCGGTGACTTCGCGGCTCGGTAAGGAGCCGTGGGGCACCGCGTTCGACCGGCACGGGTGCAGCACCGCGCCGACGTGCATCAGAGGCGAGACCGCGAACCGGGTGGCCGCCAGCGCGTCCGCGCTCAGGGGAATGGTGATCACTGGGTGCCTTCCCTGTCCCGACCTTCGAGACTGATCGAATCACCTTCTCCCAGGGCGCGTCCACCGGTTCGGCTCCGAATTCCGGGCGGCGGCACGACCGTCATCGGCACAAGGAAGGGAAGGGGGATTCCGGCTACCGCTTGTCGCGCTGGGCCGCCACGACCTGGTTGATGGTGCGCTCGGCGCTGGAGCCGCGCTGTGCCTTTTCCGCGAGGCCGGGGAACTGGCCGGCGATGGCGCTCAGCGCCCTCAACTCGACCGGTGCGACGTTGACTTCGCACAGATCGCGTTCGACGGCCCGGACCACCCCCGTCACCACCTGGTCCGGGGAGACCATGCGTACGCCGGTCGGCGGGGTGGCGCCGGTGACGGCGAACATGCCCGCGTCGCGTACGGCGCCGGGCTGGACGAGGGAGACCCCCACCCCCGTGCCGTGCAGGTCCTGGCGGAAGGAGAGCGCGAAGCCGCGCAGCCCGAACTTGGTCGCGTTGTAGAGCGAGGAGTGCTTGGTGGCCGCCTTCCCGGAGATCGAGCCGACGAGGGCGATATGGCCCCGGCCCTGCGCGACCATCCGGGGGGCGAGTGCGCGGGCCAGCATGATGGGGGCGCGCAGGTTCACGGTCAGTGCGCGGTCGACCTGCTCGGGCGTGTAGTCGAGGAGATCGCCGGTGGAGGGCAGGGCGGCGTTGGCGATCAGGATGTCGGTGTCGGGGGCGGCCTCGGCGAGGCGGTCGGCCTGGTCCGGGTCGGCGAGGTCGGCGGTGACCACGCGGGCGCCGAGCTCGTCGGCGAGCGCCTCCAGGGCATCGGCACGGCGCCCGGAGAGGACCAGCTTGGCGCCCTTGGCGGCCAGTCCGCGGGCGAGGGCCTGGCCTAGGCCGCCCGAGGCCCCGGTCAGGAGAACGGTGGAACCTGCGATGCGCATGAGATGTGCCTCCGAAAGACTGTTCGTTCGAACGAACAGTACGGAGGGCGGGGCGGACGTGTCAATGGCGGATATCTGCTTGAGGGCGATGTGCGCTGGTCGGAGCGGTCCAGGCCCTTCCCCCGAGCCAGGAGGGCGCCGCTGGCACAATGACGCTATGTCCAAGCACCCCGGAACCCGGCAGAGCATCATCGACGCCGTCCTGCGCATCATCGCCGAGGACGGCGTCGCCGGGGTCACCAACCGGCGGATCGCCAAGGAGGCCAAGGTCTCCCTCGGATCGGTCACCTACCACTTCGCGACCCAGCACGAGATGCTGCGGGAGAGTCTGCTGCACTTCGTCGCGGAGGAGACCCGGCGCCTCACCGAGCTCGCCGCCGAGTGCCAGACCGACGGAACCGATGAAGCGGACGGAACCGACGGAACCGAGGCAACGGACGCCGATCGGGCGGCCGCCGTGGTCGACCAGGTCGCCGGGGGCGCGCCGTTCGGCAGCAGGCACATCGCCCCGTTCGAGCTCTACATCCAGGCCGGCCGCGACGAGCGGCTGCGCACCGCGGCCGACCAGTCCTTCGCCGCGTACGACCAGTTGGCCGCCCGGATCCTCACCGGCCTCGGCGTACCCGACGCCGAGCGGCTGGCGAGCAGCGCCGTCGCGCTGATCTTCGGACTCCAGCTCCGCAGCCTGGCCACCGGCCGGCCCGCCGAGGAACTCGTCGACGCCCTCATGCTGCTGGCCCGCGGGGCCCAGCACGCCTGACCTCGGCGCCGGCTCCGGGCACGCCGGCGCGTGGGCCCGGGGGCCCAAAACATCCAGCGCCGCCCGCCGGTGAAACACCATGGCGTTGTCGCGACCAGCGTCGACTTCGCTGGTCAGGCCGTGTTATCTTCCCTCAGCTTTCGAGAGGCTGGCGCCGCGACGACCCCCATTCCGCGATGCATGGCCGCCCTCGTTCTCCC
This sequence comes from Streptomyces sp. bgisy130, assembly GCF_057708345.1. Lineage (NCBI taxonomy): Bacteria > Bacillati > Actinomycetota > Actinomycetes > Kitasatosporales > Streptomycetaceae > Streptomyces > Streptomyces sp. bgisy130. The sequence continues at coordinate 79,278 of NZ_JBYISA010000030.1, forward strand.
TTCAGCTGGAGGTATGACGTGGCTGCACGCCACAAACCAGGTCATAGACGCACGCTCATACGCGGCGGTATCGCCGCCACGGCCGCGCTCGGTCTCGCGGCCGGCGGCGCATCGTTCCTTCTCTCCCAGGCGCAGGCCGAGACACAGCCGCTGGTGATCCAGTCGCCCGACCGCTACGCGCCGACCGGCAACCCGGTCTACGGGGCAGGTTCCACGGGGGTCCTGGAACGGCGCGAGTCGGCCTCGGCCGCCGCGTTGAGCGACTACCAGTGGACCCCGTACGACGGAACCACCACCTTCGCGGGCTCCTCCTCGGACACCGTCACCGCCACCGCTTCCGACGTCGTCAGCGCCTCCTTCACGGACCGTGTGACGCTCAAGGACATGAAGGCGGGCACGTCCACCAGCCTGACCCTGCCCGCCGGACAGATCTTCAGGGGCAGCTTCGGCGACGCCGTGCTCACCGCCACCCGCGATGCGAACGGCGAGATCAACGGTCTGCACATCCTGCGGAAGACGGCCGCCGGCCTGTCGGACACTCCGGTCACCGGGCTGAACGGCTGGGTGGAGCGGTACGACACCGTGCTCGGCGGCGACACCCACTCGGTGGCGATCTGGTACGCGGCGCCCGACGGGACCCATGGCATCGGCCTGCTGGACCTGGAGTCGGCGCGCGTACGGCCCGTCCTGCCGGGTGCGACCGGAGGAGCCGGCGCCCGCGTGGTGTTCTCCGACACCCGCCTCGCCTGGTATTCGCCCGCGGACGGCAACACCACCGTGCGCGTGCTCAGCCGGGACGCGCTGGACGGCCCGGACACCAAGGTGACGCTGCCGTCGGGCGGTGAGGGCACCGCACGCATCGCGCTCGCGGGCGACTCGCTGCTGACGGCCTGGGACGTTCAGCGGAAGGACGGCGACCTGCTCCAGCGGCGGGGCGAGCCGCTCAAGGCCGTACCGCTCGACGGCGGCGAGGCAACGACGCTGCTGCCGCATGCCCAGGCGGAGATGGCCCAGGTCCCGGGCGGCGGCGTCATCGTCACCGGTGGCGACTCGGCGCAGGACTGGGCCGTGCGCAAGGTGACGGCCGCCGCCGACGGCAGTCTCGCGCTGACCAAGCTGCGGGATGTGGCGGCCAAGCGTGCGGCGGTGGACGAGGTCTCGCTGACCGCGGGGCAGCTGGTCACCACGGAGCGGGACAGCAACTACCTCGCCTCCCTCTACCGGCGGGACATCACGCTCGGCCAGACGCAGTCGGCCGGCGACCGCTCGCTGCTGGCACAACCCGATCCACAGGCCACCGGGGACGCCCAGAAGGAGTTCTACGCCGCATACGTCACCGGTACCGGTGACGGCCGGTACGCGCTGACGGCCAAGGGCGACGACGGCCGCTACGCACTGGAGGTGGTGGCGCCCGGCGGCAAGAAGACGGTGGTGCAGCCGGCGGACCCGGCGACCGGCGAGCAGCTGCCGGCGGACGTCCGCACCTGGGTGACCTCCGCCTCCGGCCGCTATGTGGTCTTCGGTGACCGCCAACGCCAGGACAGCGACGTCCAGTACGTGGTCGACCTCGAGGCGTCGGGCGGCGCCAAGGTGATCCGGACCTACAAGGGCCGCGGCGGAGCCGCCGTATGGGGCACCAAGCTGTGGACGGCCGGGAGCACCGCGGGCACGCTCACCTCCCTCGACCTGAAGAGCGGCGCGACCGAGACCGTGCAGACCGGCGACGACTGCGTCCCGGTGGACGTGCAGGCCGTCGGCCGCTGGGTGTCCTGGGACTGCAAGCTGAACATCTCGGGCGGCCACGGTGTGTACGACCGGGTGGCCAAGGAGCAGGTGGGCGGCCCCTACGAGGGCACGCTCGGCGACGGCTACGTCCTCACCCACGACACCGACAATCAGCGGCTGCTGGTGACGCCCATCGGGGGCTCGACCACGACCCTGGCCCAGACGCCGGAGTGGGCCAACGGGAAGTACCTCGACGCGGACCGCTTCGGCAGTGGCATCGCCTTCCTCGCGGACAACCGGAAGGATCTCCAGATCCTCGGTTCCGGCGTGCCCACCTCCGCGCTCGCGAAGATCGAGTCGCGGGTCGACACGTCGGTGAACCTGAAGTCCGCCACCGCCCCGGCGTGGCAGGCGACCTGGCAGCTCTCCAAGCCCGCCACCGGCTCCAAGGTCACCATCAAGGACCGCACCGGCAAGACCGTCCGTACCCTCGACGCGGCACCCGGCGCCGCGGCCCTCAAGGCCACCTGGGACGGCCGTACGGACGCCGGCAGATGGGCGGTCGACGGCACCTACACCTGGCAGCTGACCGCGGCTCCCGCCGACGGCTCCGGCGCCGACCTGTCGCTGACCGGCACTTTCGGCCTCACCGGTGGCATGCGCGGCTTCCACGACCTCAACGGCGGCGCCGGCGACCTGCTGACGCTCAGCTCCGCCGGCTACCTGACCACGCACTACGGCAACGGCACGGGCGCCTTCGGCACCAAGGCGTCGGGCAGCGGCTGGCCGGCCGGCACCGTCGCGGTCCCGTTCGGCGACCTGGGCGAGGACCGCTGCAACGACCTGCTGGTCCGGATGCCCGACGGCGAACTCCGCCGCTACACCGGCAAATGCGCCGGCGGCGGCTACACCCCGTCGAGCTCGCACACCGTCCTCAGCACCGGCTGGGACCAGTACAACGTACTGACCGCACCGGGCGACCTCACCGGCGACGGCCGCACCGACCTGCTCGCCCGCCAGTCCTCCACCGGGGACATCTACCTCTACGCGGACAACGGCACGGGCGGATTCAAGGCACGCACGAAGATCCGCACGGCATGGACGGCCTACACCCACCTCATCGGGGCCGGCGACCTGAACGGCGACGGCTACGGCGACCTGCTGGCCCGCCACACGAACGGCACGCTGTACCGCTATGACGGCACGGCGGACGGGCAGTTCAAGAGCCGGGTCGTGGTCTTCACCAACTGGGGCTCCTCGTACAACGCCCTCGTGGGTGTCGGAGACCTCACGGGCGACGGCAAGGCAGACCTCGTCGCCCGCGACACCAGCGGCAACGTCTACCGCAACAGCGGCGACGGCAAGGGCTCGTTCAGCGCCCGTACGCAGATCGCAACGGCCTGGCAGGGCTACAAGGGGCTGTTCTGAGCAGCTAGTTGCCGGCTGAGCAGACAGCCGGCGCCGGGGCCCGTGCGACGCGATGTCGTACGGGCCCTTCGCCGTTCGGAAACGCTGCTTTCCCACGCCGCCCGGTGGTGTCCCGTTGTACCCCTCGTGACCGGTGTTGACCGGGCTGCGACCTCGCGACGGCACTGGAGCGGCACTTCCGTACCGATGTGCAGGCCATCCTCCACGCACTGGCCCAGCGCGTGAACTCGCCGACGTGGGGCGCTCAGTCGGAGAAGTCCTGGGTGAGCCAGACGGTGCCGTGGGGATTGCGGTGGACGGCGATGCCGACGTGGGTGAAGGTGCTGCTGAGGATGTTCCGGCGGTGGCCGTCGTTGGGTGGTTTCTCGTTCAGCATGTCCTGGGTGAGGCTGACGGCGGCCTTCGCGATCTGCTGGGCGTCCGGTCCTGCCGATGCCTGCCCGATGTTTTCTCCTGCGGCGCCCCACTTGACGCCGGCAGCCTTCTCCCGGTCGCCCAGCGAGGCTTCGCCTGGGCACTGGTGGGACAGGCCACACCCGTTGTCCATCGCCGTGTTGTGCGCCGTCGCGCTGCGCGTGAGGCCGGTGGTGAGGGTGTAGGCCGGCAGTCCATGGGCGGCTCGTGCCTGGTTGATCAAGGCCAGGACCTGCTCGACCGCGTCGGCGGCCGGCTGCGAGGGCGGAGTGCTTGAGGGGGTGGGCGCCGGGTGGGTCGGGGACGGTGCGGTGGTGCGTGGCGCGACGGTCGGTTTCCGGCTGGGCGAGGCCACCGGCCGATGGGTGGCCGAGGGGGATGGGGTAGGGGGTGGTGGGTCGGTTACCGGCGCCGCCTCCACCTGGACCGGGTGGACGGCGGCGGGCTTGGAGTCGCCCTGCCGGGTACTGTCCGGTGAGCCGAAGGATACGGATATCACGGTTGCCGCGGCCGTCACCGCGGCGCTTCCGGCGAGTATGTGCGTGCCTCGGGGCCGGACCCGTGGACGGCGGTGGCCGCCGGACCGGCTGCCGCCTCGACCGGTCGGCCGGTGCGATGCGTGCCGCCCTGTCGTCGGGCGCATGGCTGCGGCCTTTCCGCCGCGTAGACCGGTCAGCTGGGCTGCTGGTCCGAACGCCGCCGTAGCGTGGCCTGCCTGAGCCGCCGACCAGGCGCCGGCGGCAGCGGCACTCGGCGGCACCAGGGCGATGCCGACGAGGAGGCTCTGCGCCGGTATGAGGCCGCTGCGCCGCCCCGAGCAGGCCATGCAGTCACGGACGTGCCGGGATATGCGCTTGCGCCACAGCGTGGAGGGAACACCATCCCACCGGGCCACGACGGGTTCCAGCCGCGGACAACGAGACGCCGCCGACAGCGCGCGCACCACCACCCGCGCGGTTTCCAGCTGCGCCTTCATCCGCTGCACCCGCACCGCGACAAACTGCGCAGGCAGCCTCAAGGCGGCGGCCACCTCGGACCGGGTCAACTCACCCGCGGCCTCCAGCCACCACAACGACAGCAGGACGCGATCGTCCTCGTCCAGCCACCGGGTCGCCTCGGCGACCTCTTGGCGCTGACCGGAAAGCCCCAGCCGAATGATGGTCAGGTCGACGAAGTCCGCACCGGGATCGGCCAGTTCGGTCATCTCGTCCACCCCGGTATCGGCGGCCGCCGCCTGTCTACTGCGCCAGTGCCGGCGTATCTCGTTCATCGTCACCGACACCAGCCACGAGCGGAACCGATGCGGTTTACGCAGGCCGGCCATGCCGTCCAGGACGCGCAGCATGGTCTCCTGCACGACGTCGTCGACGTCCGCATGACCGTGGAGCGCGCGTCCGACGACGTTGTAGACCAGCGGCAGATAGCCGGCCACAAGCTCGTCCTTCGCTTGCGGATCCCCTGCCTGCGCAGCCGCGACGACCGCGGCTTCACGTTCCGGCGTCATGTCCGTCCTCGCTCTCTGTCGGCTCTCTGTCGTAATCGCGTCTGCATGCCTTCGATACCTGGGAGACCTTGGCGGGCCGGGCCGGATAACAGAAACCCAGAAATTTTTTTCCGAAACCCGCCGGGCCCCTCGACGACTCCCGTCATTCCGGCACATCACCTGCACATGGACGCCGATGTAAGGACATTTAGGTTGTCCGTCGGGTATTGCTCGTGTCATCGGAGATAGCGGTGCCGGGCAATGGAGTTCACAGTGCGGCGAGTTCGTGGACGGAACAATCCCGTGCCGTCACATCCCCTGGTGTGAGGTGCCGGCGTGGCTTACCGCGCTCCGTCGCGCGCACCGGAGCCTGCGGCGACACCTGCTGTGAACTGCGCCGTTGCCGTACCTGCCCAGAAGGCATCCGGAGGTGCGGAACGGGCGACGGCACGGTTCCGTAAGGCCGTGGCGCCGCGCGCCGGATGCGGTCCCTTATGCCCTCTTCCTCGGCAACGAATTTGTGATTGCCGCCACTTGGGTCTTGCGTCGAGACATGTTGCTCGGCTAATTTCTGCTGCCCATTGGACATGCCTTCGAAAGCGTCCAGTTCACGAGAGCCGTGGCAGCCCTCAATTCTTTGAGTGGCGCCCCGGATTTCTCTCTCATTTCCCGGCTCCAGGCGCGAACCGTTCGCCTCGTCGAACGGCCGGATCGCGTACGCCGGGCTCCAAGACACCCACGCACGCCGGGACATCCGTCCCGGCCGTCTCACCCAGGGCTCAGAAGTGCTGCCTCGCAGCGGCCTTTGTCAGGGCCCTGGCAGTCCCAGGAGGACATCCATGAGTCGTGCTTCCCACAAGTGGAAGACCATCAGCGGCAAGTCGCGCACTCTCATCGCGCTCGCCACGGCGGGAGCCCTGGGGGCCGTGACCGTCGGGGTCTCCTCGGCGAGCACCGACGTACCCGATCGCGACCCAGCCCCTGTCCAGGCACCGCAGGCCGGGCACCGCAAACTGCCGCATGGTCTTGGCGCTCTGCCCTCCCGGTCGACGTGGCGCGATTCCGTGCTGCGCCATTCGGTTGAGTCCCGGCTGGTGTCCGCCGCCCCGCGCGTGGTGGGCGCCGGCACCTCGCAGGAGAAGGTCGGTGCGACCCCTCCTGCCAGCGTCGATCTGACCAAGTACGCCCCCACGCCCGGCAATCAGGGCCAGGTCGGCTCCTGTGCCGCGTGGGCCATCGACTACACGGCCTACACCATCCTGGAGCGGGAGCAGAAGATCTCTGCCTACCCCCGGGCGCCCATGTACACCTACGCCCAGATCTCCAAGGGGCAGGACAATGGCAGCGCGCCGCAGCAGCACTTCAAGATAGCCATGTCGCAGGGAATCGACTCCAGGCCGCACTACTGGCAGGGGGACTTCGACTACACCACCCAGCCGACCGCGAGCGAGAGAGCCAACGCCGCGCACTGGAAGCTGTCCGGTTACACCCCATTGCACACCGGCAGCCAGATCAAGGCCGACGTGATGGCCGCGCTGGCCAAGGGTGAGCCGGTCGTCATCTCGATGCGCGTGTACAACAGCTTCTTCTACCTCAGCCAGCAGAAGGCCGCCTCTTACGCGTACTACCCGGCCTCCGGTGAGCAGTACGCGGGCGGTCACGGGGTCACCATCGTCGGCTACAACAGCAAGGGCGTGCGGGTCGAGAACTCCTGGGGCCCCAACTGGGGCGACCACGGATTCGTCAACCTGCCCTGGAAGTTCCTGACCAGCAACCATGTGATGGAGGCCAACGCCGTCGGCAAGCTCATCCACAAGTCGTAACGTCCCCATCAGGGCCGACGAGCCCTGACCGGCCGTGCCGTTCGGACCGACCTGCCAGGTCGCGCCGAACGGCACGCCCTCGCTGGGGCTCAGAACCGGTAGTCGGCGTGCCGGGTGGTAACGGTCAGCCAGGGGGTGTGGGAGAACGCCTCGATGCCCCAGCGGCCGCCGAACGCCACTTCGGCCTTGGCGCCCGATATGGCGACCCGTCAGGGCTCGGTCATTCCGGAGGGCCTTGCGGGTGCCAACTCCGTGCATTCATTGGTCCCTTATGGCACGCGAATGGCACGCGCCCCAAATGGTCCAGACAACAACCAAGCCCCAGGTCGCTGACCTGAGGCTTCTGTGTGGAGCGGGTGACGGGAATCGAACCCGCGCTCTGAGCTTGGGAATCAACGGTGGCCAGGGCATCGGAATGCCGCCTGAACTGCGGAAACGTTGTGATGGGCGGCTGTCCGAGCTTCTCGTGCGTACCGTGAATGACCGTGGTCAGACGGATGGGTGTTGATCAGTTCGTCGCCCGCAGCGTGTCGCGATCGGGCTTGGGGAGCCACCAGTTGGCGCTCGGGGGGCGGTGCCA
>NZ_JBYISA010000031.1:0-85420 GCF_057708345.1 Streptomyces sp. bgisy130
ACCCTCCCGCCGCCCCACGTCTTCAGGGGCGGCCGGCCGCGGGGCGACGGGCCGCCGGTGGATCAGCCGATGTCCCGCCGCCGCAGGCCCGCCAGGCCCAGGACGGCGAAGAGGGCGGACAGCGCGAGCAGCCAGAGGAACGGGGCGGCGGTGACGTCGGCGCCGGGCAGCTTGGGCAGCTGGCTGTACGGCGAGAGATTCATCGCCCACGCGGGGAGCTCGAGCGAGGGTCCGAGCCAGCCGAGGGCCAGGCAGCCGCCGACGAGCGCCCAGACGGCGGGGGTGGCTTTCGGGAGCAGGCCGAAGACGAGCACCGCCAGACCGGTGAGCGTCCAGACCGCCGGGACCTGGGAGAGCGCCGCGGCCAGCACCGGGCCCAATTGGCCACCGGGGTCGTCGACCGAGAGGCCGTAGGCCAGGCCCAGGGCCAGTCCGCCGGCGGCCAGGATGACGACGGTGCCCCCGTACGCGAACGCCAGATGGCTGCCGGCCCAGCGGAGCCGGCCCACCGCACCGGCCAGCACCGGCTCCGCGCGCTCCGCGGTCTCCTCACCGCGCAGCCGGAGCACCGCACCGGCCGCGTAGAGCGCCGCGACCATGCCGAGCAGCCCGGTCATGGTGGCCAGGAAGGCTTCGGTCAGGCCCGGTTGGCCGCCCATCCGCTCGACGATCTCGCGGGTCTGCTGATTGCCGCCGACCAGGTCGGCGGCGCCCTTGGCGATCCCGCCGAACAGCGCGCCGACGCCCAGGAAGCCGCCCGTCCAGCCCAGCAGGGTGGTCCGCTGGAGGCGCCAGGCCAGGCCGAAGGGGCCGCTCAGGGAGCGCGGTGCGACAGCCGGTCCGGGACGGGCGGGCAGGAAGCTCATCCCGAGGTCGCGGCGGGCGGTCAGGGCGTAGGCGGCGGAGGCGGCCAGGGCGGTGGCCGCGAGGAACAGCAGGAGGATCCACCAGCGTTCGCCGGCGTACGGGCGGAGGTTCTCCGCCCAGCCGACCGGCGAGGCCCAGGTGAGCGGGGAGCCGGCCCCGGCTGTCGCGGCGTCGCCCGCGGCCCGCACCGCGAAAGCGAGGCCCAGGACCGCGCCGGTCAGCCCCTTCGCCAGCCGTGCGCTCTCGGTGAGTTGGGCGGCGACGGCGGCCAGCGCGGCGAAGAGCATGCCGGTGCCGCCGAGGGCCAGGCCGAGCGCGAGCGAGCCGGCGGCCGGCCGACCGGACAGCGCCGAGCCGCCCGCGATCAGCGCCGCCAGCAGGGCGTTGGCGAGCAGGGCGGTCAGCAGGGCCGCGGTCAGCGGCGCCCGGCGGCCCACCACGGCGGCGGAGAGCAGTTCCTGACGGCCCGTCTCCTCCTCCTCGCGGGTGTGCCGGACCACGATCAGCAGGCTCATCACCGCGGCGAGGACGGCACCGAAGCCGGCCATCCGCCAGGCGACCAGGCCGCCGACGGAGTCGCCGAAGACCGGCCCGTACAGCGCGCGCATCGAGCCGTTGTGATTCATCGAGGCGGCCAGTCCGGCGCGCTGGGCGGCGGTGTCGTAGACCGCCTCGAAGGACGCGCCCATCCCGGCGACGGACAGGCCCAGGGCCAGCACCCAGGCCGGGATCAGCAACCGGTCGCGGCGCAGTGCGAGGCGCAACAGGGCGCCGGTGCCCGCCAGATGACGGGGGCGGGCGGCGCGGACAGCCGGGGCCGCGGTCAGGGCGGTCATCGCGCGACCGTCCCGGCGGTGCGGGCGTCGTCCTGGTAGTGCCGCAGAAAGAGCTCTTCCAGGGTGGGCGGGGTGCTGGTGAGGCTGCGGACGCCGGTGGTGCCGAGCGAGCGGAGTACGGCGTCGAGCTTGTCGGTGTCGACCTGGAGGCGGACACGGTGCCCCTGGCTCCCCCGGAGCGGCCGGCTGGACAGGCCGTGGACGCCCGGGAGCGTGGCCAGCCCGTTGGGCGGGCCGGTGAGTTCGGCGGTGACCGAGGTGCGGGTCAGATGCCGCAGCTCGCCCAGGGAGCCGGCTTCGACGGTCCGTCCCTTGCGGATGATGCTGACGCGGTCGCAGAGCGCCTCGACCTCGGACAGCACATGGCTGGAGAGCAGGACCGTACGGCCGCGGTCGCGCTCCTCGGCGACACAGCTCTGGAAGACCTCCTCCATCAGCGGGTCGAGCCCGGAGGTCGGCTCGTCGAGGATCAGCAGCTCGACGTCGGAGGCGAAGGCGGCGACCAGGGCGACCTTCTGGCGGTTGCCCTTGGAGTACGTCCGCCCCTTCTTGGTGGGGTCGAGTTCGAACCGCTCCAGGAGCTCGGCCCGGCGCGCGGCGCCGCTCCTCCCCGCGCGCTTCGCGCCGCCGCCTTGATGCAGCCGCCCGTAGAGGTCGATGACCTCACCGCCGGACAGATTGCGCCACAGGGTCACATCGCCCGGCACATACGCGATCCGGCGGTGCAGCTCGACGGCGTCCTGCCAGGGGTCCTTGCCCAGCAGCCGGGCCGTGCCGCCGTCGGCGCGCAGCAGGCCGAGCAGCACGCGGATGGTCGTGGACTTGCCGGCGCCGTTGGGGCCGAGGAAGCCGTGTACCTCACCGGCCGACACCCGGAGATCGAGGCCGTCCAGCGCAGGGGTGCGGCCGAAGGACTTGCGAAGACCGTCGACCCGGATCACGGGGGCGGTGGAGATTGCCTTGGTCATGTTTTGAAAGCTACGCTAGTTTCACAAATTTGTGAAGTTAAGAAACCGTATAAACTTGGGTGGGTGGCTCTGAACAGGGGAGATGATGCGGATATGAGTGAGCAGCCAGCGCAGAGCGCACACCGGACCGACGACGCCCGCCGGGAGAGCGGCGAGGACACCCGTGACGACGGAGCGGTCTCGCAGTTCGTCGAGCGGTTCGCCTCCCAGCTGGTCGACGCCGGGATGCAGCGGATGTCCGCCCGGGTCTTCGCCTGTCTGCTGGCCTCCGACTCCGGTGTGCTGACCTCGGCCGAACTCGGCGAGCGCCTCCAGGTCAGCCCCGCTGCCGTCTCCGGCGCGATCCGCTACCTCTCCCAGGTCGACATGGTCAGCCGGGAGCGCGAGCCCGGCTCCCGCCGCGACCGCTACCGCGTGCACAGCGACCAGTGGTACGAGGCGCTGGCCCGCCGGGACAACGCCCTCACCCGCTGGGAGGGCACCCTGCGCGAGGGCGTAGAGAGCCTCGGCGAGGACTCCCCGGCCGGCCGCCGGATCACCGAGACGCTGGTCTTCTTCGAGTTCCTCCAGGAGGAGCTCGCCGGGCTGCTCCAGCGCTGGCGCGAGCACCGCGACCAGCTGCGGGCCGACCTGGAAAGCGCCGGCCGCTGAGCCTCAGCCCCGCGGGAGCTGGAGCCGCCAGGCGGCCGGCTGCACGGTCCACGTACGGGTCCTGACCGGCCCGCCGACCAGGGCGTCCGCCCGGTAGTGGAAGTCCGCGCCGGACACCGTCACGGCCCGGGCCCGGGCCCGCACCGGCCGGCCGCCGCCGGGCCAGTGCACCACGACCTCGGCCAGCTCACGGCCGTCCGCGGCACCCGTCCGCGGCGCCTGGGCGCCGGTCCGTCCGCCGGGCACCACCGACACCCCGCGCACCGGCCGGTCCAGATCCGCCAGCAGCACCCCGTCCGCCTCGATCCGCAGCCGCTGCCCCGGCACCCGGGCCCGCCGGGCGCCCAGTCCCGCCGCCGGCGCGGCCAGCATCGCCAGCGCCGTACGGGCCGTCTTGGCGGCGGGCTTCCACCACGGCCGGGGCCCGTCCAGGCCGTCCGCCGGACCACCCCGGCCGCCCAGCGCCTCGGCCGGGTCCACCGGGGCCGGCGGCGGGGCCGGGGCCGGCACATACGCCCCGTGGCCCAGCCGGGTCGCCGCGCTCCCGCAGGGGATGCGCAGGCCGCCCAGCACGATGCCGTCGCTGTCGTCCGTGAGCAGATCCATCGGCCGCTCCCCGCCGTCCAGGACGGCCCGCGCGGCGGCCACGGTGTCCGTGGGGACGCCCAGCGCGCGGCTCAGCGCGACCGCGGCCGGCGCCCCCACCGGGACCATCGACAGCGGCACCGCGGCCAGCTCGCGTTCCTTGTGCAGCAGGCCCACCACCCGCAGCAGCGTCCGGTCGTCACCGATCACCACCGGCCGCCGGTGGCCGCGCCGGGCGAGAATCCGGGCGAATTCCTCGGGCCCCTCGGGAAGGCAGATTTTCGCTCCCGCGCCCGCGCACAGGACATCCTTCGCGATCCGCACGGACTCGCCGTCCGTACTGCGGGCGACCGGGTCGATGACCACGAGCAGGGGGTACCCCCGTACGGAGTCCACGGGAGAGTGCCCAGAAGGCTGCGCCGACACCTCGGTCCTTCCTCAGGTAGCATCTCGGTGCAAGAGCCCCTTGCGCTATTGCGCCAGGGGCTTCGTCTATTCCGGGGCACCGGTCCGACGGCTCTAGCGATGACGTACGCGTGAACAGGCACGCCGACGCCATCCACGCACGTTGGACATGCCCCGCCCGGAAGGGGTGTACGCCTGTGCCCGCACTTGTGCTGCTCGGTGCTCAGTGGGGTGATGAGGGCAAGGGAAAGGCCACCGACCTGCTCGGTGGATCCGTGGACTATGTGGTGCGCTACCAGGGCGGCAACAACGCCGGCCACACGGTCGTCGTCGGCGACCAGAAGTACGCGCTGCACCTTCTCCCTTCCGGAATCCTCTCGCCGGGGTGCACCCCGGTCATCGGCAACGGTGTCGTCGTGGACCCGGCGGTCCTGCTCTCCGAGCTGAGCGGACTCAACGAGCGCGGCGTCGACACGTCCAAGCTGCTGCTCAGCGGTAACGCGCATCTGATCACGCCGTACAACATCACCGTCGACAAGGTGACGGAACGGTTCCTCGGCAAGCGGAAGATCGGCACCACCGGCCGCGGCATCGGCCCGACCTACGCCGACAAGATCAACCGCGTCGGCATCCGCGTCCAGGACCTCTACGACGAGTCGATCCTCATCCAGAAGGTCGAGGCGGCCCTCGAGGTCAAGAACCAGCTGCTGACCAAGCTCTACAACCGCCGCGCCATCGAGGCCGGCCAGGTCGTCGAGGAGCTGCTGGGCTACGCCGACCAGATCAAGGGCTATGTCGCCGACACCACCCTGATCCTCAACAAGGCGCTCGACGACGACAAGGTCGTGCTCTTCGAGGGCGGCCAGGGCACGCTGCTGGACATCGACCACGGCACGTACCCCTTCGTCACGTCCTCGAACCCGACCGCGGGCGGCGCCTGCACGGGCGCGGGCGTCGGTCCCACGAAGATCAGCCGCGTCATCGGCATCCTCAAGGCCTATACGACGCGCGTCGGCGCCGGTCCGTTCCCGACCGAGCTCTTCGACGAGGACGGCGAGGCGCTGCGCCGCATCGGCGGCGAGCGCGGCGTCACCACCGGCCGGGACCGCCGCTGCGGCTGGTTCGACGCGGTCATCGCCCGCTACGCCACCCGCGTCAACGGTCTGACGGACTTCTTCCTCACCAAGCTCGACGTGCTCACCGGCTGGGAGCAGATCCCGGTCTGTGTCGCGTACGAGATCGACGGCAAGCGCGTCGAGGAGCTGCCGTACTCGCAGAGCGACTTCCACCACGCGAAGCCGGTCTACGAGATGCTGCCGGGCTGGTCCGAGGACATCACCAAGGCCAAGACCTTCTCCGACCTGCCGAAGAACGCCCAGGCGTACGTCAAGGCGCTGGAGGAGATGTCCGGCGCCCCGATCTCCGCCATCGGCGTCGGCCCCGGCCGCGACGAGACGATCGAGATCAACTCGTTCCTGTCGTAGGACACCGGCCGGGGCCCGCAGCGGCCCCCGGCACCTCGCAGCCGCGCGGCTACTTCACCCTGGAGTAGCCGCGCGGCTGTTTGTCGTCGCCCAGGAACTCGCGGTGCAGGGTGCCGTCGCCGCCCAGGCTGAGCACGGAGGTGCTGCTCGGTGAGCATCCGGGCGCGGCCCGGTCGACGACCGACGGGCCGACGGTCAGCTTGCCGCCCTGGGCCGCATAGAGGGAGGCGTGTGCGGTGCAGCGGCCGCCGCGGCCCACGGCGACGCTGGTGAGGACCGTGCTGCCCGCCGGGGCCTGCCGGACGGTCAGCTGCTGGCTGCCGTAGCCGTCGTCGTTCGGCCGCCGCCAGGTGCCGAGGAAGCCATCGGGGACGGTGCCGTCGGACGGGGCGACGCGGTGCAGGGTCGCGGTGCGCCCGGCCGCGGACCAGGTCAGGGTGCCGGCGCCGCCCTCCTCCAGGGTGTGCTCGCCCAGCGCGGCGCAGCGGCCGGCCGGCACGGACCGGACGACCGTGGTGTCCAGCCGCAGCGCCGGGTGCCCGTCCTGCCGGGTCACCGACACCAGCTTGCCGTCGCTGCGGCATTCGTAGGTCGCGCCGAGGCTGGTGCTGTTCGCGACCACCTCGCCGACCTTGCCGCGGGTGATCACGAACCGCCGCTGCTGGCCGGTGGGTTCGCCGTCCCGCAGCACCGGCCCCGACCAGGTGCCGAGATAGCCGGCCGGGATGTCGGACGCGCTGTCCTCGGCGCCCGCGCCCTCGCTCAGCAGCGGCACCGCGGCGGCGGCCGTGGCGGCCGCGAACACGGCGGTGGCGATGACGGGCAGCCACCGGCGGCGGCGCCGCCGCTCGGTCGCGGTGGGCGGCGGGAGCACCGCCGGAGCGGGCGCGGCCCTGGTGGTCACCACCGTCGGCGACTGGCCTCCGGGCGGGGTGTCGGTGTCCAGGAGGAGGACGGCGTGCTGCCCCAGGCGCGCGATCAGCTCGGCCGGCAGCCAGGGCGCGGCCGGCCGGCCGCCGGGCACCGGCCCGAGGCGCTCGGCGAGCTCCCCGGGGGTGGGCCGCGCCGCCGGGTCCTTGGCCAGGCAGTCCAGGATCAGCCCGCGGATCCCGTCCGGTGTCCCGGTCAGATCGGGCTCCTCCTGCGCGATCTTGAACATCACCGCGTGCACGCCCGAGGCGGGATTGCCGAACGGCTGCCGCCCGGTGGCCGCGTACGCCAGCACCGAGCCCACACAGAAGACATCACTCGCCGGGCTCACGCGGTGCCCCTGGACCTGCTCGGGCGACATGAAGCTGGGCGAGCCGACCACCGTGCCGGCCCGGGTCTGGGTGTGCTCCCCGACCGCGTCCAGGGCCCGCGCGATCCCGAAGTCGATGACCCGCGGCCCGTCGATGGTGAGCAGCACGTTGGACGGTTTGAGGTCGCGGTGCACCAGCCCGACGCCGTGGATGTCCACCAGCGCGCAGGCCAGCCCGTACGCCAGCCGCCGCAGCGAGTCCTCCGGCAGCGGGCCGTAGTCGCCCTGGCGGACGTACGACCCGACCACCTGGCTCAGGGTCGGGCCCGCGATGTAGCCGGTGGCGACCCAGGGGACCGCGGCCTCGGTGTCGGCGTCCAGCACCGGCGCGGTCCACCGCCCGCCGACCCGCCGCGCGGCCGCGACCTCGGCGCGGAAGCGGTCCCGGAACTCCTCCTCCGCGGCGAGCTCGGCCTTCACCAGCTTCACGGCGACGGTCCTGCCGCCCTCGGAACGGGCGAGGTAGACCCGCCCCATCCCGCCACTGCCGAGACGGCTGAGCAGCCGGTAGTCCCCGATCCACGACGGATCGTCGGCGGTCAGCCCGCGCAGGCCGTCCATCGGTGCGCATCCCCCCGTCTCGTTGCTGTGCCTGTGGCGCTCTCCGGCGGCAGGCGTCCCGACCCACACGAGGGTAGGCGGCGCGGGCCGTGCAACGGGCGCCAGACCGTTACGAGGGGGGAACGATCTGGGTGGCTGCACGGGCCTGCACCGTCACCCCCGTCCTCCGGTACGACAGTGCTGAGACTGACCAGGGGGCCCGGGCTGATGTAGGTGACCGCCTGTGTAAAGCGGCCCCCGCCCCTGCGGACAACAGAGACGGGGCCGTCTATCTGTCTTCTGGTCAGCCGTGAACCCTCGTGCAGGCATAGTCGGCGTCCCTGGACTTTACGCCTGCGTTTTTCAAGAGCTTTATGCACGTATCGCGGCGATTGCCGTCAGCGGGGTCTCCCGCATAATCGCAAGCATTGATGGCCTTAGGGCCTATCGGGTAGCCCTTTTTGGAAAGCTTCTTTATGCACCAGTATGCGTTGTCAGAATCCGCTGCGACGGCCTTTGCTGACGTTGTCAGCGGCTTGAACTGCTGGTTTTCTGCCGCAGCGTTTCCAGCAGCCGCGACCGGAGTTGCGAGTGCGGTCACGGTAACTGCCACTGCGGCAAGTAAGCGCTTCGCCTTTGAACTATTCATGTTCGCCGCTCCTCGTGTGATGATGACGAATTGTCATACGCGGGCGATTCTAGCAGTGTTGTGACAGCCCCGGTCAGGCTTTTTGCTGATCGCTGACGCCGCGGTGGGTGTCGCCGAAGGAAAGCGGGGCGAACGTCTCGCATAATTCAAAGGAGATATCTCACCTCGCTGCAGTCATCATCTGGACCTGCAGTGACCGAAGAGGCAGTTGGCGCACCCGACCCTCAACTGGTTCCGGGGCGTCCTTGAACCGGCCGCTCCCAGCGTTCGTGGCCTGGCGATGACCCCATACGTCTTGACGTCCTACGGGTAGCTGGCGGGACGCCTGGCGAGACCATGAAAACCCACTTGGCCAGAGGGCGGACCGGGGGCGGTGGCCCCTTTAACTATGCGCTGGGGCTCGCTCAACCCGGCGGTCTCCACGTTCATGGTGTACCGGGAAGCGGCATTCTGCGGCCCGCCTCGAAATGGGCGATGAGGCGGTCCGAGCAGATCGCCTGCTCGCCCAGTGCGTCCTGGGTCAACCCGGCTTCCGCGCGCCGGAACTGGCGCTCATCGAGGGGTGACGGGTGAACGACGGACACGTGACCAGGAGGCACGGCCGAACTGCCGGCGCCGCCGCCGGACGCTGCGTCACCCTGGCGGCCATCACCCCGTCTTGTCGGCCGGTACCCCGGTCCTGCGGTACGTCAGCGCCTTCCCGTCGTCGGAGATGCGGCGCAGGGTGTCGCCCACCAGCTCCAGGGTGCTCGACTCGCCAGGGCTGCAGCCGCCCGGCCCGGACACCACCGTGGACGGGCCGAGGCGGACCGGGGGGCCCGCATTGGTCAGGGTGGCCGCGAAGGTGCAGCGGTAGTTCGCCCCGGTCGCCGTCATGGTCAGTACGGTGTCGCCGGTCGTGCCCTGGGTGAGCGTGAGGCGCCGGCCGTTGAGGGCGGAGCCGCCGACCGTCGTCTCCCAGGTGCCCAAGTAGGCCGCGGGAAGGCCCCCGTGCGCGGCGGACTGCGACGTGGCGTCCCCGTCCTCCGTCCGCAAGCCGTCACCGTCGTTGAGCACCGCATACGCGGTGACCGCACCGGTCCCGGCCAGCGCCAGCGCGACCGCGGTGACCAGCGCGGCCCGGGCACCCCGGCGGCGGCGCGGCGCCGCGGCGGATGCCGGGGCCGCTGCCGCGTGGTCGTGCGGCCCGTGGGAGCCCTGCGGCGAGTACGACGCCGACCGCGCCGCGACCGGCCCCGGCGCGCCGCGGTCCGCCGCGCCGGTACGCGAGACGGCGGTGGGCAGCGCATGCGCCCCGGGGGCCTCGGAGGCGGGCGACGGCGCTGCGGCCGCCGCGCCGTCCGCCGCCGTGAGCTCCTGCGGATCCTCCGCCTCCAGCAGCTCCACGGCATGCCGTCCCAGCCGGGCGATCAGCGCCCCCGGCAGCCAGGGCTCGCCGTCCGCGCACGGCCCGTCCGCGGCGCCGGCCTCCGCCTGTGCCACCAACTCCGCGGGCGTGGGCCGCCGTTCCGGATCCTTGGCCAGGCACCCGGAGATCAGCGCGCGCAGCCCCTCGGGCACTCCGGAGAGGTCGGGCTCCTCCTGGGCGATGCGGTACATCATGGCGGCCGCGATGCTGTCGGCCGTGCCGAACGGCTGCCGCCCGGTCGCCGCGTAGGCCAGTACGGACCCGAGGCAGAAGACATCGCAGGCCGGGGTCAGCGGCTTGCCGCGTACCTGCTCCGGCGACATGAAGCCCGGCGAGCCGACCGAGGCGCCGGTACGCGTCACCCCGCTGCCGGTGACCGCGTCCAGGGCCCGCGCGATCCCGAAGTCGATGACCCGCGGCCCGTCGATGGTGAGCAGCACATTGGACGGTTTGAGGTCGCGGTGGATGATCCCGGCCGCATGGATCGCGCTCAGCGCACGGGCCAGCCCGGCGGCCAGGATCCGCACACTCCGCTCGGGCAGCGGAGTGCCGCTGCCGCCGACGACCTGCTGGAGCGAGGGGCCCGCGATATACCCCGTGGCGACCCAGGGAGTCTCGGCCTCGGTGTCCGCGTCCAGGACGGGCGCCGTCCACTCCCCGCCGACCTGCTGCGCGGCCCGAACCTCCCGCCGGAAGCGGGCCCGGAACTCCTCCTGGCCGGCCAGCTCCGCCCGCACCAGCTTGACCGCGACCGTCCGGCCACGGTCCGAACGGGCCAGAAACACCCGGCCCATCCCGCCCTCACCGAGCCGCCCCAGCAGCCGGTAGTCCCCGATCCGCCCCGGATCCTGCGCCCGCAGCGGCCGCAGGCCCCTGGTCCGCCCGGCCCGTCCCTGCTGCTCTGCCCGTATCAGCCGTTCCATCGTCCCGTCGCCCTTTCCCCCGAAGCCGCCCCACGGGTGCGTGGACGCCGGTGCCTTTGCACCCGCTGCCCGCGACCCGCTCCCCCGCGGTGGAGGATACCGAGCGCCCCCCGCGCCCCCACAGGCCGTCGGCCCTTACGCCCCGGCGTCCGGCGGGAGTTCGGGCGCGCCGGACAGCTCGTCCAGCGCCGCCGACAGCTCCTCCAGCGCCGCCGTGACCCGCCGGAACCCGTCCGTCCCGCCGAGCTGTTCGCGCAGCCGGCCGGCGAACTCCGAGTGGCCGGGGGTGATCCGGGCGACGGCGGCCCGGCCCTCCTCGGTCGGGGCGAGGAGTTTGGCGCGGCGGTGCGCCGGGTTCGGCCGGTAGGCGGCCAGGCCACGGGCCACCAGGAGATCGGCGATGCGCTGCACGCTCTGGCGGGTGATGCCCATGACGCGGGCGATACCGGCGACGGGCAGCGGCTCGGGCAGCACGGCGCCCAGAACCTGCCACCAGGCCGCGGTCAGCCCCGCGGGACCGGCGAGACCGTCCGCGACCGAGAGGAACTGGCCGTTGAGCCGGAAGACGGTGAGGGCGGTACGGCTGAGGAGCTCCGGAGCCTGGGGACCCTCGGGCTCCGGGGACGCATCGGCCCCCCGGTTCCCGCTCATACGGACCCGGCCTCGGAGCCGTCCTCGGACCCGGCCGTTCCCGCCGTCATCAGAACGGGGAAGGCATCCGCGTCGGAGCGGGCGAACAGCCGGTACCAGGCGTCCAGGATCCGCGGCTCCATCACGTCGAGTTCGGCGAAGATCTCCCGGGCGAAGGCCACCGGCTCGGTCGGCCCCGCGGTGATCAGACCGCGGGCGCGCACCGCATCGGCCTCGCGGTAGTGCTCGCCGCCCTGGTAACCGGGCTGCGCGGCGAGGTACGGGGCGGCGCCGCTGGTGTGCGGACGGTCGTCCAGCAGCCCTTCCCGGGCCAGCCCCGCGGTCGCGCCGCAGATCGCCGCGACCGGCACCCCGGCGGCCAGGAATTCCCGGGCCTTGGCGGCGAACGGCAGCAACTCCACGCCGGAGTCCCACAGTTGGGCGCCCGGAAGGATCAGCAGCGCACTGTCCTCGGGACGCAGGGCGTCGAGCGCGAGACCCGGCACGATCCGCTGCCCGCCCATGGTCGTCACCGGCCGTCCGGTGGTGGCCGCGACGGTGACCACGTCGTACGGGCCCTGGGCTGCACGGAAGTAACTGCCGCTGCGGAGATGGCTGATGGCGTGGCCGCACTCCCAGTCCGCAAGCGTGTCGTAGGCGGCGAGATGCACGGTGCGCGGATTCATGAGAGCTCCCTCGGCCGACGGCGGACACCCGGCCCACCGTTCCCTGTTCTCTATTCCCTCTACGACAGCATCCTGTCCTTACGACAGCATGCTGTCAACAGGAACCCGAAGCGCACCATCCCGACTTTGGCCGGGATGCACCGCCCCGATGGATGTCCCTTTCCACGACCCGGAACTTCCCGGAGGTACAGCACGTACAACGCCTACCGAGCCACCCACCCAAGGAGCCCGTGTGATCCCCGCCGTACGTGCCCTCGCCCGTGCCGCCATGGCCGCGCGCCCCGTGCCGCTCGCCGAGGTCCAGGCCCGCGCCGAACTCCGCACCCGCTTCGACCGCAGCTACCTCGTCCCATTCGAGGTCTTCACCGCCTTCGCGGCCGAACTCACCGGCCGCCGCGGGCCGGACGGCCCGTTCGCGGCGCTGTGCATCAACGGACGCCGCTGGTTCCGCTACCACTCCGTCCACTACGACACCCCCGATCTGCGCTCCTTCCACGACGCCCGGCAGGGCCGCGGCCGGCGCTACCGGATCCGTGAGCGGCGCTACGCGGACACCGGGGAGCGGCAGTTCGAGATCAAGCTGACGGGGCGGCACGGCGAAACGGTCACCCACCGGCAGCCGCTGCTGCCGGACGCCGGGGCCCTCGACGCGGCCCCGCGCGGCTTCCTCGCCGCCGTACTGGACCGCTACGGCTTCGCGGCCCCCGCCCACCTGCTCCGCACCGTCGAGACCGAGTACCTCCGGGCCACCTTCGTCGCGGACGGCCGGCGCATCACCTGCGATGCCGCGCTGCTCTGCCGGGATCCGGCGACCGGCCGGACGTTACGGGCCGACGGCGGGCTGCTCCTCGTCGGGACCCGGACCGCCGGCCGGCCGACGGAGGCGGACCGGCTGCTGGCGGGCCTCGGCATACCGGCCGCCGGATTCACCAAGTACTGCGGGGGGTTGTCGGCGCTGCGCCCGGATCTGGTCGACGGGCAGTGGCCGAGCGCGGTACGGACGGCGTTCCCGGCCGCGGCCCGGCGGCTGCCGCCCGGAGCGCCCCCTGGAGTTTCCTCCAGCCCGTAGACACTCTGTCCGTGCGCGTGGTGAGCGCCATACACACTGTCGGTACCGGGCGCCGGGGCCCGCTCCCTAGGCTGAGGAGCGTTCGCCGCGACCGTCCCGCGGCGGCCCCGAGCGACCCGATCCGAGGTACTGACCGTGACCACGACGCCCTCCGCTTCCGCCGCCGACCCCATTGCCGGGGCCGCCGTGAAGGCCGCCGACCGCGCGCACGTCTTCCACTCCTGGTCCGCGCAGGGCCTGATCGACCCGCTGCCGATCGCCGGCGCCGAGGGGTCGTACTTCTGGGACTACGACGGCAACCGCTACCTCGACTTCTCCTCGCAGCTCGTCAACACCAACATCGGCCACCAGCACCCCAAGGTCGTCGCGGCGATCCAGGAGCAGGCCGCGAAGCTGTGCACCATCGCGCCCGGATTCGCCGTGGACGTGCGCTCGGAGGCCGCCCGGCTGGTCGCCGAGCGCACCCCCGGCGACCTCGACAAGATCTTCTTCACCAACGGCGGCGCGGAGGCCGTGGAGAACGCGGTCCGGATGGCCCGGCTGCACACCGGCCGCGCCAAGGTGCTGTCCGCGTACCGCTCGTACCACGGCGCCACCGCCACCGCGATCAACCTGACCGGCGACCCCCGCCGCTGGCCCTCGGACACCGCCTCGGCGGGCGTGATCCACTTCTGGGGCCCGTTCCTCTACCGCTCCGCCTTCCACGCCGAGACCGAGGAGCAGGAGTGCGAGCGCGCCCTCGCGCACCTGGAGCAGACCATCGCCTTCGAGGGCCCGCAGTCGATCGCGGCGATCATCCTGGAGACCGTCCCGGGCACCGCCGGGATCATGGTCCCGCCGGCCGGCTACCTCGCCGGGGTCCGCGAGATCTGTGACCGCCACGGCATCGTCTTCATCCTCGACGAGGTCATGGCGGGCTTCGGCCGCACCGGCCACTGGTTCGCCGCCGACCACTTCGGCGTCACCCCCGACCTGCTGACCTTCGCCAAGGGCGTCAACTCCGGCTATGTCCCGCTGGGCGGCGTCGCGATCAGCGCCGAGATCGCCGCCACCTTCGACCAGCGCCCCTACCCGGGCGGTCTGACCTACTCCGGCCACCCGCTGGCCTGCGCCTCCGCCGTCGCCACCATGAACGCGATGGCCGAGGAGCGGATCGTGGAGAACGCCGCCGACATCGGCGAGCGGGTCATCGGCCCCGCGCTGCGCGAGATCGCCGAACGCCACCCGTCCGTCGGCGAGGTCCGCGGCCTGGGCGTCTTCTGGGCCCTGGACCTGGTCCGCAACAAGGAGACCCGCGAACCGCTGGTCCCCTACAACGCCTCCGGCGCCGCCAACGCTCCGATGGCCGAATTCGCCGCGGCCTGCAAGCGCGGCGGCCTGTGGCCGTTCGTGAACATGAACCGGACGCATGTCGTCCCGGCCTGCACGGTCACCGAGGCCGAGGCCAAGGAGGGCCTGGCCGCCCTCGACGAGGCCCTGACGGCAGCCGACGCCCACACCGTCTGACCGTTCGGCCGGCGGACGGAAGTGCAGGTCACAGACGTGCCATAGGGCATGCTCACGGCAACCTCGGGCAGCGAACCGGAGCGGCCCTCGCCTATCGTGGGCGGGGGCCGCACCCACCTGCGCGGTCAGGCACGTCGAAGGAGACGCACACGATGGCCGCCGGCGGAGACAGCTCAGTCATACGACGCAGCACCCTGCGCCAGCAGATCGCCGACGCCCTGCGCGACGAGGTCCTGGCCGGCCGGCTGCCGTCCGGCCACCCCTTCACCGTCAAGGAGATCGCCGAGCAGTACGGCGTCTCCGCCACACCGGTGCGCGAGGCGCTGCTCGACCTGTGCGCCCAGGGCCTGCTCGACGTCGAACAGCACCGCGGCTTCAAGGTGCACGCCTTCACCGCCGACGACTTCCGGGCCATGGTCGAGGCCCGCACCCTGATCATCGAGGGCATCTTCCGCAGCGGCGCCGACCAGGCCCTGCGCGCCACCGCCGCCGGGGTGCTGATCTCCATCCGGCGCCGCGCCGACGAGGCCGAACGGGCCGCGCGGGCCGGCGACCTGGACGTGCTGATCGGCTACGACCTGCGCTTCTGGCGTGAGCTGAGCGGCATCGTGAACAACGCCTACATCAGCGACTTCCTCGACCGGATCCGCGTACAGACCTGGATGTTCGCGGTCCCGCTGCTGCGCCGCGAAGCCGACCTCAAGGGGCTGCTGTGGCACGACCACAGCGCGCTCGCCGACGCCCTGATCCAGCACGACCTGGCCACCGCCCAGCGGCTGATCGCCGAGTACAACGAGCACTCCCTCGCTCTCGTCGGAACGCGCGGCTAGCACTACGCTGTCTCGACCATCGGCCGTAATGGGCCGTACCCGTAGCTGTACGTGCGCCGGTGTCCCCGTCCCCGACCGGAAGCGAGCCCACACTCGTGGCATGTGACCTGTGGCTGGTACCCCTCGTCGATGTGCTGTGCCACAGCCCCGACAACCCGTTCTCCGAAGAGATCGCCGCCTACGACAAGGCCCTGACGGAAGCGGGCCTGCCACCGGTCCCGGTCTTCAGCTATATGCCCGGCCTCTCCGGCGACGTCGCCCCCGTCGCCGGCTTCGACTACGACGCCCTGCACTTCCTGCGCCGCGCCTACCTGCTGCGGCTGTGCGGCCTGGAGGTGACCCCGGTCGACGAACTGGGCGGCGACTACGAGCAGTTGCTGGAGATGTTCGAGGCCACCGCCCAGCAGTCCCACCTGGTGTGGCACTACGACCACGCGGGCGCGTACGTCCCGGTCGACTTCCCGCACCCCCTGGCCAACGACGAGCTCCTGGAGGGCGGCGGCCCGCTCGGCTCCTCACACGGCCTGCTGCGCGACCTGGAACTGGTCGCGCCATCCCTGGGCATCGATCCGGCCAATCCCCCCGCCGCCCCCGCCCCACCGGCCGGCCCCACCTCCCTGGAGGAACGGGCAACCGCCACCCCCCAGGACAACAGCCCCTTCGCCCGCGAACGCCACGTCTGGCTGGGCCTCCACGCCGCCGCCACCCGAAGCCTCGGCCAAGGCTCCATGATCGTCTTCAGCTAGCACCAGGCTCATTCCTCAACCGACCCCCCGTACCCACCCCACAACCGCCACCACCCACCACGCATTTCCCCACCCACCCACGGGAGGGGACGGGCCGGAGGGGCCTGGTGTGTGGACGTAAAGCGAAGCAGTCCACACACCAGGCCCCGCAGGCCCGTCACCGCACCCCAACAGCCCCGCGCGGCGGCAACGCGCGCCGCAGGCGCAACGGCGGGTGCACCGCGCAAGCGGGCATCAAACGGCGAGCAACACCCACGGCGGGAAAGCCGAAAGCGCGGGCCGAACGCAAAGCGCAGCGGCATTCACTCCGGCGGCCGCTGCCGAGGCATATTCGGCCGCGCCCGATGCGGCACCGCGAACCGCCCGGCCGGAGGCGCCCCCTCCGGCCGGGGAGAAACGGCGGCAGAGCCGCCCCCGTGCGCCGCGGCAAACCGCAGCGAATCCCCCCGGAACTCCGCCATCCAGTCGGCCGTTTCGCCCCGCACCAGCTCGCCGAGGTCCTCGTTGAAGCGCCGCAGGACGCCCAGACAGCGCTCCGCCGCCTCGCCCGCGGTGCCCTCGGCCGGCCCGAGTACCTCCCGTACGCTCTCCGTCGCCCAGTCGAACTGGAGCGCCTCCAGCCGCCGGTGGATCGCCTGCGCGGTCGCCAGGTCCCGCATCCATCCGGCGGTCACCCCGAAGTACCGGTCGCCGCCCACGCACACCGCCGCCAGCAGCAGCGACAGACAGCCCCAGGACGCGCCGCCTTCCCAGACCCCGGCGAGGTCCAGCAGCGGCAGCGCCCCGCCGACCGTCACGGCGGCCGCGGCGCCCAGCCGCAGTGCCCGTGCGCCGCGGCGTTTGGCGACCCGGTCGTGCAGGTACCAGTCGGCGGCGCGCAGCGCGCCCTCCTCGGTCCAGAGATACAGCGCGTCCAGACGGTCGGCCGGTTCGCCCCAGTCGCCGAGCGGGAAGACCCGTCCGGCGAGGTCCCGGCGGCCGGGCCCCCGGCCGCCGCTCTCCCGTTGGGGGCGGCGGCTCTCCCGAGGGGGCCCCTCGGGCTGCATCTCCGGCTGACTCACCCGTGCACTCCCTCTCTACGTTCTTCACAGATACGTGCGGTGCACGCGTGACATCCGGGACGGCCGTTGCGCGCAGTCCCCCTTCCTACCGCCGAACGGCTGGCGTCGGCCGCACGTTCACGCGCTTTCCGCCCGGAAGTGGTGCGGGATCGGGTATAAGGCCGCCGGGCGTCTCACCCGAAAGAGTGGCCAACGCGGTGACGCACAGTTTCCGGCCGCCTCGGCCCCGCCCCGCCCCCGGGCCCGGCCGACGTCGGGACGGCCGCGGCTCTCGTCTAGGCTGCCACCGTGAAGGTCCTCGTCATCGGCGGCGGCGCCCGCGAACACGCCCTGTGCCGCTCTCTGTCCCTCGACCCCGACGTCACCGCGCTGCACTGCGCTCCCGGCAACGCCGGCATCGCCGAGGTGGCCGAATTGCACGGGGTCAATGCCCTCGACGGCCAGGCCGTCGCCGAACTCGCCGCCGGCCTGGAGGCCGATCTGGTCGTGGTCGGTCCGGAGGCCCCCCTGGTGGCGGGCGTCGCGGACGCCGTACGCGACCGCGGCATCCCGGTCTTCGGCCCCTCGGCCCAGGCCGCCGAGCTGGAGGGCTCCAAGGCCTTCGCCAAGGACGTGATGGCCACCGCGGCCGTCCCCACGGCGCGCAGCTATGTCTGCACCACCCCGGAAGAGATCGACGAGGCCCTGGACGCCTTCGGCGCGCCGTACGTCGTCAAGGACGACGGTCTGGCGGCCGGCAAGGGCGTCGTCGTCACCGAGGACGTCGCGGCCGCCCGCGCGCACGCGCTGGCCTGCGACCGGGTCGTCATCGAGGAGTTCCTCGACGGCCCCGAGGTCTCCCTCTTCGCGGTCACCGACGGCGAGACCGTCGTCCCGCTCCAGCCCGCCCAGGACTTCAAGCGGGCCTACGACGGCGACCAGGGCCCCAACACCGGCGGCATGGGCGCGTACAGCCCGCTGCCCTGGGCCGACCCCAAGCTGGTCGACGAGGTCATGGCCACCGTGCTCCAGCCCACCGTCGACGAGCTGCGCCGCCGCGGCACCCCGTTCTCCGGGCTGCTCTACGCGGGCCTGGCGATCACCTCGCGCGGGGTCCGCGTGATCGAGTTCAACGCGCGCTTCGGCGACCCGGAGACCCAGGTCGTCCTCGCCCGCCTCAAGACCCCGCTCGCCGGCCTGCTGCACGCCGCGGCCACCGGCACCCTCGCCACCTTCCCGCCGCTGCGCTGGAGCGACGGCGCGGCGGTCACCGTCGTCATCGCGTCCCACAACTACCCGGACACCCCGCGCACCGGCGACCCGATCGACGGCCTCGCCGAGGTCGTGGCGCAGGACGCCCCCAAGGCGTACGTCCTGCACGCCGGCACCAAGCGCGACGACTCCGGCGCGGTGCTCAGCGCGGGCGGCCGGGTGCTGTCCGTCACCGCCACCGGCTCCGACCTCACCACCGCCCGGCAGCGCGCCTACCGCGCCGTCGGCCGGATCTCCCTGGACGGCTCCCAGCACCGTACGGACATCGCCGCCAAGGTCGCCGACGAGGCCGCGGGCGCCTAGGGCGCAGCGCTGCGACGGCGCGTGGGGCGCCCGGACGTGCCCCTCGCGCCCGTCGCGGCCGGTGACATCTCCCCTGGGACACATGGCACATACCGTGGCATATGCCTCAGGTCTGTGGGCGCAGCCCGGGCCGCGTCATCCATGGCCGGTGAGTGCAAACCGGGCCGAATCGCCCGCGGCCCGCACCCTTCCGACACCGGTTCCCGGCTTTGCCCAAAGCCATTCCATCGAGTGATCGCACCAAGCAACCGGCTGACGAGACGAAAACCCCCAACTAGGGTGCCGCGCAAGCGTCCTGTGGTGGCCGTGCCGGATTCCGGCACGGTGATCACGGCGGCGTCCGGCAAGTGGCTCACCGGCATTGCGATGTCAGTGGCCGGTGCCACAGTGGGTGGGGAGTGAGCTCGCTCCGCACACCGCGCAATTTCTCGTACGTCCGTCCCGTGTTCTCTCCGTCCGGCTCCTTCAGGACAGCAGGGGGTGTACAGGCTCGTGGCAAGTCCGGAAACAGGCGTCCTGGCGGCGCGTGCCCGCGCCCTCGCCGTGCTGCGGATCCGCAGCACCGCATTGGCTGTGGCACTGCTGCCCGCGGCCGTGGCCGTGGTGCTGCTCGCCGGCCGGGCGACCGGCCATCTCGGCGCGGGCCCGGGCTGGGACCTCGCCCGCTGGATCGCCGGCGGCCTCGCGGTGCTCAGCCTGCTGCTGGCCGCGCTGGTCGCCGTGGTCGTCGCGCGCGCCAGACCGGCCCTCAGCCCGTCCGTCCCGATCTCCGAGAAGTCGGCCCCTGATCTCTACCGCCTGGTGCGCGACCTCGCCGACCGCCTGGAGGTCCCCGCGCCCTCCGCCATAGCGCTCACCCCGGACTGCGACAGCTGGCTGGAGGACCGGACACACCGCGCCCACGGCCCGCCCCGCCGCACCAAAGGACGGGCCGACGGGGAACGCCGGGAGCCCGAGGCGCCGGTCCTGGTCATCGGCTCGCCGTTCCTGTGGTGGATGCGGGTCGCCGAGCTGCGCGCCCTGCTGGCCCCCGTCGTCGCGGGCACCGGCCCGTCCGCGCACCCCGACATAGCGGCCGCCCGCCGCTTCATCCGCGGCCTGGACGCCGCGGTCGCGGTCTCCGCCCGCGCCCGGCGGCCGGTGCGGGGCCTCCCGCTCCGCTTCGTCGGCCGAGTGGCGCGGCTGCTGCTGCGAGCCGGCCGCGAACACGCCACGATCATGGAACGGGCCGTCGCGGCCGCCGCCTCCGAGCGCGCCCAGACCGTGGACTACGGCCTGCGGATCGTCGCCCAGGAGCAGGTCGGGCTCGCCTACGCGGGCTGGGACCGGCTGCTGACCCGGGTCGCGCTGCCCGCCTGGCGGATGGGCCGCTGGCCGTCCCGGCTGGACGCCGGGGTGGTCTCCGCGCTCACCGAGCTCTCCCGCCGGGACCGCCTCGCCGACGGCTTCGCCTCCCGTCTCGGCGAGCGCCCCGCCTGCGACCTCCTGGAGGAGCCGGGCGCCATCGACCGCGCCGCCTCGCTGCTGGCCGCCCGCCTCTTCCACGGCGGCCCGGCCGAGCCGGGACCCGACTGGTCACCGGTCGGCTGGAACCAGTACCCGGAAGAGGTCGTGGACCGGAAATGGCGCCTGGAGGCCGCCCGCCTCCACCGCGTGCTCGACAACCTCCCGGCGACCGCGCTCCCGGTGGCCCCGCCCGCACCGGCGGCCCCGGACCCGGCCCCCGCCCCGCCCCTCTCGTACGCCCGCACCGCCGCTCGCACGCCCGTCCACCACCCGGCGGAGCGCCCGCCCGCCGACGAGCCCGCCCTGGGCCCGCCCGCCAGCGGCCGCCGCGACGAGCAGCCGCTGGCCCCGGCCCCCGGCCCGACCCTGGCCCGGGTCATCGACCGGCTCACCCATGACGCGTGCGCGGGCGATCTCGTCGCCGCCCGGCTGGGCGCGGAGGTCGAGCGCGAGGAGCGGGAGGAGGCGGCCCGCCAGGCCGCCCGCGGCACCTCGCCGCAGGACGCCGCCATCGGTGTGGCCTGGGGCGACGGCATGGCCGAGGGCGGCCTCCCGCTGTTCCCGCTCCAGCCGCCCCGTACGGGCCGCGAGCTGCTCGCCGACCACGTCACCGCCATGGTCTGCTGCGCCGCCGTCGACACCGCCGGGGCCACCCCCGGCCTGGACTGGCTCGACGGCCCGGCGCTGCTGGTCGACGGCGCCCGCCGGTCCGACCTGGGCCGCCCGGTGCTCAGCCTGGTCGACGACGGCGATGCGGAGCCGCTGCGCGGCTGGCTGACGACGATCGGCGTACGCCCGGAAAAGCCGGTCCGGCTGGTATGACACCGGTCCGCGGCGGCCGGCGGAGCGCCGGGCGTCCCGGGCGGCTCGCTCCATCGGCTGAATGTTCCCTTCCAGTTCGCATTTCGGGGGCGGTTGCATCTAAATTCACGACGAAGGGTGACGGAGTGGGTGCGTAATGTGATGTGCTGGGGGACGGCCGGCCGGGTTCGTCCCGCCGGCGCAGCACCGGCCCGAGGGGCCGCGGCCGATGGGGGACGCGGGAGGGGAGTGGAAGGTGGCGACGGATCAGATCAGGCGCTGGGAGTCGGGCGCCCTCGCCCACGCGGTCACGGACCCGTTCGGGCAGGGCCCGCTGCCCTGGCTGCGCGGCAGCGAGAACTACTTCGACTCCGGCCACATCATCCCCTGGTACGTCGACCCCGCCGTCGCCCAGGGTGATCTGAGCGTGCCCGCACCCCACAAGCACAACGGCCCGCGCACCGCCGATGACGTCCACCGCCAGATCAAGGGCTTCGCCGGCCCCGGCGCGGTGGCCCCCGGCGAGGCCATCGACTTCCGGGTCTCGGTCGACCCGCCCCAGCCGTTCAGCATCGACATCTACCGCATCGGCCACTACGGCGGCACCGGCGCCCACAAGGTCACCACCAGCCCGCGGCTGGCCGGCATCGTCCAGCCGCCCCCGCTGACCGCCGAGCGCACGGTCTCCTGCCATCACTGGTGGCTCTCCTGGCGCCTCCAGGTCCCCACCTCCTGGAACCTCGGCGCCTATGTCGCCGTGCTCACCACCGCCGACGGCCGCTACCGCTCCCACATCCCCTTCACGGTCCGCGACCACGAGCCCGCCGATCTCCTCCTGCTGCTGCCCGACATCACCTGGCAGGCCTACAACCTCTACCCGGAGGACGGCCGCACCGGCGCCAGCCTCTACCACGCCTGGGACGAGAAGGGCGCCCTGCTCGGCGAGCGGGACGCCGCTACCACCGTCTCCTTCGACCGCCCCTACGCCGGCGCCGGCCTGCCCCTCCATGTCGGCCACGCCTACGACTTCATCCGCTGGGCCGAGCGCTACGGCTACGACCTCGCCTACGCCGACGCCCGCGATCTGCACGCCGGCCGCGTCGACCCGTCCCGCTACCGCGGCCTGGTCTTCCCCGGCCACGACGAATACTGGTCGGTGCCCATGCGCCGCACGGTCGAGGCCGCCCGGGACACCGGCACCTCCCTGGTCTTCCTCTCCGCCAACACCATGTACTGGCAGGTCGACCTCTCCCCGTCGCCCTCCGGCCCGGACTCCCTGCTCCACTGCCGCAAACGCCAGGGCCCCGGCCGCCCCGCCCTCTGGCGGGAGAACGGCGACCCCGAACAGCGGCTGATGGGTATCCAGTACGCCGGCCGGGTCCCCGAACCGGCCCCCCTGGTCGTCCGCAACGGCGGCCACTGGCTGTGGGAGGCCACCGGCGCCCACGAAGGCGATGAGCTCCCCGGCCTGGTCGCCGGTGAGGCCGACCGCTACTTCCCGCGCACCAGCCTCCCCAAGCACACCGAACGCATCCTGCTCGCCCACTCCCCGTACCGCGACAGCGAGGGCACCCGCCGCCATCAAGAGACCTCCCTCTACCGCGCCCCCAGCGGCGCCTGGGTCTTCGCCTCCGGCACCTTCGCCTGGTCACCCGCCCTCGACCGCCCCGGCCACGTCGACCAGCGCATCCAGCGCGCCACCGCCAACCTCCTCGACCGCATCTGCAAACGCGACTGAGCCCGCCGCCGTATGCCCGGGGTGCGGCGGGCGGCGTGCGGCGTGCGGCGTACGGCCCCAACTCCGGTCACGGTCCTGCTCGCCACGGTCCTGCCCGCCGCGATGCTCCTCGCCACGGTCCTGCCCGCCACGGTGCTGCTCACCGCGGTCGTCCCGGCCGCGGCCGGCCTTCGCGCTGATCGCCCGCCGGGGCACCCGCCGCGCCGGCCGGCCACCGGGCTCCGGGGGCGCACCCGGCCCCCGTCCGTCACCTCCGGCGCGCGTGAGGGAGAATCGGTAGGACTCCTGGATCAACCTACGCGGAGGAAGCGTGCCCGGTTTTGTAGAAAAGCCTGAGCCGGTGGAGGTCCCCGGGCTCACCCACCTCCACACCGGCAAGGTGCGCGACCTCTACCGCAACGCCGCCGGTGACCTGGTCATGGTCGCCAGCGACCGGACCTCGGTCTACGACTGGGTGCTGCCCACCGAGATCCCGGACAAGGGCCGCGTCCTCACCCAGCTGTCCCTGTGGTGGTTCGATCAGCTCTCCGACCTGGTCCCGCACCACGTCCTCGGCACCGACGTCCCGGCCGGCGTCCCGGCCGACTGGGCGGGCCGCACCCTGGTCTGCAAGTCGCTGGACATGGTCCCCGTGGAGTGTGTGGCCCGCGGCTACCTCACCGGCTCCGGCCTCGCCGAATACCGGCAGACCCGCACGGTCTGCGGGCTGGCCCTCCCCGAGGGTCTCGTCGACGGCTCCGAGCTCCCGGCGCCGATCTTCACCCCGGCCACCAAGGCCGCCGTCGGCGACCACGACGAGAACGTCTCCTACGAGGAGGTCGCCCACCAGGTCGGCCCGGAGGTCGCCGCCGAGCTGCGGCAGACCACCCTCGCCGTCTACGGCCGGGCCCGCGACGTCGCCCGCGAGCGCGGCATCCTCCTGGCGGACACCAAGTTCGAGTTCGGCTTCGACGGTGGGCAGCTGACCCTGGCCGACGAGGTCCTGACGCCCGACTCCTCGCGCTTCTGGCCGGCCGACCTGTGGCAGCCGGGCCGCGCCCAGCCGTCCTTCGACAAGCAGTTCGTGCGCGACTGGCTGACCTCTCCCGCCGCGGCCTGGGACCGTACGGGCGAGGAGCCGCCGCCCGCCCTCCCGCACGAGATCGTGGAGAGCACCCGCGCCAAGTACATCGAGGCCTACCAGCGCCTCACCGGCCTCAGCTGGGCATAACGGAAAGGACCCCGGTCACCGACCGGGGTCCTTCTTCCTTGAGCGGACGACGAGGCTCGAACTCGCGACCTCAACCTTGGCAAGGTTGCGCTCTACCAACTGAGCTACGTCCGCAGGCTCCGCGCAAAGCTCCTGGAATCAGGCGCCGCCGCGCGGTGCGGAGTCCACTATAGCCAACCCCGCTCGCGGGCGAGGCGCGCCGCCGCATGGCGGTTCTCCGCGCCGAGCTTCGCGGTCGCCGACGAGAGATAGTTCCGCACGGTCCCCGGCGACAGCGACGTCCGCGCCGCGATCTCCGTGACCGGCGCCCCGGCCTCGGCGCATTCCAGGACCTCCGCCTCCCGGACCGTCAGCGGTGACTCCCCAGCGCTTATCGCGTCGGCCGCCAACTCCGGGTCCACATAACGGTTTCCGGCATGCACCGTGCGGATGATCTCCGCCAGCCGCTGCGCCGACACGGTCTTCGGCACGAACCCCCGCACCCCCGCCTCCAGTGCCCGCTTCAGATGCCCGGGCCGCCCGTGACTCGTCACGATCATCGCCCGGCACCCCGGCACCTCACCCCGCAACGATGTGGCCACCGCCACACCGTCCGCCCCCGGCATCTGGAGATCCAGCACCGCCACATCCGGCTCATGCGCCCGCGCCATCGCCCGCGCCTCCGGCCCCGTCGCCGCCTCCGCCACGACCAGCAGATCGTCCTCCAGCGACAACAACGCCGCCAGCGCCCCACGGATCAGATGCTCGTCATCCGCGAGCAACACCCGGATCGCCCGCTCACTCACCCCGCCACCCCGACTCTCCCTCCACCCCGACTCTCCCTCCAACACGGCCCCTTCCGGCACGCTCCCCGCCCCGTCTGCGCTTACCCACTCACCGCCCCCACCGGGAGCTCGACCGTCAGCCGGAAGCTGCCGTTCGGGACCCGGCCCGACGTCAGGCTCCCGCCCAACGGGCGGAGACGTTCCCGGAGTCCCTTGAGGCCGCTGCCGGGGACCGACCCGGCGACCGCCGAGTCCGGCGGGTGGGTGACGCCGTCGTTCTCCATGGTCATCACGAGCACCGCGCGCTGCGGATCGATCCGGGTCCGCACCGCACAGTTCCGCGCCTCCACCGCATGCCGCAGAACGTTGGTGGTGCCTTCGCGGACGACCCAGCCGAGCGCCGACTCCACCTCCGGCGAGAGCTGTGCCCCCTCCTCGCCCTCGATACGGCAGTCCACCCCCGCCGCCCGGAGTATGGAGCGGGCCCCCGCCAACTCCGCCTGGAGATCGGCCTTCCGATAGCCGCGTACCACCTCCCGGACCTCCCGCTGGGCCTCCTGGGCGATCCGCTGCACCTCCACCATCTGGTCCACGGCCTCCGGCCGCTCCCGTCGCGCCAGCTGGACCGCCAGCTCGCCCTTGAGGGCGATCACCGCCAGATTCCGGCCCATCACATCGTGCAGATCCCGGCTGAACCTCAGCCGCTCCTCGGCGACCGCGAGCTGTGTCTCGGTGCTACGGGCCGCATCCAGCTTCCAGATCACGCCGAGCAGCCAGCCCGTGGGCCGCGCCAGCCCGAAGCTCCACAGACCGGCGAAGAGCAGCAGGACCGCCATGGCCCCCGAGCTCAGCCAGGAGTGCGTGACCAGGAAGAGCAGCCCCACGGACGCCACGGCGCTGCCGGCCAGCACGGCCAGAAACTTCCGCTTGGACACCACCAGGCTGTGAGCCATGAAGAACGGTGTGAGGGTCGCGCCGATCGCCAGCCCCGTCGAACCCACACTGTCCTTGCCGGCCGGCCCGTTGACGGTGACCAGCGCGAACAACGCGACCTCGGCGACGAGGGTCAGCACCCCCGAGACCAGCAACAGGGTGCGCGGTGTCGCCCCCCGTTCCAGATACCGGTTCAGCGCGCGGTTCAACAGCGGTACGGCCAGCGCTGCCTGAGTCACGTTCAGCCCCATGGCCACACCTGCCAAGGTGACCGCCAGCGGGCTGCTGCCCGCCCTGCCCATGATGGGCGCCACCCCGCTGAGCACGGGAAGCCAGGGAAGGAGGTACAGACTGCCCCGGAAGTAGGCGTCGATCACGGCCATCTGGCCCCGCCGCCGCCATATCGCCCGTAGCTTGCCGATCATCCGCTGCCCGCCCCCGTCGTCCCGATCGTGCTGCGCTGCTAGCGCCTCGGCTCCCAGCGGAACCACCGCTGGACAGCAAACAACGCGAGCCCGCTCCAGGCCAAGCCGGTGATCAGCTGCCCCACCGTCTCCTTGAGGCCCTCGCCCCCGGTCCAGCCGGCCCGTATCAGCTCCATCGCCGGTGACAGCGGCAGCAGTTCGAGCACGGAGGCCACCCGCTCCGGAAGGATGTCCAGCGGGACCACCATCCCGGACCCGGCCAGCGACACCATCATGAAGGGGAGCACGGCGAGCTGAGCGCCCTCGGCCGACTTGGCGAGAACGGAGGACGCCGCGGCGAACCCCACGGTCGCGGCCATGCCGAGCACCACCCCGGCGATCAGGAGATGCGGCGCGGTCGGCGTTCCGGCATCCAGGAGCAGGCCGCCCAGGACCACTAGAAGGACACACTGCACCAGCCCGAGCAGTACCGCCGGAAGCGCGGTGCCCGCCAGTATTTCCAGGTCCCGCAGCTCACCGGTACGCAGCCGTTTCAGGACCAGTTCCTCACGCCGTGCGGTGTACGCGCCGGTGAGG
Source organism: Streptomyces sp. bgisy130 (assembly GCF_057708345.1). Taxonomy (NCBI): domain Bacteria; kingdom Bacillati; phylum Actinomycetota; class Actinomycetes; order Kitasatosporales; family Streptomycetaceae; genus Streptomyces; species Streptomyces sp. bgisy130. Next base: position 26,652 of record NZ_JBYISA010000031.1, read on the forward strand.
CTGGAGTAGACGGCGAAGACCAGCACATACCCGAGGGTCGCGGGCAGGAGAGCGGCCCCGACCGACATCCCGGTGCCGGTCACCATGTTCTCGACCGCCCCTTTCATGGCGAACGCCAGGGCGACCGGGATGATCAGCGAGGTCGTCAGCGCGGCCTTGTTGCGGCCGAGAAGGGTCAACTCGGCCCGTCCCAGGGCAAGGAGACGCGCCGCGGCGCCGGTCTCCGCGGGTGTTCCGGCGGGCTCGATACCGGCGGCTTCCCGCACGCTTGCACTCATGAGTTCTCCAGCCCCTTTGCGATGTGCAGAAATGCCTCTTCCAGGGATGCCGACCTGACATCCAGATGGCCCAGCGCTATCCCCTTGTCCCGCGCCCAGACCAGGACGCCGGTCGCGGCCCGCTGGAGGTCGTCGGTCCGCAGCCGGACCGTGCGCCCGTCCGTCTCATGGCCGAGGATGCCCAGCTCTCCCAGCGGCGGGAGATCACCGAGATGGAATCCGTTGGGCAGCTCGAAGGAGAGGTGCGAGGGGTGCGCGGCGACCACGTCCGCGACATGCCCCGCCGCCGCGATCCGCCCCTCGTGCAGGATCGCCAGCCGGTCCGCCAGCTCCTCGGCCTCTTCGAGATAGTGCGTGGTCAGCACGATCGTGGTCCCGGAGTCCCGCAGCTCGCGGACCAATTCCCACGTGGCATGGCGCGCTTCGGTGTCCAGACCGGTCGTCGGCTCGTCCAGGAACAGCACCTCGGGCCTCCCCAGCAGCGCCAGGGCGAGATCCAGCCGCCGGCGCTCGCCGCCGGACAGCTGCTTGACCCGCACATCCCTGCGCCGCTCCAGCCCCACGGAGCCCAGGGCTTCGTCGACCGGGCGCGCCCCGCTGGTGCATCCCGCCCACATCCGCACGGTCTCCGCGGGCGTCAGCTCGGCGGGGAAGCCGCCCTCCTGGAGCATGACGCCCACCCGGGGCCGCACCTTGCGCCGCTCCCGGAACGGGTCATGGCCAAGGATCCGGACCTGCCCGGCCGTGGGCGGGGCCAGGCCCTCCAGCAGTTCGAGAGTGGAGGTTTTGCCCGCCCCGTTGGTCCCCAGAAGCGCGAACAGCTCCCCGCGTTCGACGGAGAAGTCGATACCGCGCACGGCCTCGAAGCTCCGCTGAACGCTCCGCCCCTTTTCCCCGCCGCGGTCCCGCGGACCGCCCGTGCGCCGCCCGTCGGCGCCGTAGCTCCTGCGCAGGCCGGTGACTTCGATCACATCGGCCCCGGAACCGGCGCTCCGTGCGCCGCCGCGGCCGACACCCCCGATGGTTTTCTCCCCGATGTTCATGAGACCAGCGTTCCGCCGGATCAAGGTTCCGGGCAGTGCGGGCTGTCATCACAGCTGATGACAAATGTCAGTTGCCCCCGCGCGGAAGAGGGGAAGGGGGAGAGGCGATGTCACAGAAAGAAGGCCCCGGTCGCAATGACCGGGGCCTTCTTTATCTGAGCGGACGACGAGGCTCGAACTCGCGACCTCAACCTTGGCAAGGTTGCGCTCTACCAACTGAGCTACGTCCGCAGGCATCCACTCGGCTTTCACCGAGCGGCGCGACAGCTACTCTACCTGATCCTTTAGGAAGGTCGAGCAGTCAGAGCGGGTGACAGGGATTGCACACTGCGCCTCCCCCTTGGAAAGGGGGCGCTCTACTACTGAGCTACACCCGCGTGACTCCGTGAGGTCCGGCCTTTCGGCCTCGCCCCTCGGCGTGCTCCAGACTCTAGCTGATCAGTAGGGGTGCTGTGCAAGTCGGCTGCGCGCGGGCCGAGGGATGCCGGCAACTCCGTCAGTGATTGGCGGCGTTGAAGGCCTCGTACACCTTCTTCGGGATCCGGCCGCGCGGCGGGACGTCCATCTGGTTGGAGCGGGCCCAGGCGCGGACGGCCGCGGGGTCAGGGTTCACCGCGGTCCGGTGGTAGGCCTTGCCGGACTTGGCCCGCTTGCGGCCGGCCTCGACGAACGGAGCGAGGGCACCGCGCAGTTTCTTCGCATTGGCGGGATTGAGGTCGATCTCGTACGACTTCCCGTCCAATCCGAAGGTGACCGTCTCTGCGGCTTCTCCTCCGTCGATGTCATCGGAGAGCGTTACTACTACGCGCTGCGCCACGGATATCGGTCCTTTCGGGGAGCAACCCCTTGCTGACATGGGGTGATGCTCCGGATCCGGCTGATTGGGATCAATGCTTTTTCATTTGTACAGCGATGGGCATTGCATTGTGAAGCCCAGTTAATTTCGTCAGCGTGTCTTCCCGCAATCCGGACCCCGGATCTTTTCGAGAATTTTTCCTGCGGTGCACTCCCGCCGATACCGGACCGTGATCCGGGACACTGTATATCTATGCGCGTAGATTTTCGAACACGGTACTGTGAGGACACCGCCTTACGCACCACACCACCGGGAGTGCCAGTGGCACGCGTCGTAGTCGACGTCATGCTCAAGCCGGAGATCCTCGACCCGCAGGGGCAGGCGGTGCAGCGCGCACTGCCACGCCTGGGCTTCGAGGGGATCGCCGACGTCCGTCAGGGCAAGCGTTTCGAACTTGAGGTGGAGGGTCCGGTCGACGAAGCCGCCCTCGCTCGCATCCATGAGATGGCCGAGACCTTCCTCGCCAACACCGTCATCGAAGACTTCACCGTGCGGGTCGACTCATGACCTCGCGGATCGGAGTCATTACCTTCCCCGGCACGCTCGACGACCGCGACACCCAGCGCGCGGTCCGGGTGGCCGGCGCCGAAGCGGTGCCGCTGTGGCACCGTGACAAGGACCTCAAGCAGGTCGACGCCGTGGTGCTGCCCGGCGGCTTCTCGTACGGCGACTATCTGCGGGCCGGGGCCATCTCCCGTTTCTCGCCGGTGATGGAGTCCGTTATCGAGCAGGCCAAGGCCGGTATGCCCGTCCTGGGTATCTGCAATGGCTTCCAGGTGCTCACCGAGAGCCACCTGCTGCCCGGCGCGATGCTGCGCAACAACCATCTGCACTTCATCTGCCGCGACCAGAAGCTGCGGGTGGAGAACGCGGAGACTTCCTGGACCGTGGACTACGAGTCCGGCCAGGAGATCAGCGTTCCGCTGAAGAACATCGACGGCCGGTACGTCGCCGACGAGCGCACGCTCGACATGCTCGAGGCCGAGGGCCGGGTCGCCTTCCGCTACCTGGACGGCAACCCCAACGGTTCGCTCCGCGATATCGCCGGCATCACCAATGAGGCGGGCAATGTCGTCGGCCTCATGCCGCACCCCGAGCACGCCGTGGAGCCGCTGATCGGTACGGGCCGTACCGACGGCCTCGGATTCTTCACCTCGATCCTGAAGAAGCTGGTCAACGCATGATGGCCGAGCGAAGCGAGGGCACCATTAAGCACAGCCTCGACACCGTCAAGCACGCAGCCGAGACGCCGGACACCGACCAGCCGTGGGCCGAACTCGGCCTGAAGCAGGACGAGTACCAGCGCATCCGGGAGATTCTCGGCCGCCGTCCCACCGGCGCCGAACTCGCCATGTATTCGGTCATGTGGTCCGAGCACTGCTCCTACAAGAGCAGCAAGGTCCATCTGAAGCAGTTCGGCGAGAAGGCCCCCGAGAACGACGCGATGCTCGTCGGCATCGGCGAGAACGCGGGTGTCGTCGACGTCGGCCAGGGCTACGCCGTCACCTTCAAGGTGGAGTCCCACAACCACCCCTCGTACATCGAGCCCTACCAGGGCGCGGCCACCGGCGTCGGCGGGATCGTCCGCGACATCCTCGCCATGGGTGCCCGCCCGGTCGCCGTCGTCGACCCGCTGCGGTTCGGCGCCGCCGACCACCCCGACACCAAGCGCGTCCTGCCGGGCGTGGTGGCCGGAATCGGCGGCTACGGCAACTGCCTGGGTCTGCCCAACATCGGCGGCGAGGTCGTCTTCGACGCCTGCTACCAGGGCAACCCGCTGGTGAACGCCGGCTGTATCGGCGTCATGAAGCACGAGGACATCCACCTGGCCAAGGCGTCCGGCGCGGGCAACAAGGTCATCCTCTACGGCGCCCGCACGGGCGGCGACGGCATCGGCGGCGTCTCCGTGCTGGCCTCGGAGACCTTCGACGACTCCAAGCCCACCAAGCGCCCCGCCGTGCAGGTCGGTGACCCCTTCCAGGAGAAGCTGCTCATCGAGTGCACCCTGGAGATCTTCAAGGAAGACCTGGTCGACGGCATCCAGGACCTCGGCGGCGCCGGGCTGTCCTGCGCCACCAGCGAGCTGGCCTCGGCCGGTTCCGGCGGCATGCGCGTCGAGCTGGACACCGTGCCGCTGCGCGACTCCTCCCTCTCGCCCGAGGAAATCCTCATGAGCGAGTCCCAGGAGCGCATGTGCGCGATCGTCGAGCCCGGGAACGTCGACCGCTTCCTGGAGATCTGCGAGAAGTGGGATGTCATCGCGACCGTCATCGGTGAGGTGACGGACGGCTCCCAGCTGGAGATCTTCTGGCACGGCGAGCAGATCGTGGACGTGCCGCCGCGCACCGTCGCCCACGAGGGCCCGGTCTACGAGCGCCCGTATGCCCGGCCCGACTGGCAGGACGCCCTCCAGGCCGACGACGCGGCCAAGCTGGCCCGCCCGGCGACCGCGGAGGAACTGCGGGCGCAGGTCCTGCGGCTGGTGGCCTCGCCCAACCAGGCCTCCAAGGCGTGGATCACCGACCAGTACGACCGGTTCGTGCAGGGCAACACCGTCCTCGCGCAGCCGGAGGACGCCGGTATGGTCCGCATCGACGCCGACAGCAACCTCGGTGTCGCGCTCGCCACCGACGGCAACGGGCGCTACGCCAAGCTCGACCCCTACACGGGCGCGCAGCTGGCGCTGGCCGAGGCGTACCGCAATGTCGCCGCGTCCGGTGCCAAGCCGCTGGCGGTATCCGACTGCCTGAACTTCGGCTCGCCCGAGGACCCGGCCGTGATGTGGCAGTTCGCCGAGGCCACCCGTGGTCTCGCCGACGCCTGCCAGACCCTGGGCACGCCCGTCACCGGCGGCAATGTCTCGCTCTACAACCAGACCGGCGAGGTGGCGATCCACCCGACCCCGGTCGTCGCGGTGCTCGGTGTCATCGACGATGTGAACCGCCGTACGCCGATCGCCTTCGCGGAGGAGGGCCAGCTGGTCTACCTCCTGGGTGACACCCGCGAGGAGCTCGGCGGCTCGGCGTGGTCGCAGGTCGTGCACGACCACCTCGGCGGTCTGCCGCCGAAGGTGGACCTGGAGCGCGAGCGGCTGCTGGCGGAGGTGCTGATCTCGGCCTCCCGTGACGGCATGATCGACGCCGCGCACGACCTCTCCGACGGCGGTCTGATCCAGGCGCTGGTGGAGTCCTGCCTGCGCGGCGGCAAGGGCGCCCGTCTCGTCGTTCCCGACGGGCTGGACCCCTTCGTCCTGCTGTTCTCCGAGTCGGCGGGCCGTGCGGTCGTCGCCGTCCCGCGCAGCGAGGAGCTCCGCTTCACGGACATGTGCGGTGCCCGGGGGCTGCCGGCCACCCGGATCGGTGTGATCGACGGCGCGGAGATCGACGTCCAGGGGCAGTTCAGCATCCCGCTGAGCGAGCTGAAGGAGTCGCACGAGGCGACGATCCCCGGCCTGATCGCCTGAGACCGGACGGGCGGTGCGCACCGCCCCCGTATGACGGTCCGACGGCCCGTCCCCACCACCAGGGGGCGGGCCGTCGCCCTTTTCCCGTAGTGGGCAGCAGCGAAAAACGCCATTGCCAAGAATTACGTAATTACGTAATCTCTCGTCATGGATCTCGAACAGCGGGTGGCCGAGCTGGAGCGGCGGCTGGCCGTTTTGGAGCAGGCCGCCGACCGGCCGGCACCCCCGCCCGAGCGTGAGCCGGACGACGAGCTGTGGGCCCTGCGGGGCCTGAAGTCCCAGCTCGCCGAACTGGGCGCGGACAACGGCGGAGTGCTCTTCACCGGTGCGGTCCGCATTCCGGCCGGGCAGCGCTACGAGTGGCAGTACGGCCTGGTCACCGACACCGTGCTGGACCGTGACTGGGGCGCCGCCGCCGAGTCGTTCGCGGCCCTCGGGCAGCCCGTACGGCTGCGGCTGCTGCGCGAGATCCTCGGTGGCCGCTGCACCGCCGCCGAACTCACCGAGCTCGACGGCACGGGCACCACCGGCCAGATCTACCACCACCTGCGGCAGCTGACCGCCGCCGGCTGGCTGCACACGGCCGCCCGCGGCCGCTACGAGGTACCCGCCGACCGCGTCGTACCGCTGCTGGTGATGCTGACCGCCGCCGGGCGCTGAACACCCGCCCGAGCCGACCCCAGGGGGACCCCATGCCGTCCACGTCCATACGGAAGCTCTCCGCACTCGCCGCCCGCCTCTGCCTGCTGGCCTTCCTCGGGCTGGTCGTCGCGCAGTTCTTCGTCGACCTCTCGTACTGGTGGGCCTGGATTCCGCTCGCCCTGTGGGTGGTGATCGGATTCGGGGTCAACCGCCCGGCGTCCCGCGCACGGTCCGAGGGCGCCACCGGCCCCGCGTCCGAGCCGGTGATGACCGCCGCCCCGGTCACCGGCCGCTGGAAGGCGCAGAACAGCCCCGCCGACAAGGTGCCCAGCCACGGCACCCGGGCCTACGGGCAGGCGTACGCCATCGACATCGTGGCCGAGCCGGCGTCCGGCGCCCGGCCCGGCTTCGGCTGGTGGCCCCTCGCCCGCCGCGGTGCGGACTTCCCGGCGTTCGGCGCGCCGCTGCTCGCCGTCGCCGACGCCACCGTCGTCCGCGCCGACGACCGTCAGCGCGACCATCTCAGCCGTACGTCCTGGCTCGCGCTGGCCTACTTCCTGGTCGTCGAAGGTCTCGTGCGCTCCCTGGGCGGCGCCCGGCGGGTCATCGGCAACCACGTGATCCTCGACCTGGGCGGTGGCACCTACGCGCTCTACGCCCATGTCCGCCGCGGCTCGCTCACCGTCCGTACGGGGGACCGGGTACGGGCCGGGCAGCCGATCGGCCAGTGCGGCAACTCGGGCAACAGCACCGAGCCGCATGTCCACTTCCAGCTGATGGACGCCGCCGACCCGGACGCCGCCGACGGGCTGCCCTTCACCTGGCGGGGCCTCGGCGTCCCGGCCAACGGCAAGATCTTCGAGGCGGCCGCGGCGCCGGTGACGGACTCCGAGGGCGTTGTCAGTGGTCCCGCCTAGGCTGATCACCATGCCTCCCGCCGCCCGGAAGCCGCGCCCCCGTCAGTACGACCCGAAGAAGACCCGCGCCGCCGTCACGGCCCAGCTCGATCACGTCCGGGAGGCCGTACGCGGCCTCCCGCCCGAGCAGTTCGCGCTGCCGACCCGGCTCGGCGACTGGACGGTGCGGGAGCTGGTGGCACATCTGGCCATGGCAGTGGGCGCGGTGGCGCGCAGCCTCGCGCAGCCGGCCCCGCCGCAGCCGGAGGCCACCCTCCTGGAGTGGCCCTCCGCATCCGCCCCGCTCGCCTCCTCGGTCGACGAGCGCACCCGCGCCCTGTCCGCCGCCCACGAGCCCGTGGACCTGCTGGAGCGCACCGCGGCGGAGTACACCGAGGTCGTCGGGCCGGAGCCCGACGACCGGGTGATGGCCGTCGTCCCTGGCGCGATGCGGCTGTCCGACTTCCTGGTCACCCGCTGCCTCGAACTCGTCGTGCACAGCGATGATCTGGCGGCGGCGACCGGCCGGGAGATCCCGTACGACCGCCAGGCCCTGGCCACCACGACCCGGCTGCTGGCCGATGTGCTGGCCGCTCGCGCGCCCGGCGGCTCGGTCGAGGTCCGGGTGCCGCCGTTCGCCGTGGTGCAGTGCGTCGAGGGGCCGCGGCACACCCGCGGCACCCCGCCGAATGTCGTCGAGACCGACCCGCTGACCTGGATACGGCTGGCCACCGGCCGGATGACCTGGGCCGAGGCGGTGGACGCGGCGCGCGTCAGCGCCAGCGGCGAGCGGGCCGACCTCGGCGGCCGGCTGCCCGTCATGAGCTGACCCGGGCGACGGACCGGGCCGGTTTCCGGCCGCGAAGGGCACGTCGCGTATCTCACACGGGAGGGAGAGCACCGACGAGCGACAAATCCGGTGAAAGCGACGCCATGACCGCACAACGGCGGGTGGCGGAGCCACGGGAAGTGGAGCGCCGCAATCCGCTCCGCGGTGAGAAAGCGCAGTTCAGCGGGGCGGCCGTGGTGCCGCACGGCCCCAGGAGGGGGGACGTCCCGGCCGCGCGCCCGCCGGCCCGGTGCCCGCGGCCGCCTCGCGCACTACCGGGGGCGCATTCATGCACTTCTCCAGTTCCGCGGCCATCCCCGGTTCGGATGAATGCGCGACCTGCCCTAGACTCGGTGCCGTGCCACGTGGTGACGGACGACTCAACCACGACCTGCTCCCCGGCGAGAAGGGCCCCCAGGACGCTTGCGGCGTCTTCGGTGTCTGGGCTCCGGGTGAAGAGGTCGCCAAACTCACCTATTTCGGGCTGTATGCGCTGCAGCACCGTGGACAGGAGTCCGCGGGCATCGCGGTGAGCAATGGCTCCCAGATCCTCGTCTTCAAGGACATGGGCCTGGTTTCCCAGGTCTTCGACGAGACTTCGCTCGGCTCCCTCCAGGGCCATATCGCCGTGGGCCATGCCCGCTACTCCACCACCGGTGCCTCGGTGTGGGAGAACGCCCAGCCGACGTTCCGTGCGACCGCGCACGGCTCGATCGCGCTCGGCCACAACGGCAACCTGGTCAACACCGCCGAGCTGGCGGATCTGGTCGCCGCGCTCCCCCGCGAGGGCGGCCGCGCGACCCAGGTCGCGGCCACCAACGACACCGATCTGGTCACGGCCCTGCTGGCCGGCCAGGTCGACGAAGAGGGCAAGCCGCTGACCGTCGAGGAGGCCGCCCCGCGCGTCCTGCCGAAGGTCAAGGGCGCCTTCTCGCTCTGCTTCATGGACGAGCACACGCTCTACGCCGCCCGCGACCCGCAGGGCATCCGCCCGCTGGTCCTCGGCCGCCTGGAGCGCGGCTGGGTGGTGGCCTCCGAGTCCGCCGCCCTGGACATCTGCGGCGCCAGCTTCATCCGGGAGATCGAGCCCGGCGAGATGGTCGCCATCGACGAGGACGGGCTGCGCAGCACCCGCTTCGCCGAGGCCCGCCCCAAGGGCTGTGTCTTCGAGTACGTCTACCTGGCCCGCCCGGACACGGACATCGCCGGCCGCAATGTGTACCTCTCCCGTGTGGAGATGGGCCGCAAGCTGGCCGCCGAGGCGCCGGCCGACGCCGACCTGGTGATAGCGACCCCGGAGTCCGGCACCCCCGCCGCGGTCGGCTACGCCGAGGCCAGCGGCATCCCCTACGGCTCCGGCCTGGTCAAGAACTCCTACGTCGGCCGGACCTTCATCCAGCCCTCGCAGACCATCCGCCAGCTCGGTATCCGCCTCAAGCTCAACCCGCTCAAGGAAGTCATCCGCGGCAAGCGCCTGGTGGTCGTCGACGACTCGATCGTCCGCGGCAACACCCAGCGCGCCCTGGTCCGGATGCTGCGCGAGGCCGGCGCCGCCGAGGTCCACATCCGGATCTCGTCCCCGCCGATCAAGTGGCCGTGCTTCTTCGGCATCGACTTCGCCACCCGCGCGGAGCTGATCGCCAACGGGCTGAGCGTGGCGGAGATCGGCAAGTCTCTGGGCGCCGATTCCCTCGCGTACATCTCCATCGACGGCATGATCGAGGCGACCACGATCGCCAAGCCGAATCTGTGCCGCGCCTGCTTCGACGGCGAGTACCCGATGGAGCTGCCCGACCCGGAGCTGCTGGGCAAGCACCTCCTGGAGCCGGGGTCCAAGGCACCGGCGAAGTCCGACGTCGACGGCGTCCAGACGCTCACGGCCGGGGTCGGCGGCGCCGACGCGCTGCGTCGCCCGTAGAGCTCGTACACACACGACACGAAGGTTCTCAGCATGTCCGCTGAATCATCTGAGCGTGCTCCGCACGCGGGCACTGGTGCCAGCTACGCGAGCGCGGGCGTCGACATCGAAGCCGGCGACCGCGCCGTGGACCTGATGAAGGAGTGGGTGAAGAAGGCCACCCGCCCCGAGGTCGTCGGCGGGCTCGGCGGCTTCGCCGGCCTCTTCGACGCCTCGGCGCTGAAGCGGTACGAGCGCCCGCTGCTGGCCTCCGCCACCGACGGCGTCGGCACGAAGGTCGACATCGCCCGCAAGATGGGCGTCTACGACAGCATCGGCCACGACCTCGTCGGCATGGTCGTCGACGACCTGGTCGTCTGCGGCGCCGAACCGCTGTTCATGACCGACTACATCTGCGTGGGCAAGGTCTACCCGGAGCGGGTCGCCGCGATCGTCAAGGGCATCGCCGAGGGCTGTGTGCTGGCCGGCTGCGCGCTGGTCGGCGGCGAGACCGCGGAGCACCCGGGGCTGCTGGGCGCGGACGAGTTCGATGTCGCCGGTGCCGGTACGGGCGTCGTCGAGGCGGACCGGGTCCTGGGCGCGGATCGCATCCGTACGGGGGACGCGGTGATCGCCATGGCGTCCTCCGGCCTTCACTCGAACGGGTACTCGCTGGTCCGCCATGTGCTGTTCGACCGCGCGGGAATGGCCCTGGACCGGGAGATCCCGGAGTTCGGCCGCACCCTGGGCGAGGAGCTCCTGGAGCCCACCAAGATCTACTCGCTGGACTGCCTGGCGCTGACCCGTACGACCGAGGTGCACGCCTTCTCGCACATCACCGGCGGCGGTCTGGCCAACAACCTCGCCCGGGTGATCCCGGACGGTCTGCACGCCACGGTCGACCGCTCGACCTGGACCCCGGGCCCGGTCTTCGACCTGGTCGGCTCGGCCGGCTCGGTCGAGCGCCTGGAGCTGGAGAAGACCCTGAACATGGGCGTCGGCATGATCGCCGTCGTCCCGCAGGGTTCGGTGGAGGCCGCCCTGACCACCCTCGCCGACCGCGGGGTGGACGCCTGGGTCAGCGGCGAGATCGTCGAGCGCGGTGACCACGCCGAGGCAGTGACCCTGACCGGTGACTACGCGAGCTGACGGAGCGAGCCGTCCCCCTGGTCCGGAGCGGGCCAGGGGAGCTGCCGCCCGCGGCGGACAGCCGGCTGGGCGGCGGGCCCGCCCACGGTCATCCGGACAGGCATCCGGGCAGCACAGAACCCGGTCCGGGTATGCCCAGGACCGGGTCCGTGATGCTGTTATGGGTGCCGCGAGCGCACAGCGTGGTCAAGCGCGACGACGCTGGTCCGACGAGTCGCCCTCGTCCTCTTCGTCGTCGTCGCTGTTGTACAGATCTGCGTACCGTGCGTACGGGTCGTCGTCCTCGTCCTCCTCGAACGGCTCTGCGTTCGGAGGCTGCTGGTTCGACGGTGATGCACCCAGCTCGTCGGCCAGTCGTGAGAGATCCGTCCCACCGCTGCTGTACTTCAGCTGGCGGGCGACCTTTGTCTGCTTGGCCTTGGCCCGGCCGCGCCCCATGGGTCGACCCCCTCAATGACGGGGCTCGGTGGCCCCAGAGTCTTGACACGCGTTCATGGATCAGAGCGGGCTCTCGACAGAGAGACCGGCCCGTAGGGCTTTAACGGTACCTGCTTCCGCGGCCATACGGTACGTCGCCCGCATCACCCGCCGCTCGGCACGACCGGCAAGGTGCCCCGTCCCCGCTGGTCAACTGCGATTTTAACCTGTCCTGTACGGCGACCCGCCGACGGGTGGTGAGGGATGTCTCCCTGATCACCCGTGACGGGCCGCGCAAGGCACGCTTTCCGGCCGACAAGGCCGCATTTCCGGCTGCGTCAGGCGCGCCGGGCCTCCGCCATCCGCTGCTCGGCCAGGCGATCGGCGGCCGCGGCGGGCGGAATGCCGTCGGCCTTCGCACGAGCGAATATCGCCAGGGTGGTGTCGAAGATCTTCGCCGCCTTGATCTTGCAGCGGTCGAAGTCGAAGCCGTGCAGCTCGTCGGCCACCTGGATGACACCGCCCGCGTTCACGACGTAATCGGGGGCGTAGAGGATGCCGCGGTCGGACAGATCCTTCTCGATGCCGGGGTGGGCGAGCTGGTTGTTGGCCGCGCCGCACACCACCTTCGCGGTCAGCGCCGGCACCGACTCATCGCTCAGCGCCCCGCCCAGCGCACAGGGCGCATAGACGTCCAGGCCCTCGGTGCGGATCAGCGCCTCGGTGTCCGCGACCGCGGTGACCTGCGGGTACTTGGCGCGGACCCGGTCCACCGACTCGGCCCGGACGTCCGTGATCACGACCTCGGCACCGTCCTGGAGAAGGTGCTCGACGAGGAGGTGGCCGACCTTGCCGACGCCCGCGATGCCCACCTTGCGGCCGCGCAGCGTCGGGTCGCCCCAGGCGTGCTGGGCGGAGGCGCGCATGCCCTGGAAGACGCCGTAGGCGGTCAGGACGGAGGAGTCGCCGGCGCCGCCGTTGGCGGGGGAGCGGCCGGTGGTCCACTTGTTCGTACGGGCGACGACGTCCATGTCCGCGACGTACGTGCCGACGTCGCACGCGGTGACATAGCGGCCCCCGAGGGAGGCCACGAACCGGCCGTAGGCGAGCAGGAGTTCCTCGGTCTTGATCAGGTCGGGGTCACCGATGATCACGGCTTTGCCGCCGCCGTGGTCCAGCCCGGCCAGGGCGTTCTTGTAGGACATGCCGCGCGCCAGGTTCAGAGCGTCCAGCACGGCCTCCTCCTCGGAGGCGTAGGCATGGAAGCGGGTACCGCCGAGGGCGGGGCCCAGGGCGGTGCTGTGGATGGCGATCACGGCCTTCAGGCCGCTGGCACGGTCCTGGCAGAGAACGACCTGCTCATGGCCCCCCTGCTCCGACCGGAACAGGGTGTGCAGAACGCCGCCGTCGGTGCCGGCGGAGGCCGGACGTACGTCAGTCACTGTGGTGACTCCCATAAGTCGCGAAGGGACGCCCTCCTAACGGGTGGGGAGGGCCGGTTGACAAGAGCGTAAGACCTGCCGGGCCGGTTGATCCGTCGGGTGCCGAGGATCACCCTCTCCCGGGGGACGGGCATGGGACGATCTGGTCGTATCGCAGGCCGGCGGGGGCCCTCGGGATCTTCCGGCGGTGACTTCCCGTGGAAGGAGCGGGCGTGGCCCTGGCGTCGTCGGTGAAGGTCCCGTACATGGCATATCTACGGGTCTACGAGCCGCTGGCTGCGTTCCCCGAGCCGGAGCGCTCCCACTGGGCCCGCTATGCCAAGCGGGCGAAGACCCCTACCGCCCAGGACGAGCAGCGCCGGGCCCTGGCGGATCTGCTGCCGACCCCGCCGGTGCCGGTGCCGGTCCACGAGAGCGCGGACGCCTTCGTCGCCGTGGTGGACGAGGTGACCTGCGTCTGCCCCTGGCGCACCCGGCTGCGCGGCTGGCAGGCCCTGGAGTCGCTGGACGAGCTGCTGCCGGCCTCGGTGCTGGACGCGGCGCTGCCCCCGGTGGTGCGCCGGCAGGCGGTCACCGACTACGAGCAGTGGCGGGAGCGCAACCCGGACGCCCGGCCCTGGATCCGCGGGGCGGCCTGGCACGTCCCGGTCCGCTGGTTCGTGCTGTTCTCCGACGGCGAGCGGGAGTACACGAAGGGTGAGCAGGAGCCGGTGATGCGCTACCGGACGCCGATGGTGCAGGCGCGGAGACGGGTCGCCCGGGGGCTGCGGACGCTGCGGGACGCCCTGGAAGAGGGGCCCTTGATCGACGGCCTGGTAGATGTGGGGCGCTGGCTCGAAGAATTCCATCCGCGTTCGCTCGTGGAGCTGGACTACGGAGGGCTGGTGCACGCGGTGCCCGAAGCGCAGCTCGCCGAGGACCGTTCCGCCGCCGAGGTGGCGGAGGGGCTGGCGGCGCTGAGCGAGGGGGACGGCGAGCGGGCCGGAGTCGCGTACGAGAAGCTTTCCGAGCGGTGGCGTGCGGTGCGGGAACGCCAGTTCTCCAGCTGAGGCGCCGGTGCGGTGCGGCAGATCGTGGCGTGGAAGCGTCGTATTCGCTTTTCGGTGGTGGGCCGGTAAGGGACGTAGGTCCTGATCCGGGCGATTGCCTCAAGCGTGACCTAAAGCACTGACATCGGGTCTTGCTCCCAAGCCATACCCTCGTGCCAAAATAGGACAAGGAGCCCGACCTGGGCTCCTTCCGTCCAACTAAGGGCGGATAGATCGGTATTGCGTTCCTTGAGGGGTCTCGTGGCGGCTGATCACGCTGTGACTGATCGTCACGGACGGGTGACTGTCCGCTATGGCACGGTCCATCGGCATCCGCCGAGGTTGAACACCTGAGAGGGCAATTCCATCGGTTTGGCCGACGTGGCTGGACAGATGGTGTAGTTGTAGTGCCGAGGACAAGCCGTTCGTCCTATAACCGACTCGGCCCGCGTCCGCCATTTCGGGCAACGTGGGTCAAGGTGCAGAATTTAGAGGAAAGAACCGTGATGGTTCGGTTCTCCCGAGGAGGCCGCTCATGACCGCTCGCACCCCTGACGCCGAGCCGCTGCTTACCCCTGCTGAGGTCGCCACGATGTTCCGCGTGGACCCGAAGACGGTGACCCGCTGGGCCAAGGCAGGCAAGCTCACGTCCATCCGCACGCTCGGAGGACACCGGCGTTACCGCGAGGCTGAGGTCCGCGCACTGCTCGCGGGCATTCCGCAGCAGCGCAGCGAGGCCTGAACAACCGCATAACCAGGACGTTTTCGGGGCCCCCAACCCGAAAGCGCCCGCTTTGCGCCACATAGCTCGACCGCTCCACCACGCTTCACACAGCTTCATACGACGCGGCGCCTGCCCCACAGGCCCTACGCCCGCTCCCTTTGGGTACGTCGTCGATCGCGCTGGACTCCGCCGGGTCCAGCGCGATTTTTTTGTGTGCGCCCGCTTCAGGGCCCGTCAGGGCGCTCGGGCCGGCCTGGCGCCGGCGCTGTCCCGGACGGCGGCCAGGGGGTCTTCACGGGCCCTGTGAGGGGCTTTCCGCGCAGACCCCGAGCCCCCTCCCGGAAGTCCCCTCGGGGGAGGTGCAATTGCACATATTAAATTGACCGGTTGTAGGGCGGTTGTAAGTTCCTCATCGCGCCAAACTTGTTCGGTGACACCCGTCACACGACGTGGCGCTTGAAGACGATACGTCCGCTGCGATAGAGAACTCCGCCCGCCACACCCAACAGCCTGTCACCGCGCCGCTGGTGACGCAGGCGCCGGTGGTCACCGGTCGGCGGGACCTTCGTCCTCGTCCGCCGGCGGCTCGCAGACGGCCCCGGACGAGGCGGAGGCGGACGCGGGCGCCGCAGGCCCGGAGCGGGCCGTGTGCGGCTCCATGACGAGCCGTTGCAGCTGATGGCAGACAGGGCAGTGCCGCGTCAGATGGCGATAGCCCGTGGCGGCTGACAGATGGGCCCGCAACAGCGCCCTGGTCTCGTGCCGTACCGCAGTCGTCATGCGTATACCTCCCCGGCCCCCACGCCTTCCTCCAGTGAGTACCCGCGGTACGTGCCGCCGTCAATACAGCGGGCGGCAATCCGGCTACGGTCCGCATCCGCCGGGGCCGGAACCGGCCGGTGCTCGGCCGGTGCTTCGGCCGGCGTGCGGCGGGGGGTGGGGAGGGCCGGAAGGTGATCGGCGCCACGCTCCCCGCCGGCGCGCGCCAGGGGCGTGCGGCGTGATCTGACGGGGTGTGGGGGTGCCGGTGGCGGTTCGCGCGAGACGCGGCGTGGTCCGGACAGCAGAACGGCCCGCATCCGATGGGGATGCGGGCCGTTCTCTATGCGGTCCTGACGGGATTTGAACCCGCGGCCTCCACCTTGACAGGGTGGCGAGCACTCCAAACTGCTCCACAGGACCTTGCGTTTCGCTTTCCGCTTGCGGCGGGCTGCGAAGCAAGACTGTACAGCAGGTCAGGGGGTGCGGTCGAACTCGATACCGGCGGGCCGGGTTCCTACGGCGCGGCGGCGTCGACCGCCTTCACGATGCGCTTGTCGGAGACCGGGTACGCGGTCCCCAGCGCGTGGGCGAAGTAGCTCACCCGGAGCTCCTCGATCATCCAGCGGATCTCCAGGGCCGCGGCCGGCACCGGGCGGCCCGGCGGGAACTGCTCCAGCAGCCAGGCGTATTCGTCCTGCATCTCCTTCACCTTCGCCATCCGGGTGCGGTCCCGCTCGGCGTTGGTGGGCAGCTGCTGGAGACGGCGGTCGGCGGCCACCAGATAGCGCATCAGGTCCGGCAGCCGCTTGGCGCCGTGCGCCGTCACGAAGCCCGGCTTGATCAGCGCCGCCAGCTGCTCCCTGATGTCCGTGAGGGACGGCAGCAGCGAGGGGAACGCCGTCTCCTTCAGCCGGCGCTCGCACGCCTGCCAGGCGGCCAGCACCTCCTGGACCTGCTGGATGGTCTTCAGGGTGACGTCCACCAGATCCGCGCGGACCTGGTCGAACAGCTTCCGGAAGGACTCCTCGTCCCAGGCCGGGCCGCCCCGGGCCGCGATCAGCCGGTCCGCGGCGGCGGTGACGCAGTCCTCGAAGAGCGCGGCGATGGAGCCGTGCGGATTACGGGACAGCGCGAGCTTCTGCTGGTTGCTCAGCTTGTCCTGGGCGAACTTGGCCGGATTGGACGGGATGTTGAGCAGGATGAGCCGGCGGGTGCCCGCCCACATCGCCGTGAGCTGTTCGGCCTCGGTGTCGAAGAGGCGTACGGCGACGCTGCTGCCCTCGTCGACCAGCGCCGGGTAGGCCTTGAGCGGCTGGCCCGCGCGGCGGGTCTCGAAGGTGCGCGGCAGCGTGCCGATCGTCCAGGACGTCAGCCCGGTCCGCTGCTCGGGGCCGGCCGCCCCCGGGCTGCCGTCCGCGCCGCCCTTGCGGTCCCTGGCCGGCCGCTCGGCGGCCTGCTCGAAGGCCTTGGAGATGGCCGCCCGGGTCTTCGGCTTGAGCTTCAGCCGCAGCGCCTCCAGGTCCTTGGCCTCGGCGAGCTTGCGGCGCCGCTCGTCGACCACCCGGAAGGTGATCTTGAGGTGGTCCGGGACCTTGGCCGGTTCGAAGTCCGCGGCCTCCACGGGCACGCCCACCATCCGCTGGAGCCCCGCGGCCAGAGACGTCGTCAGGGCGCCCTGAAGGGGGACCGTGGAGTCCAGGAAGCGGGCCGCGAAGTTCGGTGCCGGGACGTAGTTGCGCCGGATCGGCTTGGGCAGGGACCGGATCAGCTCCGTCACCAGTTGCTCGCGCAGGCCCGGGATCTGCCAGTCGAAGCCCTCGGAGGAGACCTGGTTGAGGACCTGGAGGGGGATGTGGACGGTCACACCGTCCGCGTCCGCGCCCGGCTCGAACTGGTAGGTGACCTTGAACTTCAGCTTTCCCTGCCGCCAGGAGTCCGGGTAGTCGTCCTTCGTGACGGCCTCGGCGGACTCGTTGATGAGCATCGAGTGCTCGAAGTTCAGCAGCTCCGGCTCGTCGCGGTGCTTCGTCTTCCACCAGGCGTCGAAATGCGCGCCGGAGACCACGTCCGCCGGAAGGCGCTGGTCGTAGAAGTCGAAGAGGGTCTCGTCGTCGACGAGGATGTCGCGGCGCCGGGCGCGGTGCTCCAACTCCTCGACCTCGCCGAGGAGTTTGCGGTTGTCATGGAAGAACTGGTGATGGGTGCGCCAGTCGCCCTCGACCAGGGCGTTGCGGATGAACAGATCGCGCGAGGTCTCCGGATCGATCCGGCCGTAGGTGATCTTTCGCTGGGCGACGATCGGGACGCCGTAGAGCGTCACCCGCTCGTACGCCATCACCGCGGCCATCTTCTGTTCCCAGTGCGGCTCGCTGTAGGTGCGTTTGACCAGGTGCTGGGCGAGCGGCTCGATCCACTCCGGCTCGATTTTCGCGTTCACCCGCGCCCATAGGCGGGACGTCTCGACCAGCTCGGCGGACATCACCCAGCGCGGTGGCTTCTTGAAGAGCGCGGAGCCGGGGAAGACCGCGAACTTGGCGCTGCGGGCGCCCAGATACTCGTTCTTGGCGTCGGTGTCCTTGATGCCGATGTGCGAAAGCAAACCAGAAAGCAGGGAGGTGTGGATGGGGTCCGGCGCCGCATCCTCCTCGCTGAGGTGGATGCCCATGGTCTTGGCGACCGAACGCAGCTGCGAGTAGATGTCCTGCCACTCGCGTATCCGGAGGTAGTTCAGGAACTCACTGCGGCACATCCGGCGGAAGGCCGAGGAGGACAGCTCTTTCTGCTGTTCGCGGACATAGCGCCAGAGGTTGAGGAAGGCGAGGAAGTCGGAGGTCTCGTCCTTGAAGCGGGCGTGCTGCTGATCGGCCTGCTGCTGCTTGTCCGCGGGCCGCTCGCGCGGGTCCTGGATGGACAGCGCCGCCGCGATGACCATGACCTCGCGGACACAGCCGTTGCGGTCCGCCTCCAGCACCATCCGTGCCAGCCGCGGGTCGACCGGCAGCTGGGAGAGCTTGCGGCCGAGCGGGGTGAGCCGCTTCTTGGGGTCCTTCTGCTGGGTGTCGAGCGCGCCGAGCTCACTCAGCAGATCGACGCCGTCCTTGATGTTGCGGCGGTCCGGCGGGTCGATGAACGGGAACTTCTCGATGTCGCCGAGACCGGCCGCGGTCATCTGGAGGATGACGGAGGCGAGGTTCGTCCGGAGGATCTCCGCGTCCGTGAACTCGGGGCGGGTGAGGAAGTCGTCCTCCGAATAGAGGCGGATGCAGATGCCGTCGCTGGTACGGCCGCAGCGGCCCTTGCGCTGATTGGCGCTGGCCTGCGAGACCGGCTCGATGGGCAGCCGCTGGACCTTGGTGCGGTAGCTGTAGCGGGAGATCCGGGCCATGCCCGGGTCGATGACGTACTTGATGCCCGGGACGGTCAGCGAGGTCTCGGCGACGTTCGTGGCCAGCACGATCCGTCTGCCCGTGTGCCGCTGGAAGACGCGGTGCTGCTCGGCGTGCGACAGCCGCGCGTACAGGGGGAGGACCTCGGTGAACGGGAGGGCCTTCTTGTTGAGCGCGTCGGCGGTGTCGCGGATCTCCCGTTCGCCGGAGAGGAAGACCAGGATGTCGCCGGGGCCGGCGGACTGGAGCTCGTCCACGGCGTCGCAGATCGCGGTGATCTGGTCGCGGTCGGCGTCTTGGCCGCCCTCCTCCAGCAGCGGGCGGTAGCGCACCTCCACCGGATAGGTCCGGCCGGAGACCTCGACGATCGGTGCGCTCGGTTTCGTCTCTTCCTCGCTCCCGGAGGCGCCGTCCCGGGAACCGTCGCGGTCCGGCGCCGCCCCTACGGACGCGAAGCTGCCGAAGTGCCGCGCGAAGCGCTCCGGGTCGATGGTCGCCGAGGTGATGACGATCTTGAGGTCCGGGCGCCGGGGCAGCAGCTGGGCGAGATAGCCGAGGATGAAGTCGATGTTGAGACTGCGCTCGTGCGCCTCGTCGATGATGATCGTGTCGTACTGGCGCAGCTCCCGGTCCGTCTGGATCTCGGCGAGCAGGATGCCGTCCGTCATCAGCTTGACGAGGGTGTCCCCGCCGACCTGGTCGGTGAAGCGGACCTTCCAGCCGACCGCCTCGCCCAACGGGGTCTTCAGCTCCTCGGCCACCCGCTCGGCGACCGTACGGGCCGCGATCCGGCGGGGCTGGGTGTGCCCGATCAGGCCCCGGATACCCCGGCCGAGCTCCAGGCAGATCTTGGGGATCTGGGTCGTCTTGCCGGAGCCGGTCTCCCCGGCGACGATCACGACCTGGTGGTCGCGGATCGCGGCGAGGATCTCGTCCTTCTTCTGGCTGACCGGCAGCTCTTCCGGATACGTGATCTCGGGGACCGCGGCGCGCCGCTGCTCGACCCGCAGCTCCGCCTCGTCGATACCGCCGGCGATCTCCGAGAGCACCGCGGCGCGGGCCTCGGGCTTACGGATACGGCGCGCGCCGTCGAGCCGGCGCCCCAGCCGCTGCTGATCGCGCAGCATCAGCTCGGGAAGACGTTCCAGCAGGTCGGAGAGGCCGGGAGCGGCGGTGCCGGGCAGCGCGGGAGCAGAGCCGTCGGGCAGGGCGGAGGCAGGCTGACTGGACATACGTCCCCCAGGATCTCACCTCGTGCAAACGACTGGCGAACCATTTGCCCGCGCGGGCGCCGTGCGGTGCGGCCCGGCAATGCTTCGGCTGTCCCGGCCGGTTCTCGCACCCACCGACTTCCCGACCGGGCGCCACCGCCATCCGGGTGGCCGCGAGGGGGCGTGCGAGCCGGCGCGGGGGAGTGCGCAGGCGCCCGAAAATGGACCCTGAAGCCCGCGCGCATCCACGAGAATGCCCCTATGGACAAGGGAATACGACGGATCGCGGGCATCGTCATGATGGTCGCCGGTATCGCGCTGGGCGCCTGGCTGGTCTTCGGTGCGCCGCACGACTGGGAAGGCAATGTGCGGCTGGTGAAGATGGCGATGGGCCTGGCGGCGACGGGGATGATCACCGGCGGTGCCCGGCTGATCTTCTGGCAGCCCGAGGGCGGGCCCGCCGAGGCCGTCGGGGAAGCCGGCGTCGGATAACGACGAAGAAGGCCCCGATTCGAGGAATCGGGGCCTTCTCCCAAAGGGTGTGGCTGGGGCCGGGGTCGAACCGGCGACCTATCGCTTTTCAGGCGATCGCTCGTACCAACTGAGCTACCCAGCCGCAGCGGTCCTGACGGGATTTGAACCCGCGGCCTCCACCTTGACAGGGTGGCGAGCACTCCAAACTGCTCCACAGGACCTTGCATTGTGCGAAAGCGGCGTGAGCCAGTCTCGCACACGGTGTTGCGTGCCCCCAACGGGATTCGAACCCGTGCTACCGCCTTGAAAGGGCGGCGTCCTGGGCCACTAGACGATGAGGGCTGGTGGCCACCTTGGCGTCGTTACCGGCGCCGTCGGGGACGTGAGAAGCATATGGGATGGGAGGACCGTTCGCCAAAACGGTTCAGCGGGGGTGGTCGGACGGGCTCCTGGCCGGGGGCGCGGAAGGGTGGGACGAGGGCCCGGAGGACGGGCCGGAGGAGGACGGTGAACCGGACGGCGAAGGCGTGGCGCCGGGTTGGTTCTCATGGGGGAGATGGCGGCTGACCTCGGCCCGGGACAGGCCCAGTCCGCCGAGGGTGATCTCGTCCCACGCCTGGAGCCGTTTCGTCCTCCGGTCCAGATAGAGCACCGAGGCCAGGACCGGCTCGGGCTTCTTGTTGTGCACCGCGCGCAGCCCGCCGCCGCCCGTCGAGCCCTCGACCATCAGCCGGGTGCCCTGGGGGAGCAGGGTGTTCTCCCGGTGGTGGACATGGCCGGCCAGCGCCAGCGGGGCCAGGCCGTCCGCCTCGGTCACCGCGGCGGGGTTGTGGGCCAGCGCGAGGTCGACGGGGGTGCCGGCCAGCCGCTGGGTGCGCAGCGCGTCGGCGAGGCGGCCGCCGGCGGTGCGCTCGGCGGGGTCGCCGGCCGCCACCACGGAGCGGTCCGGGGTGAACTGCGGGTCGCCGACGCCCGCGATACGTACCCCTGCGACCTGGGTGACCTTGCCGTGGTCGAGGACGGTGACATGGCGGCGGCCGGACAGGTACTTCTGCGTGCCCCGGGAGTCGTGGTTGCCGCGTACCCATACGTAGGGGGCGCCGAGGGTGGAGACCGGGTCCAGGAAGTGGTTCTCGGCGGCCGAGCCATGGTCCATGGTGTCGCCGGTGTCGACGATCACGTTGATCCGGTACTGCTTCACCAGGGAGGCGATGATCCGCCAGGCGCCGGGGTTGAGGTGGATGTCGGAGACGTGCAGGACGCGGATGGTGGTGGGGTCCGGCTGGTAGACGGGCAGCGTCGAGGTGGCGTCGTAGAGCTTGGTGACGTTGGTCACCAGGCGCGCCAACTCCTGCTGGTAGACGTTGAATTCGCTGACGATGCTGCGGGCGTTGCCGACCACCGAGGGCGCCGAGGTGAGCAGGCCGGAGAACTTCGGCTCCAGTACGGACTCCGGGTTCCAGGTGGCGTACGCGGTGCCCGCGGAGGCGCCGAGCAGGGTGAGCGCCAGACCGCCGGCGGCCAGTGCGCGCCGCGGGCGGCGGTAGACGGCCAGGCCCAGCGCGGTGGCGCCGGAGGCCACGGCGGCACAGGAGTGCAGCGCGAGGCCCAGGGCGCCGCGGGTGACGTCGTGGGTGACCTCGGCCTGGAGACCGGCGAACCGTTCGGGGTGGTCGACCAGCGCCTGGGAGCGGACCGGGTCCAGCCGGTCGACGCCGACATCGAGCCGTACGGGCGCGTGGTGGCTGCTCAGTTCCAGGTCGCCGAGCGGCGCGACCTCGATCCGGGTGCCGCCGGACAGTGAGGGGCGCAGCGCCATGCTGGTGTCCATCGGGCCGACGGGGACACGGAGGCTGCCGATCAGCAGCAGCCCCAGCCAGGCGCCCGCGACGGTGACGGCCATCAGACCGAGGGCGGACGCCAGGGGGCGGTGCGGCGCGCCGTCGAGAAGGGTGGCGGTGGGGGCCGTACGGCGGGAGCGGTAGCGGCGGCGGACGGCTGCCGGGAGGGCGCGTACGCCGTCGAGGCCGGTATGGAGCAGCCGGTGCGGGTGGCTTTGCGGGGCGTCGGGGTTCGGTGTCCGGGAGCGCGCTGCGCGGGCCATTGGTCCCGTATGCCCGGCCGTGGCGCCGTTAAGCGAGGAGCGGCCGCTTCCGGTTGGGCTGCGGTGCGGCGGGCGGGCCGCGACGATCGGTGGGGAGGCGCCGTGGCGGAGAATGGTGGTGTGCTGGAAATGACGCGCGAGGAGTTCGAGGAACTGGTCGCCGAGGCGCTGGACCGGATCCCGCCGGAGCTGACCCGGCTGATGGACAACGTGGCGGTCTTCGTCGAGGACGAACCACCCGCCGACGACCCCGACCTGCTCGGGCTCTACGAGGGGACGCCGCTGACCGACCGGGGGGAGTGGTACGCCGGTGTGCTGCCGGACCGGATCACCGTCTACCGGGGGCCGACGCTGCGGATGTGCGACACCCGCGAGGACGTGGTCGCGGAGACCGAAGTGACGGTCGTTCATGAGATCGCGCACCACTTCGGGATCGACGACGAGCGGCTGCACGCGCTGGGCTACGGCTGAGGGTGCTCCCGTAGGGGCTGCCGGGCACCCGAAGGGCCACGGCCGGGCGGGAGTGCGTCCCGGAAGGCGCGCCCGGCGCGATCGGCCGGGCCCGGTGCGTGTCCTCAGGTGGGGGGCGGGAGTTGGGCAGGGCGTCCGTGCCGCCGTCCCTGCGTTCCGGATCCGGAGGTCCCGCCGTGCGCCCGAGCCCACATCGCCCGTCGTCCCTGACGCCGACACCGTCCCCGTCGTCGTCCCCCGCCCCTTTGTCGCGCCCTCCGTCGGGGGTGCGCTCCCGCGCCGCCGCGGCGGCCGTGGCTGTCTCCGCGCTGGCCGCGGCGCTGGCCGGCTGTATGAGCGTGAGCGACCCGGAGGAGCCGAAACCGTCCAACAGCACCGCGCGGCACGACGGGAAGGACGGCTGGTCCGGCCCCAACGGGGTGACCGTGGACGGGCGCGGCGACGGCCCGCGGCGGATGGGGCGCACCGGCGGGGCGCATCCGGCCGACGGCAAGGGCAAGAAGGCGGGCAAGGCGTCGAAGAGTGCGGCACCGGAGCCGTCCGAGCCCGGTACCCCGTCCCGGCCGGTGCAGCCCTCGGGCCCCGAGCCGGGCGCGGGCGCCGGCCACGGCGGCTCCGGCGGCCATGGCGGGCGGCCCCGTCCGGAGCCCTCGCCGTCCCGCCCCGACCGCCCGGCCACCCCGCCGGCCTCGTCCGCGCCCAGTACGCCCCCGGCGCAGCCGACCCCGGCGCCGAGCAGCCCCCCGCCACCGCCGAGCTCCCATGCCTCCGGCCCGTCCCCCGTCTCGCCGGTGGCGTCGGAGTCGGAGTCCTACGACGAGGAGGCGTGAGGGGTTCCGGGCGGAGCGGGTAGCTTTGTCCGGGGGCGCGGAGGGCCTGGCCAGAAGGTCATTTGCCATCCGGGGGGCGGAGTGCGTATGGTGGTAGATCGTTTGATCCCATTTGCCCGGCGCCAGAACAGAAGCGCGCCGCGTGGCGCGTTCTCTCCCTTGCCGTGGCTGACCGCATAGAGGCGGTCTTGTGAAACACACGGAGTTTGGGCGCGTGCCGAGACTCCGGAAGGTTTCGCATTTCGCATGTCCATTTCCACTGAGCAGTCCGTCATGCCCGCAATCGATGAGCAGACGGACCCCGAGGTGACGGCGGTCGACGAGTCGCCCGAGACCGACACCGTCACCTTCGCCGACCTCGGACTGCCCGAGGGCGTCGTCCGCAAGCTCGCGCAGAACGGCGTCACCACCCCCTTCCCGATCCAGGCCGCGACCATTCCGGACGCGCTGGCCGGCAAGGACATCCTCGGCCGCGGCCGTACCGGCTCCGGCAAGACGCTCTCCTTCGGTCTGCCGACCCTGGCGCAGCTCGCCGGCGGCCACACCGACAAGAAGAAGCCGCGCGCCGTCATCCTCACCCCGACCCGTGAGCTCGCGATGCAGGTCGCGGACGCCCTCCAGCCCTACGGCGACGTCCTCGGCCTGAAGATGAAGGTCGTCTGCGGCGGTACGTCCATGGGCAACCAGATCTACGCCCTGGAGCGCGGCGTCGACATCCTCGTCGCCACCCCGGGCCGGCTGCGCGACATCATCAACCGTGGCGCCTGCTCCCTGGAGAACGTCCAGGTCGCGGTCCTCGACGAGGCCGACCAGATGTCCGACCTGGGCTTCCTGCCCGAGGTCACCGAGCTGCTGGACCAGGTGCCCGAGGGCGGCCAGCGGATGCTGTTCTCCGCCACGATGGAGAACGAGATCGGCACCCTGGTCAAGCGCTACCTGACCAACCCGGTCAGCCACGAGGTCGACAGCGCCCAGGGCAACGTCACCACCATGACCCACCACGTCCTGGTCGTGAAGCCGAAGGACAAGGCGCCGGTCACCGCCGCCATCGCCGCCCGCAAGGGCCGCACCATCATCTTCGTCCGCACCCAGCTGGGCGCCGACCGCATCGCCGAGCAGCTCGTCGAGTCCGGTGTGAAGGCGGACGCGCTGCACGGCGGCATGACGCAGGGCGCGCGCACCCGGGTGCTCGCGGACTTCAAGGACGGCTACGTCAACGCGCTGGTCGCCACCGACGTCGCCGCCCGCGGTATCCACGTCGACGGCATCGACCTGGTCCTGAACGTCGACCCGGCCGGTGACCACAAGGACTACCTGCACCGCTCGGGCCGTACCGCCCGCGCCGGCCAGTCCGGCACCGTCGTCTCGCTGTCGCTGCCGCACCAGCGCCGGCAGATCTTCCGGCTGATGGAGGACGCGGGCGTGGACGCCTCGCGCCACATCGTCGGCGGCTCCGGCGCCTTCGACGAGGACGTCGCCAAGATCACCGGTGCGCGCTCGCTCACCGAGGTCCAGGCCGACGGTGCCAACAACTCCGCCAAGCAGGCCGAGCGCGAGGTGGCCGAGCTCACCCGTGAGCTGGAGCGCCTTCAGCGCCGCGCCACCGAGCTGCGCGAGGAGGCCGACCGGCTGACCGCCCGGGCCGCCCGCGAGCGCGGTGAGGACCCGGCCGAGGCGCTCGCCGCCGCTGCCGAGACCGCCGCCGCCGAGGTGGCCGAGGCCGCCGTTCCGGCGCAGGCCGGCGCGGCCGACGAGCGCCGCGACGACCGGGGCAACTTCGAGCGCCGCGACCGCCGTGACGACCGCTCCGGCGGCCGTTCCTTCGACCGTGACCGCCGTGACGACCGGGGCGGCTTCAACCGTGACCGCCGCGATGACCGTTCCGGTGGCCGTTCCTTCGACCGTCGTGACGACCGTTCCGGCGGCGGTTTCAACCGTGACCGTCGTGACGACCGGGGCGGTTTCGGCCGTGACCGTCGTGACGAGCGTTCCGGTGGCGGTTTCAACCGTGACCGTCGTGACGACCGTTCCGGCGGCGGCTTCAACCGCGACCGCCGTGACGACCGTTCCGGTGGCCGTTCCTTCGAGCGCCGTGACGACCGTGCCGGTGGCGGCTTCAACCGCGACCGCGGCGACCGTCCGAGCCGCCCGTTCAACCGCGACGACCGCTCCGGCAGCCGTACCACGGGCCGTCCGGCCACCGGTGGCTACCGCTCCGCCGGCGGCGACCGCCCGTTCAACCGTGACGACCGCTCCGGCGGCCGTCCGTCCACCGGTGGCCACCGCTCCGGCGGCGACCGCCCCTACGGCCGTCGTGACGACCACCGTGGCGCCCCGACCGGCTCCTTCGGCCGTCGCGAGGACAAGCCGCGCTGGAAGCGCAACGGCTGATCACCGACGCTGATCCGCGGGGCCCGTACGCACACAAGTGCCGTGCGGGCCCCGCGCGTTGTACGGCCCGCCGCAGGCCCCGCCGGGCCCTTCGGCCGGCCTCGTGGCACCCCGCCGGATGGCTTGATCCGTAATGCCTTCGGGCTGCGGCACCTCCTCGGGCTATGCTGCTCGGTGCGGGCCATTAGCTCAATTGGCAGAGCAGTGGACTTTTAATCCATTGGTTCAGGGTTCGAGCCCCTGATGGCCCACCAGAAGCGGGACGGGAAGACCGTCCGGCCGGATGCGGTGCCCCGAGGGCCCGGGCCGTTCGCGGTCCGGGCCCTCGGGCGTGAGCGGGTGCCGGGCGGTGCTCAAATGCCCTTGAGCGCCCCGCGCTTGGGGGCGCGGGGCGGCCCCTGTTTCCTCCTGGGCTTCCCGCGCCGCCCGCGCGCCACCTCCTCCCGGCTGGTCCCGTGACCCGTCCGGACCCCGATGAGTCGCCGTCCCGGCCCGTACCGGCAAGCCTGGGGACGTCGAGGCGACCGGCACGACGGTCCCGTACGGACGGGCGGGAGGGGGAAGAGGCCGGTGCGGATGCTCCGAGGTGAGGCGCCCTCCGAGGGCGACGGGGAGCGCCGTGCCCGGCTGGTGTCGTCCGGCCGGCTGCTGGTGCGCCGGCTTCCCGTCCTCCTGATCGGCGGCGGCGTCGCCTTCGGCACGGTGACGCCCGCCGGTTACACCGCCGCCCCCTTCTTCTCGGCCGCCCCACTGGTCGCCGCGCCGCTCTTCGCGCTGCGCGGCACCGTGCTCACGGCCCTGGCCGCCGTGCTCGGCGAGATCTGGGTCGTCCTCTATCGCGGCGGCGCCGCGCACGACCACGTCGAGTCGGTGACGGAGACCGTCATGGTCCTGCTCGTCGCTCTGACGGCCCTCGGCATCAACCGGATCGTCCGGAGCGCCGACGTCCGCCCGGCTTCCCCGGGGGACGTCTCGGCGGCCGCCCAGCGCGCCGTCCTGCCCACGCCGCCCGAACGGCTCGCCGGGTTCGCCATCGCCGCCCGCTATGTGGGCGCGCGGGTGGCGGACCGGAGCGGCGGTGACCTGTATGCCGTGCAGGAGACCCCGCACGGCGTACGGCTGCTCGTCGGCGATGTACGGGGCAAGGGGCTGGACGCGGTGCGGACCGCGGTGATCGTCATCGGCGCCTTCCGTGAGGCGGCGGAACAGGAGCGCACCCTGGGGGCGGTGGCGGGCCGGCTGGAGCGGGCGCTGCGGCGGGAGGGCGGGCGGCGCGAGGGGGTGGAGCAGACCGAGGGGTTCACCACTGCCGTCCTGGCCGAGATCCCCGCCAACGGGCAGTCCGTTCTGCGGGTGCTCAACCGGGGCCACCCGTCCCCGCTGCTGCTCACCCCGGACGGCGGGCTGCGTGAGCTGCTGCCCGAGGCGCCGGCGCCGCCCCTCGGGCTGGGCGAGATGGCGAGCCGGCCGGACCGGCCGGACGAGACGTTCTTCCCGGCCGGGGCCCTGTTGCTCTTCTTCACCGACGGGGTGACCGGCGCCCGGGACCTCCTCGGCCGCTACTACAGCCCGTCGGGCAAACTGCGCGGCTGCCGCTTCCCCGGCCCGGACGTCCTCGTGGACACCCTCGTCGAGGATGTGGCACGGCATACGGGCGGGGCGCCGGCCGACGACATGGCGCTGCTGGCGGTGCAGCGGCCCATGGGGGCGTAGGCGGGGGACCGTAGGGGGCTTGGCGGGGGCCTATTGGGGGCGGGCCGGTGTAGGGGGGACAAGCGGGCGTACAGGGTGCCGTACGGGAGCCGGGCCGTCCCCCGGCCCCGCTCAGCGCCCCGGGCCGCCCCTCGCGCCGGAGAGGCTGTGCAGGCTCCGGCCGTGCGGGCCGGTGAGCGCGACCGGGCGTCCGTCGAGCGCGAGGGTCAGGTGCAGGGCGTCGTCCGGGCGGGGCGCGTGGGGTGCGGAGTCGGTGATCCACGGCAGCACGGAGTGGTGCTCGTTGGAGATCCAGTGACCGCCGCCGGGCCGCCCGTCGAGCAGCGACCGTACGAGACGCGCGAACTCCTCGCGGCGGGCGGGCGGGAGATAGCCCAGCACGGCGCTGTGGAAGATGACCAGCGTCGCCCCGGACGGTGCCTCGGCGGCGAGCGCGGGCAGCTCGTCGATCAGGTCGCCGCGCACCATCCGCGGCCGCGGCGCCGGCCGCACCGCCTCGACGGCGGCGGACAGCCGTGCCGCACGCTCCCCGTCGCCCGGCCATACGAGCGCCTGGAGCCAGCGCAGATCGTCCGGTTCGCGGGCCGGGTCGAGCGGGTCCAGGTCGATACCGGCCCGCCAGACGATCTGCGGCATCCGTTCGGGCAGCTCGTCGGCCGCCCCTCCCGTACGGCAGGTGAACATCAGCGGGCTCTCCGGTGCCCCCAGCTCGGCCCGGCGGGGCGGCCCGTCCTCGCCTCTGGCCTCGTAGCGGTAGCGATAGCGGTCGGGGTGCAGACACAGCCCCGCGGACGCGCCGGCCTCCAGCAGCGCCAGCGGCTGCGGCAGACGGGCGAGCAGCGGCAGCAGGGTGGCGCAGCGGGCCGGTTCGTTGGTCTGGGTGGCGCGCTGCATGATCACCGCGCGCACCTCGTCCCAGTGCCGGATCGTCCACTCGCGCCAGCGCCCGTACGCCGCCGCACCGCGCGGGCCCGTCTCGGCGTGCGGGCCGTCGAGATAGCGGACGGCGGCGAGCAGGAGGTCCGGCTGCTGCTTGTTGCCGGCGGGCAGCGAGCCGGACAGCAGATCGCAGAACTCCGCGTCCTGGCTGATCCGCGCGCTCAGCTCCTCGTGCGCGGCCGACCGGCCGCGCGCCTCCCGCCAGGAGAACTCCCCGTACCGCTCCGCCACTCCCCACGCGTTACCGGCAGCCCGTCCGGCGTTCCCGGTGTTCCCGACGTTGACGACCA
This sequence comes from Streptomyces sp. bgisy130, assembly GCF_057708345.1. Classification (NCBI taxonomy): domain Bacteria; kingdom Bacillati; phylum Actinomycetota; class Actinomycetes; order Kitasatosporales; family Streptomycetaceae; genus Streptomyces; species Streptomyces sp. bgisy130. Next base: position 55,887 of record NZ_JBYISA010000031.1, read on the forward strand.
TGATCCGACGTTACTGCTCTCACCCTCCGTAGCTGAGGGGCACCCCTGCGCATAACGACTGGCACACAATCCGCGAAAGATCGTTTAGGGCCGGCGGGCAACTCGCCCGGATTGCTGCACTGCTGGCCGAAAACGTCGCGCGGCGGCTTGCCCGGAGCGCATACGGATTCGTGGGAACGCTTGGAATTCGGTCGCCGTCTCTATTACTGTCCGATAACGCAGCGCGGTCGTCCCAGCCGTCGCCCGAGGCGGCACCGCGCGCCGACGCCGAATCCCGCACGCGCTTTTCACGCACCCCCAAGCACTTCGAACTGCACCTAGGGAACCGGGGAACCACTTCCTTGGGGTGAATCGGACGCCCTCCGCCAGTGGGCGTCCGTAGGAGACCTTCCTGCTCCGAACCCGTCAGCTAACCCGGTAGGCGAGAAGGAAGGAAAGGAGTGCGCCCCCGTGGCGTCCAACAGGCCTACCCCCGAGGACCCGTTCGCCTACGAGCTCGATGACCGAGGTGCCTTCCCCGGCCCCGGTGCCGAGGACGGCGACGGACCGTGGGAGGAATGGAATCCCACCGAGGAATCCACCCGTTCCGTTCGAGGCAAGCACCGCGTCGCCAAGCAGCGCGGCGGCGGCTTCGCCCGCAGCGGCACCGTCCTGGGTGTCGGTGTCATCGCGGCGGTTGGCGCGAGCGGCATGGCCTCGGCCGAGGGCCGTCCGCCGGTGCCGATCTCGATGCCCGACATCGGCGGCATGGCGGACGACCTCTCCGAGAAGCTGCCGGACGCCAAGGAGCTTCCCGGCATCGGCGACCTGATATCCGACGACGACTCCGCGGCCACCGACGCCGCCTCGGCTCCCGACGGCGGTGCCGTCACCGCCGCTTCCACGGGCGCGGACACGGGTAACGCCGCGGGCGCCGGTGAGGCGCTGCGCAGCCGCATCCTCCAGCAGGCCGACGCGCAGCAGGGCTCCGCCGAGCAGGACGCGCGCGAGGCCGCCGAGAAGGCCGCCGTCCAGCAGGCCGCAACGGCAGCCGCCGCCCACCAGAAGTCGGCCGAGAAAGCCGCAGCAGCCAAGAAGGCGGCCGAGATGGAGGCCAAGCGCAAGGCGGAGGAAGCGGCCCGGCGGAAGGCGGAGGCCGAACGCCTCGCCAAACTGGCGAAGAGCTTCATCGCCCCCGTGTCCTCCTACACGCTCACCGCCGGCTTCGGCCAGGCCGGCGACCGCTGGGCCGCCGACCACACCGGACAGGACTTCGCCGCGCCGACCGGCACCCCCATCAAGGCGGTGCACTCCGGCACCATCACCCAGGCCGGCTGGGCCGGCTCGTACGGCTACCGCATCGTCCTCACCCTCGACGACGGCACCGAACTCTGGTTCTGCCACCTCTCCTCGATTTTGAAGACCTCCGGCAAGGTCAGCACCGGCGACGTCATCGGCCGCGTCGGCGCCACCGGCAACGTCACCGGCCCCCACCTCCACCTGGAGGTGCGCCCCGGCGCCGGCGACCCGATCGACCCGATGCCGTGGCTCCGCGACCACGGGCTCAATGTGTGACCGAGGGCCTCGAAGCCTGAACCACGCCCTCAACCCGTAAGGGTCCGAGAGAAGTTGTTGCCGACCGGGGGAAGAGGAAGGAATAACTCCTCTTCCCCCGGCGCTGCAACAACGCATGACCGCGACACGCAGCACCCCAGACGCCCGCAGCACCCGCAAGCCTCTCGGCTCGCTCTCCGTCTCCCCGCTGTCGCTCGGGGGCAATGTCTTCGGCTGGACGGCCGGCGAAGCCGAGTCCTTCGCCGTGCTCGACGCGTATGTGGCGGGCGGGGGCAATTTCATCGACACCGCCGACGCCTACTCGTATTGGGTCCCCGGTAACAAAGGCGGCGAATCCGAGACCGTCATCGGCAACTGGCTGGCCTCCCGCGGCAACCGCTCCGAGGTCGTCATCGCCACCAAGGTCGGCGCCCTCCCCGGCTACCAGGGCCTGTCCCCCGCCACCATCAAGTCCGCGGTCGACGCCTCCCTGACCCGTCTGCGCACCGACTACATCGACCTCTACTACACCCACTACGACGACGAGTCGGTCGAGGTCCCGGAGTTCCTCACCGCCCTCGACGACCTCGTCCGGGCCGGCAAGGTCCGCGAGATCGCCGCCTCCAACATCTCGGCGCAGCGCCTGGAGGAGTCCCTGGCCTGCTCGGCCCGCGAGGGCCTGGCCCGCTATGTCGCCCTCCAGCCCCACTACAACCTGGTCTCCCGCGACACCTACGAAGGCGAACTCGCCGAGGTCGCCGCCCGCCACGACCTGGCCGCCGTGCCCTACTACGCCCTCGCCTCCGGCTTCCTGACCGGCAAGTACCGCCCGGGGACCCATGTCGACAGCGCCCGCTCCGGACGCGCCGCCAAGTACGCGGACACCGACCGCGGCCGCCGCATCCTCCAGGCCCTCGACACCGTCGCCACCGCCCACGAGGCCGAACTCGCCACCATCGCCCTCGCCTGGCTCACCGCCCAGCCCACCGTCGCGGCACCGATCGCGAGCGCCCGCACGGTGCAACAGCTCCCGGCCTTGCTGGCGGTGGGGGAGGTGACGCTGACGGAGGACGAACTCAAGCTGCTGGACGAGGCTTCCGCCTGACCCAGCTCCGGGGGACTGGAAGCGAGCTGCGCCCGCCCGCTTCCTCCCCCGAGCGGGAGAATGCGAGCTGCGCCCGCCCGCTTCCTCCCTCTTCCCTCTCCCCGTCCCCTCCTCCGCCCTACTTCCGGCGATCCACCACGGCCCACGACGCGGCGGCCACCCCACCCGCCACCGCGAACACCGAAGGCCAGGTCCCGATCTTCTTCGCCAACGGATGCGACCCGGCAAACGCCGCCACATACACCCCACTCAACGCAGCCGCCGTCACATTCCCCGCCTTGCGCTGCCACTCCCGCGCCGCCACGGCCCCAGCCGCCGCCAGCGCCACCCCGCCGAGGGGCCGTTTCTTGCTCCAGCGAGCGACGGCGTAGCCGCCTACTAGGCCGGTTGCGGCAACTGCGGCCGGGGGAACCCGAACCATCTCCATGACCTCCCTGAGGGGACAACTCTCCCGACCCTATGTCCGCGGGGCGGGGGGAGGAGGCGCGTTCGGATTACTCCAACTTGACGGGCCGGCCGGCTTCTGCCGCAGCTACTTGACCGCCGCGCGGAGCAGTACTTCAGCGTCAGAGAAGAGCTCGTACTCCAGCAGGCTGCATGCAAGGCTCATGATGTCGTTGGCGGACTGGTCTCGTGCGTACCCCTGAAGAAGGGTCTCCGCCTCGTCGTCGACTTCCCGGCCGCGCAGGGAGACAACCACGGCTGCTACCTCCGCTGGCAGTAACACAGCCGCAGCATTGCTGAGTGCCGCGGTCGCTTCGTGGTGATTCTGCTGGCTGGCAAGCGCGGATACTCGCACGGTGACGTAGTCGGCGGCGCGGATGTCGTTCACTTCATCCTGCCGGTCCGCGCGGTGGTAGGGGACCGGCAGGGTAATGGGCGGCCTGTGGCGTGATGCCGGACGTGCCTGGCCGCCGGCTCCTGAACCGGCTCTGCGGCCCCTGTCCAGGCATTCGGCGAGGATGCGCTCAAGATGCCATCTCCGGCTCGTAGCCGTCAGGCGTTCCGCCTCGCTGCGGCCGAGTTCCCTGATAAGGCTGTTGCATCCGGAGCAGTCAGTCGGATTGTTTGCTGACCTTTGCAGGACCAGCAGGTCTTCGAGTGGGGGAGGGGTTCCAGCGTGCCGTCCGAGCTGCATCGTCGCATGTAACCAGCAGATAAACCATCCAGGCGCTATCAACTTGCCGCTGAAATAGCGGGAGATGGTCGTCTTGCTCAAGTGTTCGCTGTTGCAATCTTTGGCGGCTTGGGCGGCGATCGCAGTGTAGGTCTCCAGGCCTGTCGGCAGCATCGGGCGCATTGCCCGGAGCGCTTCGGCGAGCTTCTTGTTGCCAGCAGGCAGCCCCGGGTCAATCGCAGCCACACGACGTCCCTGTCGCGCCATGTGCCCCCGCCTTCGTCGTAGTGCCAGTGGGGGCAAGACTAAATTCCATTGTTGCGTTTGTCCGGGAAACTCTGCCGTCTGCTCGCAATCGCGGGCCGGGGCCGCTGATATGGAACCCACGCACCGGCCGCCGTAGTTCCTCCACAGCGGCCGAGTTGGGCTTTGTTGTCAGCAGAAGGGTGGGGCCGTTATGAACGTGCCGTCCTGGCAGGACGCATCGAAGGGAAGCAAGGTTCGTGTTGCCCGGTGGCTCGTAGAAGTCGTCGGTGAGGGGCAGCCGTTCACGAAGACGGCCATGCGCGAGGCGTTTCCCGGTGTCGCACAGATCGACCGCCGCATGCGCGATCTCCGCGACGCGGGCTGGGTGATTGACACGAACCGGGAGGACCCGAGTCTCCACAGCAACGAGCATCGATTCGTGGCAGAGGGCGAGCCCGTGTGGTTGCCTGGTAAGGGGAAGGCGAAGCCGCAGACGCGCCTGACCGCTACTCAGCGCAGCGATGCGATGAGGGCCGACGGCTATCTGTGCCGCAGCTGTGGAGTGGGGGCTGGCGAGACCTTTGGCGATGGCCGCGGAACTGCTCAGCTGGACATCGCGCGTCGCCAGGTAAAGCTCGTTGATGGCTCTACGGAGCAGCAGTTGGTCACGGAATGCAACCGGTGCCGGGTGGGGAACCGGGGCAGCGAGGCTGACGTGGCTGACTTTATGCGGAGCGTGGAGAGCCTCGGCCCTGTTGAGCGGAAGGTGCTCGCTCAGTGGATCGATGCGGACCAGCGCACGTACAGCCTCCTTGAGAAGCTGTGGGGAACGTACCGGACGTTGCCGACGGAGGCACGTGAGGCCGTCAAGCAGGCGGTTTGCGGCGAGAGCCAGTAGAGGGGTTGGGGTACACCATGCAGGAATTCCCGCCGCCGCCGAAGGCGGCCGAGTTCAATGACCTGATCAAGAAGCGCCTGGAAGAGGTGAAGAACCGCGGGGGCACGCGGGAGACCGTGACGGTGGACTGGAACGGCCAGCCGCTCAATGTCGAGGTCATCGATCTGCCTCTCCTGGGGCTCTATTACAACCCGGCCACCCACCGGATCCGTGCGCAGCGGACTCATGACGCCAAGAAGGACATGGCGCTTCGGGCCGAGCCATGGGGCGAGACAGGGCAGGAGTACCTCGATGAGCTGCTGAAGGCGGAGCCGGCCGATCCAACCCGGCGCGACCCCGCCTTCGACAAGCTCAAGGAGAGCCTGAAGGAATACGGGCAGAACGACCCGGGACTGATCACCCACCAGGGCATCCTGGTCAATGGCAACACCCGGGCAGCAGCGCTGAATGAGCTTGGCGCGGTGTCCATGCGTGTGGGCGTCCTGCCCGAATCGTTCACGTGGGCTGACATCAATGCGGTGGAACTGTCGCTGCAGCTGCGCAAGGACCACCGCCGCGACTACTCGTACATCAACCGGCTCCTGGCTATGGAAGAGCAGGCGAGCCTGGGACGCACGCCTGAAGCCATCGCGAAGGCGTTCCGGATCCAGGTCAAGACCTACGACCAGGAGCGGTGGATCCTGCGGGTGGTCCGTGATCAGATCGAGCGCAGTGAAATCGGGAAGGCCACGCTGCGGCTGGTCGATTTCGAGGACCACCAGGAGAAGCTGAAGGAGCTGCACCGCGACTTCAGCAAGCTCGCCGCATCCGATCCTGACCGGGCGGAAGCCCTCAAGGAAACCCGCATGGCAGCGATCACCCTGGGGTTCTCCAAGACGGACGTCCGGCATATCGAGGAAGGTTTCCAGGAGTACTATCTGTCGTCCGTGCTTCCTCCTCGTCTTGTGCCAGAGGTGGAGCAGGAGGAGAGCATTTCGGTACCTGGCCTGGGTCTTTCCGTCCCGGGAGCGTCTTCCAGGGTGTCCGCTGCGCGTGAGCTCAACCGGCGTGTCCTCCAGGCCAAGGCATGTGTTGCGGCGTCGGAGACGACCGAGGAGGAGAAGCGCGGGGCGCAACTGCTGCAGGACGATGTGCGTAACGCCTTCGACAAGGCCATCGACCGGGCAGGACGTGACGCGCGACTGCGCAAGCGGAAGCAGATCGCGCCCGAGCGGTTGATGGACGCCTGTGCAGCGATCGAACTATGCGTGGGCGAGCTGGTGAAGGCGCGCGCCTCCCACAGCCTGGATGAATCGGCCTTTGACGAAGCAGCCCTCAAGCTGAGGGACAGTCTTCGGCAGCTGGCGCAGCAGGCCGGCCGCGGCTCCCACGAGCCCGGAGAAGGCGTCAGGTGGCTGCTTGAGGCCGCGTCTCTGGGACGTGACTGATGCCAGAGATGGGCAGCGGCGTCACGCTGCACCTCGGTTTCGACACGTCACACACGAAGGTTGTCCTCAGGACGACTGAAGAACACCGCTCTGAACTTGTCCAGCTGGCTGCCCGTTTTCGCTCGGGCGGCCAGCTCGGCCCCCTCGCTGTGATCGTTGAGATTGATGACCTTCTTTCTCAGCTCAGCGCCGTCGGCAGTTGGTCCGACCCTCAAGGTGTCAGCTGGGACCCAGAGCTCAGGTACCTGGTCGCCTCCAGCGTCCAGGACGCGGAAACGGTGCGGAAGGAGCTGGAAGCGCCGGACGCCCAGCACCGGCTGGCGGCAAGCGAGGTCGCGGGCCTGCTGGGCAGCAACTGGACCGCTTCGCTCACAGAATTCCAGCAGCGGGACATCGCGAAGCTGCTGTCACTCCGGCATGGCGCCAACTTCAGCGTTCCGGGGGCCGGGAAGACCCGGGTCGGGCTGGCTGTCTACGCTGCGATGAAGGAGCAGGGCGAGGTGAGCCGGCTCATGGTCGTCAGCCCGAAGTCGGCTTATGAGTCGTGGCTTTACGAAAGCGGTGCGTGCTTCCGCAACCGCCCTCGCCCGATGCTTCTGGAGTCCGCCCGCGATCAGTGGGCCGAGATCCTCATCGTCAATTACGAGCGGCTGGACCGCTCGCTGCCGTTTCTGGCTGCCTGGCTGCAAGATGCCCCATCCATGATCATTCTGGACGAGGCGCACCGTATGAAGCTTGGCTCACGTGGCACATACGGTGCGGCGTGTATGACTCTGGGGCCGCTGGCCAGGCGACGGCTGATCCTGACGGGAACGCCGGCACCGAACGGCGCCAAGGATCTGGAGAACCTGCTGGGCTTCGTCTGGCCTGGTTATGGTCAGCGCTCCGTTGCCCAGGCGGTTGCGGACGGCGACCTGGCGCATGCGAGTTCCGCGCTCCGTCCGCTTTTCACGCGGACCACCAAGCACGAATTGGAGCTTCCGCCTCTGGAGCCGGTGATGGTTCCCGTAAAGATGTCTCCGCTCCACGGGGAGATCTACCAGGCGCTTGTGGGCGATATGTCGGCGCGGGCCGAGCCCTCCGCTGATGACTTCGCCGCCCTCGGCAAGTCCGCCCTCCGGCTCTTGATGGCGGCGACCAATCCGGCGCTGCTTCTCGAAGGGAGCAGCAGGTACGAACCAGTGGAGTACCGCCTTCCCCCGCTGGAGATACCGCACGATGACTCCCTCTACGAGCTGTTGAAGGAGCTCCCCAGCTACGAGCTGGCCCCCAAGTACACGGAAGCCGCGAGGATTGTGGCGGCCAATGCTGCGCAGGGGCGCAAGACCTTGGTGTGGTCGACGTTTGTGCGGAGCCTGACGTCGCTGGGCAGGTTGCTGGAGAACTTCGAACCGGCGGTCGTCCATGGCGGGACGCCCGACCGCGAGGAGCAGTTGCGGCGGTTCCGCGAGGATCCGGACTGCATGGTGCTGGTATCGAACCCGGCCACGCTCGGAGAGGGCATCAGCCTGCACCAGGTATGCCATGACGCCGTTTACGTGGACCGGGACTTCATGGCGGGCCGGTATCTGCAGAGTCTCGACCGTATCCACCGGCTTGGACTGGAGCCTGGTGTCGAGACCCGGGTTACCGTTCTCGCTGCCCAGGAGACGGTGGACGAAGTGGTGGCAGTCCGTCTGCAGCAGAAGCTGGATTTCATGGCCAGGGTGCTGGATGACCCGTCCGTCCAGCAACTCGCGGATCTGCAGGAGGCACCGCCCATGGCCGGAGGCCTGGACGCGCAGGATATCCGGGCGATGCTCAAGCACATCGGCCGCGGCTAGCGCCCTGTCGCAGGCAAGTCCGCTCCTGGCAGGAGGCCCTGCCAGGAGCGGACTTGACCTGTGCTGGGAAACTTCTGGTGCTGACAGCAGACCACCGGGCAGCTGCGATTCGTGAGCGGCAGCCGAGAACTCTGCGACACTTGAGAATCTGCTTTGAGCCACACCAGGAGGACCGACGCCCATGGGCGCGAGCAGCCGTGACGAGAGCGCTTTGCTGACCTCGATCGAGATCTGCGCAGGAGCAGGGGGGCAGGCACTCGGCTTGCATGGGGCGGGATTCCGGCACCTTGCTCTAGTCGAGATCGACAAGCACGCGCACGCCACACTTCAGAAGAACCTTTCTCAGGACGAAGGGTGGGGTGACTGCGAGGCGCTGAATGAGGATCTCGTCTCAGAGTTCGATGCCCATCGAGCGATGGCTGCTCTTGGCGGCAGAGGGCTTGAAGAGAATGAGCTTGACCTCTTGGCCGGAGGGGTGCCATGCCCGCCCTTCTCGGTGGCCGGGAAGCAGCTCGGCGGCGACGATGAGCGGGACTTGTTCCCGCGCATGGTCGGACTGATCGATTCTCTTAAGCCCCGAGCCGTGATGATCGAAAATGTGCGCGGCATCATGGACGCAAAGTTCGACGAATACTGCAATTCGATCATCAAGAGCATCGAAGGGATGGGTTACTGGTTCTGCGGCTGGCATCTCCTTGAGGCGCGCAACTATAACGTTCCCCAGCTGCGGCCGCGTTCGATCTTCGTGGCTATTCGCGAAGAGGACCGAAAGAAGGCGGGGCTGGGGATTGATGAATTCCCGTGGCCAGTCGGTGTGACGGAGCAGAAAGATAATGTCTTCGGAGCTCTCGAAAAGACGATGGAGTATCGCCGCGACCGTCTGATCGAAGAATTTCCGGGTGACGTCGACCGGATTAAGGATGCCTACGAAGCGTGGCGTGACAAGGCAGACCAGCCGGGGACTGTAGCACCCACGCTCGTCGGTGGGTCAAAGAAGCACGGTGGTGCTGACCTGGGGCCGAGCAGGGCTAAGGCTGCCTGGCGTGCCTTGGGTGTCAATGGGCTAGGGGTTGCGGACGATATCGACAGCGTGAAGCGCATCGACCGGGACAAGCATCTTGAACGCGAATTCCTGCGCCCTCAAGGGCCGATGCTGACTGTCCAGCAGGCTGCCCTCATCCAGCACTTCCCGCCGACCTGGAAGTTTCAGGGGGGCAAAACGGCGCAATACCGCCAGGTGGGGAATGCCTTCCCTCCGCCGGTAGCTCAGGCTGTCGGCCAGGCTATTGCTTCTGTGCTGCGGCCTGAGTGCCGTGAAGAGCTGCTTGCGGGCCTGCAGATTGAGCGGCTGGGCGCGAGGAGGGGGAAGCGCGCTTTCCAGCAGCCGGAGATTGCCGAGGTGCTGGAAGTGTCAGTTGCCTCCGCTGAAGCGTCGCTGGATGACCGTAGCGGCGATCTTGTCCGCGCATAGTTCCGCTGGCTCGTGCTCCCAGAACCGGAGTACGAGCCAGCCCGCGCTGGTCAGCTGCTGATCGGTATCGCGATCCCGAGTGACATTTCTGGTCACCTTCTCTGACCAGTAACCGGAATTCGTCCTTGGCGGGACGTAATGCTCCGGACAGCCGTGCCAGTAACAGCCGTCAATGAACACCGCGACTTTCGCCGGACGGAAGACCATGTCGGCGGTTCGCCGGAGGTCCGGCAGCGGGCGGGCGGAGACGCGATAGCGCAGGCCCTGAGCGTGGACCAGACGGCGGATCCGTTGCTCGGGCTTGGTGTCGCGACTGCGGATCGCCTGCATATTGCGGCGGCGTGCAGCCGACGAGGCCCAGGACCCCTCTGGCGCTGTCCATTCACTGTCATCGGGCACATCTCCGAGCGTAGCGGTGCCTGTGGTGCATGTGAGGGGTGGCCGGACGCGCTCTGCGGTCTCACGAACCTCCCCCCATGCCACCGCTGCGAGCACCCAGGACAGCCCTTCCTAGCTGTGTCTGCTGTCGTGCCAAGCCTCCACCAACGCCACCCGCCCCCAAGCCTGGTACTCCCGCAAGTGCTCCAGCAAGTGCTGCTCCCGGGTGGCGAAGTCGGGGGAAGGTCCCAGGAGATGAGCCCGCCGACGATGGAACGACAGGGTGGTGGCGACGGTGGCGTACTCGGTGACGGCGCGGGCGGCGGCCGGGCCCTGGGTGGTGCGGGCGATGTCGCGGGCGAGGGCGCGGGTTTTGAGGGAGGAGAGGGCGGTGGGTTCGGTGGGGGTGAGCCAGCCGGCGGTGATGTAGGGGGTGAGGTAGCCGCGCAGGGTGAGCAGTTCCTGGTTGCGGGCCCAGATCGCCAGCCAGGTCAGGGTGATGAGGACGGGGACCATGAAGAGGCCGTAGACGATGAGGAAGCCGAGGTCGCCCAGGGCGGAGGCGCCGTTCCAGATGGCGTGCAGGAGGACGGCGGTGAGCAGGCCGAGGAGGGGGAGGGCGCGGCGGGCGGCGCGGCGGCGGGGGTAGCGGGTGGCGGCGATGCCGAACGCGAGGCCGGTGAGGATGGTGAAGAGCGGGTGGGCGAAGGGGGAGACGATGATGCGGAGGAAGAAGGTGCCGGCGGTGAGTGAGTCCAGGCCGGAGTGGCCCAGGGACTGATCCTTGCCGAAGGCGTTGCCCAGGTAGAGGACGTTCTCGGTGAAGGCGAAACCGGTGGCGGTGATGCCGGCGATGACGATGCCGTCCGTGATGCCGTCGAAGTCGCGCCGCCGGAAGCGGTAGAGGAAGAGCACGGCGGCCGCCTTGACCACTTCCTCGACGACCGGGGCGATCACCGTCGCGCCCCAGGCCTCGGCCTCGGAGGCCGACGTGGAGGCGATGTTCGCGGCCAGCCAGTCGGTCGCGAAGCCGTTGGCGAGCAGCGCGACCAGCGTGGCGGCACAGGCGCCCCAGGTGAAGGCGAACGCGAGGTTGCGCCAGGGCTCGGGTTCGACGCGGTCGAGCCAGCAGAACGCCGCCACCAGGAGCGGAACCGGGAAGACGGCGAGACCCAGTCCGACGAGGAAGCCCTCGGTGCCGGTCTCCTGGCGGACCATGCCGATGATGATCACGCCGGAGAGCGCCAGCAGCGACACCAGGGCGACCGCGCGGAGGGTCTTGCTGCGCCAGGGCGGCGTCCGGCGGCGGGCGTGCGCGGCGCCGGGCTTGTGCGTGTGCGGTGTGTACGGGGGCGGGGCGGGCGCGTGGGGCGGGTACGGGGGCGGCTGGGACGGGTACACCCATCGACCCTAACGAGGGGGCTTCGCGCTATGTGTCGCGGCGGCGGAAGAGGAGGTCGTGGACGGTATGTCCCTTGTCCAGGCCCTGGCCCTCGAAGCGGGTGAGGGGGCGGAAGTCCGGACGCGGCGCGAAGCCCTGGTGGAGGTTCTCCAGCGTCGGCTCGGCGGACAGCACCTCCAGCATCTGCTCGGCGTACGGCTCCCAGTCGGTCGCACAGTGGACCTGGGCACCGGGCGCGAGCCGGGTGGTCGCCAGGGCGATGAACTCCGGCTGGACGAGGCGGCGCTTGTGGTGGCGCTTCTTCGGCCAGGGGTCGGGGAAATAGACGCGCAGACCGGCGAGGGAGGCGGGGGCCAGCATCTCGCGCAGCAGGATGATCGCGTCACCGTTGGCCACCCGGATGTTGGACAGACCGTTCTGCTCTGCGAGACGGAGCAGATTGCCCTGCCCGGGGGTGTGCACATCGCAGGCGAGGATTCCGGTGTCCGGGTCGGCGGCGGCCATCTGGGCCGTGGCCTCCCCCATGCCGAAGCCGATCTCCAGGACGACCGGCCGCCCCTCGAAGAAGGCATCGAGATCGATACGGGAGAGCCCGTCGATGTCCAGGCCCCACGTCCCCCACCGGCGGCGCAGCGCATCGGCCTGGCCGGGCGAGACCCGGCTGCGGCGCGGCTGGAACGAGCGGATCCGCCGCTCGTGATGGGACCCCGCGGGGTCGGCCGCGGGCCCCGTCCCGTCGGGGAACATCGGCTCCCCGCGCCGGGGTGCGGCGGCCGAGACCGCGGTGGCCCCGAGGTCGGGTGCTTCCTGCGCGGCGGGGGCCCCGGGAGCGGCTTCCGGAGCGTCTGATTCCGCAGCGGCGGGGGCGTGAGTGGTGGGGTTCTCGGACACAGTGCGTCCGATTCTACGGGGGCGGAGAGAGGCGGCGGAGGGGCCGGCGGCGAACCCAGACTTCCCAGGCGATGGCGGGGCGGAAGGGGGGAAATCCCCGGTGGAATCGGGGTTGGCGCGGTGTGTAGTGGCGCGCATACGATGCGGGGTCGACGTGGCAAAACCAAACCGGGGGACTGTTCATCGTGTCGCAGGGTGGCCAGGGAAGCGCCGAGTATCCACAGGGGCCGCCTCCGGCGGGTCAGGGAGCCGCGGGAATGCCGCCCGCCGGCTACCCCGCTCCGGGCCAGGCCGCACCGGGGCACCCCGCTCCGGGCCAGGCCGCACCCGGCCACCCCGCTCCGCCCCCGCCCGTCCCGCCACAGGGGCAGCAGCCCGGCCCGTACATGGGAGGGCCCGGGTATCAGCCGCAGGGACAGCCCGGACCGGGACAGCCCGGACCGGGTGGCGCGCCCTTTCCGCCACCCGTAGGCCAGCCGCAGGGGCCGCCTCCGCAGGGCTACGCGGGTGGCCAGCAGCCGCCGTACCCGCAGCAGGGTCAGGCACCTGGGCAGTTCCCGGGGCAGCCGCCGTTTCCCGGGGGGCCCACGGCGGCGCCGTTCCCGGGCGGGCCGGGGCAGCCCCCCGGCCCGGGGCGCAGCGGGGTTCCCGTGCCGCTCATCCTGGCCATCGTGATGGTCGTGCTGATCGGCGCCGGGGTCGGCGGGTACTTCCTCTTCACGGCGGACGACTCCGCCACCCCGGCCGCGAGCCGGCCCGCGAATGCCATGCAGCGGCTGTGGGAGGCACCGTCGCCCGCGTCCGAGCGCGAGGGGCAGGGCGAGAACAACCTGCGCTCGATGTGGTTCAACAACGACGACATCGTCTACGGGGACGGCCAGGGCGTCCGGGCCTACAACCGCAAGACCGGCAAGAAGCAGTGGACGGTCAAGACGCCCAAGGGCGCGGGCGAGGTCTGCGCCATGTCCAAGAGCGCGAGCGACGACGGCGTCGGCGCCGTGGTCTTCGACGCGGGCGGCGACGACTGCTCCTTCCTCTCCGTGATCGACACGGACACCGGGCGCACGCTCTGGTCGAAGAACCTCAAGGGCGGCGGGAGCACCGAGGACAGCCCGCAAATGGTGGTGAACTCCAAGGTCGTCGCCGTCGCGATCGGGCAGACGTACGCCGGTTTCACCATCACCGGAGGTGCGAAGGTCTGGGAGCTGACCGCGCGTGGCCACGACTGCACCACCACGGTGGGGCTGAGCCCGCAGTACCGGGCCGTGGGGAGTGACTGCTCCGACGCGAAGCCGAAGAAGCAACTGGCCCTCCAGGACCTGGAGTACAGCGGCATCCACTCGACGGTCACGGGCGACGGCCGGGCGGTCGGGCAGATCCTGTCCGACCGGCCGCTGACGATCCGCATGAGTGAAGAAGCCAACGTGATCGACGCCGAGGGCACCCTTTCCACCTACACCGAGGAAGGGAAGCCGGCCAAGACGTTCAAGCTCTCGGATGAGCTGAAGGACCTGAGCCTCGAGCCCCGCGACACCTTCGTCGACGAGGACGAGCAGGTCCTGATCTCCGGCTACGGCTCGGGTGGCATCGCCGCCGTGGACCTGAAGACCGGCGAACTGCTGTGGAAGAAGCGCTCCTCGGCGTCCGCCGCTCTGGACACCGACGGGCTGATCGCGGTGACCGACGCGCCGGACACCGGCACCCCCGGCCAGGACCCGGTGCTGGTCTCGATCGGTGTGCGTGACGGCAAGGAAAAGGTGCTGGGCACGGTCTACGACCCGAAGCACGCCCTGGGCTCCCCGGACCTCATGTCGCTGGCCTGGGACGGACACACCAACACGCTCTTCATCCAGGGCGAGGGCCTCAGCCACGACAAGTCCAGCATTCAGGCGTTCAAGGCACCGGTCAGCTGACGGCCCCTGACACGCGGGCGCTCCCGGCTCCCGGCCGCTCCGTTCTCCCGGTTTCCGGGACGAGCGGAAGGCCGGGAGCCGGTCGCGTTACGGGCTTCACACCCCGACTATCCCCAGCACCTTCCGTGCCACCTCGCGCCCGATGGGCAGGGAAGCCGTCGCGGCCGGGGACGGGGCGTTGAGGACGTGGATCATGCCCGGGGAGTCGGCGAAGAGGAAGTCGTCGACGAGGGTGCCGTCGGGGAGGACGGCCTGGGCGCGGACGCCAGCCGGGGAGGGGCGCAGATCCTCCTCGCGGGCGGCCGGGAGCAGGCGGCGGACCGCGTCGGTGAAGGCGCGCCGGGACAGCGAACGGTGCAGCTCGCCGGCGCCGTAGCGCCAGTGGCGGCGGGCTATCCGCCAGGAGCCCGGGTAGGCGAGGGTGCCGGCCAGCTCGGCGGGGTGGAGGGTGCGCCAGTCGTAGCCCTCGCGGGCCAGGGCGGGGACGGCGTTCGGGCCGATGTGCACGGCGCCGTCGATGCCGCGGGTCAGATGCACACCGAGGAAGGGGAAGGCCGGGTCGGGGACCGGGTAGACCAGGCCGCGGACCAGGGAGGCGCGGTCCGGGGCGAGGGTGAAGTACTCGCCGCGGAACGGGACGATCCGCATGCCCGGGGCGTCGCCGGCCAGCCGGGCGATCCGGTCGCTGTGCAGACCGGCGCAGTTGACCAGGGCGCGGGCGCGGTGGACCGTGCCGTCGGACGTACGGACCGCCACCCGGCCGGGGCGGCGGCCGATGGCCGTCACCTCGGAGCCGTACCGGATGCGGGCGCCGGCGTCCTGGGCGAGGTGGGCGAAGCGGCGGGCGACGGCGCCGAAGTCGCAGACGCCGGTCGTGCCGACATGGATGGCGGCCAGGCCGCGCACCTCGGGTTCGTACTCGGCTATCTGGGCGGGGCCCAGCTCGCGCACCGGCAGGCCGTGCTCCCGGCCGCGCTGGATGAGGCCGTGCAGCCGCGGCAGCTCACTGCGGTCGGTGGCGACGATCAGCTTGCCGGTGACCTCGTGCGGGATCTCGTGCTCGGTGCAGAACTTGACCATCTCGGCCGAGCCCTGGAGGGCGAAGCGGGCCTTGAGCGAACCGGGCGGGTAATAGATGCCGCTGTGGATCACGCCGCTGTTGCGCCCGGTCTGATGGCGGGCCGGGCCGGACTCCTTCTCCAGGACGACCACCCGCGTGCCGGGCGCGGCACGCGTGATCGCGTACGCCGTAGAGAGTCCGACGATGCCGGCACCGATCACCAGCACCTCGCAGTCGTACGCCGCCACTGCACCTCCCCAACCGCATGACCGCAGGCCGGCCCGTCGCCACAGACCTGCGCATCATCGCCGACGACGTATCCCATCATGACGGCCGGCACTGACAATGCCGATCGGACGGCTCCCGAGGGGCATGATCCCGGCCGGGCCGGGAGCGGCCCGTCTGGCCGGGCGAGCCGCTCCGAGCCGGTTCCGGAGCCGGTCCCAAGCCGGCTCCGTGCCGCTCCATCCCGCCCGGCCAGGCCGCCAAGCCGCGACCCGGCCGCCAAGCCGCCCCGACAAGCCGCTAAGCCGGCGCCGCCAGCAGCGGTCTCGCCCGCTCCCGCAGCTCGACCACCCGGGGCTCGTCGCCGTACGGCTCCAGGCGGTGCAGCAGATCGCGGACGTACTCGGTGGTGCGGGCGGAGGAGATCCGTCCGGCCACCTCGACCGCGCGGGTGCCCGCCGCGCAGGCCGCGTCCAGATTGCCGGACTCCAGTTCGGCGACCGCGGACACCACGAGGCGCAGCCCGTGGGAGCGGACGAATTCCTCGGTGGGCCGGGACAGCGCCTGCTCGGTGAAGCGGCGGACCTGACGGGGCAGCCGCAGATCGCGGTAGCACTCGGCGGCGTCGGCGGCGAAGCGCTCGTACGAGTAGAAGTCCAGCCACGAGGGGTCGGGGTCGCCGCCGCGGGAGCGCTCCAGCCAGCCCTCGGAGGCCTTCAGCGCCACCTCACAGGCGCGCGCCTCGCCGGCCTTGGCCTGCGCCCGCGCCTCGACCAGCCGGAAGAAGCTCATGGTCCGGGCCGTGGCCAGTCCCCGGTTGCGTTCCAGGGCGGCCTGGGCGAGGTCGACGCCCTCGTCGGCGAAGCCGCGGTAGGTCGCCTGGAGGGACATCGAGGCCAGGACATAGCCGCCCAACGGGACATCGGCGGCCGCGCGGGCGAGCCGCAGCGCCTGGATGTAGTAGCGCTGCGCGGCCTCCTGCTGGCCCGTGTCGAAGGCCATCCACCCCGCGAGCCGGGTGAGTTCGGAGGTCGCGCCGAACAACGCACGGCCCACTTCGTCGCTGTACGAGGCGAGAAGTAACGGGGCCGCGTCCACCCGGAGGCACTCCGGCACCATGGATGAACGCCAGTCACCGCCCCCGTACTTGGAGTCCCAGCGGCGCGCGTCCTCGGCCGCCTCCCGCAGTTTGCTGACGTCGCTGTGGCCGACGTGCTGCGGAATCCCGGCGTCACCGGCCGCCGCGGCGTCCTTGTCCCGGGCCTCGGCCGCCTCCCGCGCCACCGAACTGTCGGCCGGGGATATCAGCCAGCGCGAGGCAGGGGTGGCGTACGCGCTGACGGCGAAGGATCCGGCCAGGCTCTGCCAGATGCCGCCCCCGCCGGCCCGCCGTCCGGCCAGATCGAGACGGTAGAGCTCGGTCGCGGACCGCACCGCGGCGCCCACATCGCGGGGAAATGCCAGACCGACCTCGGGTGCCGGGTCCGCGTCGGCCAGCCCGATCTCGTGCAGCGGGACCGGCCGGCCGAGCTTGCTGCCGATCGCCGACGCGATCAAATGGGGCGCGGCGCCTTGGGGCACCATGCCCTTGGAGACCCAGCGCGCCACCGACGTCTTGTCATAACGAAGCGTCAGTCCGCGCTGCGCACCGAGGTCGTTGACCCGGCGCGCCAGTCCGGCATTGCTGATACCCGCGAGGGCGAGAACGGTGCCAAGCTTTTCGTTCGGCCCGCGTATATCCCTGGACATGCGCACCCCTCGACACAGCGACGGCCGCCCCGGTACCCCGGGGCATGCGTCCACCCAGAGTAGTTCGCCGGATCCCGACCGTTAAGAGTCGGTGTCCCGGATGGCGAGATTCGTGTTCAAACAGGGGTGCGGGAATTGGCATGTGCTCCGGGTACGTGTGCCCGTGCGCCCGTCCGTGCGCGCTGGCCGCCCGCTTTCGTGGGCGCTTCCATGTCTTCTGCGTGGGTCGGCCCGCTGCACTGGATCCAGTGGGCTGGGGGATACCGTCACCTCATTCCCCGCGGGTGACGGTCCGGTCCGGGGGGCGCAGCCCGCCTCCCGGGCCGTCGCGAGAACCGGGCGCCGGCCCGTTGGGGCGACGGTTGACATCGCGCCCGAAGGTGTCAACTGGGCTGAATGGAACGGAGTTTGGCCGAAAGTCGACGGGTGATGATTTCACGCCGCCGCACGCACGGAGCCGCCTCGGGGGCCACACGGGGGGCCTTCCGGGGCCGATGGCGGCGGAGTGCCCGCGCCCGGCGTACGGGAGTGCCGCCGGGCCGGTCGCGCGGCCCTCCCGCCGGCACTCCGCCGCGTCCGCCGGTCCACTCCCGGCCCGCTCCCACGGTGCGTCCGTGCCCCTCTCCGGGCCCGCCGACGGCCCGTCTTACCCGTGCGCCCGGCGAACTGCCCGTATACAGGCCCGCTCCACCACCTCTCCCGCGCCACTGTCATGGCAGCATGGTCCGCACAACAGCTCGGGACGGCCGGGCGATCCGCTGACGGGGCGGCCGTTGGCCCCGGCGCACGGGGAATCGGGTGGAGGCGGCCATGCGCTGGTTGGTGGGGTGGAGCAGTGCCGCCACGGGGCCGGCCGGCGACGAGAGCCCCGCAGTCCTCCCCGTAGGCGCCCAACTCCTCTGGGACGGCCCCGATCCCCTCTGGGCGGTCGGCGACTGGCGGCCGGACGAGGTCCGGGTCGTCCAGGCGGACCCCGGGACCCGGCTCGCGGTCTTCGGCGTCTGCGGCGCCACCGACGACCAGCTGAAGGTGGGCCTGTTCGCGGCGCGCGGCGGCGCACTGCGGCATCTCACGGCCTGGCCCGGCAGTTACACCGCCGTCGTCCAGGTTGGGCGGCGGATCACCGTCACCGGCGACCTGGCCGGCGCCCGCCCCGTTTTCCACACCCCCTGGGCCGGTGGCACCGCCTACGCCACCGCCGCCCTCCCGCTCGCCGACCTCGTCGAGGCCGGCCTCGACATCGGCCACCTCGCCGCGCTGCTGGCCTGCCCGGACCTCCCCGAGGCGCTCGGGGCCGGCACACCGTACGAAGGCGTCCGCCGGATCCCGCCCGGCCACGCCCTGGTACTGCGCGGCGGCGCCGGCGACATCACCTCCTTCGAACCGACCGCCTCGCTCGCCGTCGCCGCGCCCCAACTCGCCCCGGAACAGGCGGTGGAGGGCGTCCGCGACGCTCTGGTCGAGGCCGTCCGCGCCCGGCTGGCCGGACCCCGGCACGCCCCCGATCCGGACGGGCGCGACGGCCTCGACCCCGGCCCGGTGCCCGGCATGGGCCCCGCCGAGCGGCGCGCGGCGCGCGGTGCCCCGGCTCCCGGCATCGGCGCCGACCTCTCCGGAGGGAGCGCCTCCGCAACCCTCGCCCTGCTGGCCGCCGGTCTCCCCGGCCGGCCAGGAAGGCTCAACGGCCACGGCGAACGCCTCCTGGCCGTCACCTTCAACGACCGTGCCACCCATGACGGACAGACCGGCCACGACGCCGAGTTGGAGCGCGCCCGCACCCTCGCCGACAATCCACGGCTGCACCACGTCGTCGTCGCGGCCGGCGAAGAGGCCCTCCCGTATGCGGACCTCGGCAGCGGTCCGCTCACGGACGAGCCGGGGCCCTCCCTCACCACCGCGGGCCGCCACCGCCGACGGCTGCTGGCCGGCAGCGCGGACCACTTCGTCGGACACGGCGCCCGCCAGGTCCTCGACGCCCACCCGGCTCGGCTCGCCGACCTCCTCATGGACCGCCGCCGACGCCATCTGCTGCGCCCGGTCACCGCGCTGGCCAAAGCGGACGGCGCCCTGGCGCATTCCGTCCTCGTGCCCTTCACCGTCTACCGCGCGGCCCGCAAGCTCGCCCGTATGCCGTACGCGGCTGGTATCGCCGACACGGCGCGCCGCCTCCTGGAGCGGCAATTCGCCGACGAGCCGGTGGCCGGCGGCGCCGTGGACGCCTCACTGGCCGCGCTCGCCTGGTGCCGGCCGGGGCCCGCGGCGCGCTGGCTCACGGGGGAGGCGCTGGCTGAAGTATCGGTTCGGCTGAGCGACGCGGCGCACCGCTCGCCCGCCGTGGGCCGGCCCGGCGAGCGCCGCGCCCGTGCCGCGCTGGCCCGCCAGGCCGCCGACCACCGCGTCTTCGAGCAGGCCGCCGAGGTCCGCAACCAGCGGCTGCACGCCCCGTTCCTCGACAACCAGGTGGTGCTCGCCTGCCGAGCCCTGCCGGACACCCTGCGGGTACAGCCGGGGGCCCGGGCCGCGGTGCTGCGCTCCGTACTGGCCGGAGCCGGCGTCCGGGACCTGCCGCCCGGATGGGGCGCCCCCTCGCAGCTCAGCCACGCGGCCGCGGTACGCGCCGGGCTGCGCGGCGCCGTCGGCGACCTGGTGCGGCTCTTCGACACCCCGCTGCTGGCCGACGCGGGGCTGGTGGAGGCGCGGGTGGTCCGCAAGGCACTGCGGTCGGCGGCCGAGGGCGCGCCGCTGCCGCTGGACGGACTGGCCGAACTCGTCTCCACGGAGCTGTGGTTGCGGCGGCTGGTGGCCCGGCGCGGGACGTGCTGGACGGGGGCCGGGGCACCGCGCCAGAAGGCGGTCGCGGGCGGCGTGGTGCCACGGGCGCGGCTGGGCTGAGAGCACGGGCGCGGCTGGGCTGAGCGGGGCGACGGGGGCACGGGGCCGGCCGGGTGACCCGGCCCGCCACCCGCGGTGCCCGACGTGCCCGCCGGCGCCTCAGCGGCACATGATCGTGGACTGCGCCCAGTCCGCCAGCGCGACCGCACCCACGGGGTTCGCCGGATCGGTCACCAGCCGCAGCGTCTGACGGCCCGTCAGCGAGACATGCACCGGTACGGCCCGCTCCCCGCCGCGTACCGCCCCCGACTGCCACAGCGGCACATCGTCCGCATAGACGGAGAAGCGGACCGCGGCCGGCCCCGCACTGAGGTCGTCCACGCCCGCCACGGCGTCAAAGGCGGTGCACCGGCGGTTGAGGTCGATGGTCACCGAGGACCGCCCGTGCACGCTCACCCCGTGCGCATACGTGGTCCCGGCGATCTGCGGTGACTGCCGCTGCCACAGCCAGCTGCTCGCCAGGGTGCGCACCGCCGGCCCGCTGCCGTCGCCCATGAAGTCGAAGGGGAGCGCATTGACCCGGTAGGCGGCCGGGGCGGGCAGCGGCGGCTTCGGGGTGGGCTTCGGCGGGGTGGGCCGGTGGCTCGGCGTCGATGGCGGGGTGGGCGGGGCCGGCGTCGAGGGCGAGGTGGGCGGGGCCGGCGTCGAGGGCAAGGTGGGCGCGCGCGTCGGCTCCGGTGTAGTCGCCTTCGGTGGGGTCGCCTTCGGGGTGGGCGTCGGCCGCGGGCCCCGCGTCCGGTCCGGGGCCGGCTGCTGCGCCGTGGCCTTCGGCGCGGGGGCGGCGCCGCCCGCCGGTGGCAGCCCGGGGTGCGACGAGCGGGGCGCCGGCCGCTGGGGTGCGGACGCGGCCGGCCGCGGCGCCTGGGCCCGCGCTTCCGGCTCCGGCGCCGGCTTCGGCGAAGCGGTCAGCGCCAGCGACAGCGTCGCGCCCGCCACCACCGCCGCCGCCCCGGCCCCGATCCCGGCCTTGACCGCCCCGCTCAGCCCCTTGCCGACGGCGTTACCGGCGCCTCCCGTCGTACCGGAACCGCCGCTCCCGGTGGCCGCGGCCGCACCGGCCGCCACCCCCGCGCCACCCGCCACCGCCGTCTTGACGGCGTACCCGGCGGCGCACCAGCCGAGGAACGCGACCGGCAGCAGCGCACCGATGTGCTGATTGACGTCCGCGACCTCCAGCGCGGCCAGCCGGCACCGGGGACAGGTCTCCAGGTGCCGGCGCAGCCCCCGTTCGGCCCGCATCCGCAGCCCGCCGCGGGCATAGGCGCCGAGCCGGTCGGCATACCGGGCGCAGTCGCCGCCGTCGGTCAGCGACTGGCTGACATGCGCCTGGAGATACGCCTGCTTGAGGCCCTCGCGGGCGCGGTGCGCCAATACGGCGGTGGCGTTCGCGGTCAGCCCGAGCAGCGGGGCGACCTCGCTCGGCGACTCGTCCTCGACCGTGGTGTGCCACAGCACCGTCTGATAGCGCTCCGGCAGACTGCGGAACGCCCGTACGGCCATCGACCGCTCGGCCTCCTGCATGGCCCGCACATCCGCGCCCAGGTCCAGGGTGGCGTCGTCCTCCGGCGCACCGTCCGAGGACACCGCGAACACCGCGAAGTCCTCCACCAGTTGCTCCCGCCGCGCGGTCTGCGCCCAGGAGGCGGCCACCCGGCGGACGGTCGTCAGCAGATAGGCGCGCACCGCGGACTCCGGGCCCGCCCCGCCGCGCACCGCCTGGAGCGTGCGGGCGAAGACCTCGCCGGTCAGATCCTCCGCGGTGTGCGCGTCCCGGCAGCAGCTGCGGGCGTAGCGCCGGACCGCGTCGGCGTGCCGGCGGTACATCTCCTCGTACGCGCTGTCGTCGCCGGCCCGCAGGTCGGAGAGCAACTGGGCGTCGGACGGCGGGAGTTCGCGGTCCTCTGAGCCGGTGGCCGGGCCCGCGTCGCGGGGCTCCCGCTGCGGCGGCACACCGGGCCCCGCGTCCGCCGGGACCTCCGCGCCCTCGTGCCGCCCGGCCGGGGGAGTCGCCCCCAACGGACCGCCCTGGCCGGGGACCTGCCCGGACCGCGGCGCTTCCCGCTCGCCCACCCCGGCGTCGCCGTCGCGCCGCCCGTCCCGCCCGTCAACACCCATTGCCGAGGCTCCCGAAGCCGCTGTCCCAACGGAATACCGCGTAAGCGTGCCACACCGGATCCCGGCGGTCGCGGGGCCTGGCGGCCCGCCACCCGTCCGGGGTGCACACGCAAACGACCGCACGGGCGTTCACCCGTACGGGCCATGCCGCGCAGACGGCCGATACCGTGCGCGGACCTCGTACGGGTCCTGTCGTGCGTGGTGACCGGACGGCGTGCGGACAGGCGCCGCCGCGATCCGCGGACGGCACCGTTCCGCGGTCCGGCGCCGCCCGGTGGACCCCACGGTCGGGCCCACCCGGACGGCGTCGGCCGCCGGTCCTCAGCCGGCCGGGCGCGAGCGCAGCCCCTCCAGCAGAATCTCCAGCAGCCGCGCGGACGCGGCCTGCTGCTGCCCGGGATCGGGCAGCGTCGGCGCTCCCGTGGCGATCACTAAAAGGATGTCCGAGACCGTCACATCGGCGCGCAGCTCCCCGGCCGCCCTGGCACGCTCCACGAGCCGCCCGACGACCTCCAGCAGCGCGTCGGCCCCGGCGGTCTCCTCGGCGGTGGTGGCGGCCGGCGCGGCCTCGGCCGGCCGGAGCTCCGCGGACGCCCCGTCCGCGCCGGGCGCCGTGCGCTGCTGCGGTACCCGCGCCTCGCTCAGGCCGTCCGGCATCCGGGGCCCGTCCGCGGCCTCCGCCGCCGGACCCCCGGCCCGGCCGGCCGCGCTCGCCCGCAGAATGCCCGGCGGCAGCAGCCGTCCGGCACCCGAGGCGACCGACGTCCGCAGGAAGCGGGACAGCGCCGACCACGGGTCGTCCTCCTGGCCCAGCGCCGTATGCGCCTGCTCCGTCAGCCGCGAGGTCTCCTCCTCGGCTATCCGGCGGACCAGTACGTCCTTGCTCGGGAACCGGCGGTAGACCGTGCCGACTCCGACGCGGGCCCGCCGCGCCACGTCCTCCATGGGAGCGCCGTACCCCAGCTCGCCGAACACCTCGCGTGCGGCCCGCAGTACGTGCTCCAGATTGCGCTGGGCGTCCACCCGAAGCGGAGTGCTCCGGCCGCCCGTCCCCGTGCCGGCACCGTTGGTCACCGCGGTGCCGTTGCTCTGGGGTCTGTTGTGCTCGCTACCGCTCCCGGCGCCGTCGGAGGCATGAGCCACAGCGACGGTGGCCGACCATTGAGAGCCCTGAATGTGCATATTGATCCCCCGGTAATGACGTCTCCCCCCGGAGACTCCCCGCCCTGACAGTCGGGGCGTACCGACGAGAGGGTGCACCCCAACGAGATACGAACATAGTTGAGCTCGGGTCAAGAATGAAGGGGGCGTTCCGCACAATGCGCCCCCCGATCGGCCCAAGGTGCCTGATCCGCCCCGATTACGCCCCCGCTCTTCCGCCGCCACCCACCCCCTGACCAGCGCACCTCGGCCCGCGCACGCGGAATGCGTGCTTCCGTCCCCAGGGCGGCGCCCGGTCATACATTTCGACGGGCCTGTGGACAAAGGCGCTCCGGGGGTGCGTCATGGAACAGTGCTGTGCTTTCCCGGGGGTGCAGCTCCCGAAGCCGTCCGCGCGCCCGGCCGGCTTGCGGTTCGGTGCTGTCCCGGGGCCTGGTCGACGCCGCGAGGAGAACCTCTGTGAAGACTGTGTCTTCGGAAGACGTGACGCGCATTCTCGTGGTCGGCGGTGGCTACGTGGGGATGTATACCGCCCTGCGATTGCAACGGAAGCTGAAGCAGGAACTGCGGCAGGGCACCGTCGAGGTCCTCGTGGTCGACCCCGAGCCGTATATGACGTACCAGCCGTTTCTGCCCGAGGCCGCGGCCGGTTCGATCTCCCCGCGCCATGTCGTCGTACCGCTGCGCCGGGTGCTGCCGCAGTGCAAGGTCGTCATCGGCGAGGTCACCGCCATCGACCACGACGACCGCCGGGCGACCATCACCACCCTGGCCGCGGAGGAGACCGGCGGCGGCGCCATCGAGGTGGCGTACGACGAACTGGTCCTCGCGCCCGGCTCGGTCTCGCGCGCCCTGCCCGTCCCCGGCCTGGCCGACGTCGGCATCGGTTTCAAGACCGTCGAGGAAGCCATCGGACTGCGCAACCACGTCCTCGGCCAGCTCGACATCGCCTCCTCCACCCGCGACCCCGCCGTCCGCGATGCCGCGCTGACCTTCGTCTTCGTCGGCGGCGGCTACGCGGGCGTGGAGGCGCTGGCCGAACTGGAGGACATGGCCCGCTACGCCGTCCGCTACTACCACAACATCCAGCCGGAGGACATGAAGTGGATCCTGGTCGAGGCGACGAACCGGATCCTGCCCGAAGTGGGCCCGGAGATGGGCCGCTATGCCGTCCGTGAGCTGCGGGCCCGCAATATCGACGTCCGGCTGGAGACCCGGCTGGACTCCTGTGAGAAGCATGTCGCCCAGCTCAGCGACGGCTCCCGCTTCCCGACCCGGACCCTGGTGTGGACCGCGGGCGTCAAACCGCACCCCATCCTGGCCGCGACCAAACTGCCGCTCAACGGCCACGGCCGCCTCCTGTGCACCCCCGCGCTCCAGGTGGACGGCGCCGAACACGCCTGGTCCGCCGGGGACGCCGCCGCGGTCCCCGACCTCACGGCCGCACCGCCGTCCGGCCCCGACGAACCCCGCACCCTGTGCGCCCCCAACGCCCAGCACGCCGTCCGCCAGTCCAAGGTCCTCGCCGAGAACCTCGCGGCGGCGGTGCGCGGCGGCCCGATCGTCGACTACGCGCACAAGTACGCCGGCTCGGTGGCCTCGCTCGGCCTGCACAAGGGCGTCGCGCACATCTACGGGCGCAAGCTGAAGGGCTACCCCGCGTGGTTCATGCACCGCGTCTACCACCTCAGCCGGGTGCCGACCTTCAACCGCAAGGCGCGGGTGCTCGCCGAATGGACCCTCGCGGGCCTGTTCAAACGCGAGATCGTCTCGCTCGGCTCGCTGGAGAACCCGCGCGCCGAGTTCGAACTCGCCGCGGGAACCGGACGGCACAACGAAGCGAGCTGACGCGCCGTACCCCCACAAGAGTTGACCTGCCGTCAGCCCTGGAGGGGCCGGATGTTCCGGAGTGCGGAACTCCACAGCGCCACCCCGGCGTCTGACGGATGTCCGTCCGGTCGGCCACACTGGACGTGTGACCATGGGTGGGCTCGTATCTGCAAAGAGTGACAATCACGAGGATTCTGGACGTTTGCTGCATTCCGCAAAAGGGCGCCGAGAGTGTCCCCAGCCGACCGTCCCCCGGCCCCCTGCCGGGAGATCCCGCCATGCCGACGGCCCGATCCCGCGCGACAACGCGAAGTAAGAGGTACCCCTCCGTGATCTTCACGCGCTGGAGCGCCAAACTCCCCGGCACACAGCGGCGCGCCGCCGCCCGGTCCGACCGCCCCGCGTCCGGCACCCCGGCCGTCCCGCCCACCACGGCCCCGGCCCCGTCCGCCGTGCCCGAGGCAGCCGACGGCGCACCATCCGCCCCGACTGCCGCCACCACCGGCTCGGTCCCCGCGGCCCGCGCCGAACACACCGATCCGGCCCCCACCCAGGACCGCACCCCCGCGACCCTGCCGCCCACCGTCGACGCCCTGTCCGTCCACGACATCCTCGGCACCATCCCGGCCCTGGTCGCCGTCGTCTACGGCCCCGAGCACCGCCTCGCCTATGTGAACGGCGCCTACGCCGCCGTCTTCGGCCCACGCCCGGCCGGCCACACCGCCCGCGAAGCCCTCCCCGAGCTCGACGCCCTCGGCCTGCTCCCGCTGATGGACCAGGTCCTGCGCAGCGGCAAACCGCGCACGGTCAAGTCCCGCAAGGTCCCCGGCGGCGCCGGCGGCGACCGCACCCGCGACGGCTACTACACCTTCACCTGCACCCCGATCGAGGTCGCCGCCAGCGGCCCGGCCCCCGACCCCGAGGTCGCCTGCGTCGCCCCGCACAAGGGCGTCCTGGTCTTCGGCGCCGAGGTCACCGACCAGATCGAGTCCGCCGAACGGCTGCGGGCCAGCGAGGCTCGCCAGCGCGAGGCCGCGGTCACCCTCCAGCGCTCCCTGCTGCCCCAGGAACTGGAGCAGCCCGACGACCTGTGCGTCGCCGCCACCTACCAGCCCGGCGGCACGGACGCCGCGGTCGGCGGCGACTGGTACGACGTCATCACCCTCGGCGCCGGCCGTACGGCCCTGGTCATCGGCGATGTCATGGGCCGCGGGGTGCGCGCCGCCGCCGTCATGGGCCAGCTGCGCACCGCGGTCCGCGCCTACGCCCGCCTCGACCTCCCGCCCCACGAGGTCCTCCAGCTCCTGGACGGCCTGGCCGCCGAGATCGACGCCAGCCAGATCGCCACCTGCGTCTACGCCGTCCACGACCCGAACGAGGGCCGCCTGGTCTACGCCTCGGCCGGCCATCTGCCCATCCTCGTCCGCGACCCCGACGGCACGGTCCGCCGCGCCGCCGAACCGACCGGCCCGCCCCTGGGGACCGGCGGCTGGCTGCACACCTCCGGATCGGTCCCGCTCGGCCCCGGCAGCAGCGCCGTCCTCTACACGGACGGCCTCGTCGAGCGCCGCGACAAGGACATCGACCACGGCGTCGAGGCCCTGGAGCGCGCCTTCGCCGGCGCGGCCGGCGCCCCCGACATCGTCTGCGACCGCCTGCTGCGCTCCCTGGGCATCACGGCCACCCATGACGACGATGTCGCCATCCTCGTCCTCCAGCACCCCGCCCGCACCGGCCATGACGCCGAGCTGTTCCACAACGCCGCCCTCGAACTCCACGGCGGCACCGAAGCGGCCCCGCGCGCCCGCGCCTTCGCCTCCGGCGTCCTCGCCTCCTGGCGCTTCCCGCCCGAGCTGCACGACCTCGGAGTGCTGGCCGCCAGCGAACTGGTCGCCAACTCCCTCCAGCACGGCACCCCGCCGATGCGGCTGCGCCTGCGCCGCACGGACCGCCGGCTGATCGTCGAGGTCACCGACGGCGACGACCATCTCCCGCGCCGCCGCCGCGCCGAACCCGCCGACGAGGCCGGCCGGGGTATCTCCATCGTCGCCACCATTGCCTCGTCCTGGGGCTCCCGCCGCACCCCGGGCGGCGGCAAGGCCGTCTGGTGCGAATTCGCCCTGCCCCGCGGATAGCCGAACGCCGCCGGCCCCGGTCGCAGAGGACCGGGGCCGGCGGCATACAGGAGCGGCACTCTCACGGCACCGGACGCGTGCTCAGGCGCCGCAGGCCACGGCTTCCGCCTCGGCCGGCACCCGCGCCGCCGGCACCGCCGCCACCGCGCGGTGCGGATTGTCCTGCGCCGGCCCCAGCATCCGGCCCAGCCACAGCGACAGCCCGGTGATCCCCAGCGCGCAGAGCACCAGCATCCCGATGTACGCCGCGTACATCCCGTGCCCCACCATCAGCGCACCCACCGCCGGACCAACCGCCAGCGCCAGCTGCTTGACCAGGGCGAACGCCGAGTTGTACTGGCCGATCAGCGAGGACGGCGCCAGATCGGCCACCAGCGGAGCCACCGTCGGCGACAGCATCGACTCACCTATCCCGAACAGCGCATACGTCGAGATCAGCAGCGTCGTCGCCACCATCTGCGCGCCGTGCACCAGCCCGGACACCCCGGCGGCGATCCATGCCACCGTCCAGACCATCCCCACCAGCGCCATCACCCGGCTGCGCCGACGACCCTCGACCAGCTTCAGCACCACGAACTGCGCCACCACGATCGCCGCCGTATTGGCCGCGAGCGCGATGCCCAGGCTCGCCGGCGCGATCCGGGTGACCTCGGTGGCATACGCCGCCAGCCCCGACTCGAACTGCCCGTAGCAGGCGAAGAACAGCACAAAGCCCAGTACGCACAGCCACACCATCCGGCGGTCGGCGAACATCGCCCGCCAGGCACCCTTGGCCCGCTCCTCGGTCGGCACCGGGTCCTCGACCTTCGGCCCCCGCGGCAGCCGTACGGTCGCCACCGCAGCACCGAGCACCAGGAACATCACGGCCTCGATCGCGAACAGCCGCACAAAGCTCGACGCGTGCGTCTCGTCGACGAGCAGCCCGCCGACCAGCCCGCCGACACCCAGTCCCAGGTTGTTCAGGAAGAACTGGGTGGCGAACGCCCGCGACCGGGTCAGCGTCGTCGAGCACCACACGATCATCGTCGCGAGCGCCGGCTGAATGACCGCGATCCCCGCACCGAGCGCGATGGCCGACGCGATGACCAGCGGCTCCGTGGCGGACAGCCCCAGACCCAGGGCACCGACGGCGGCGGAGACCGTACCGGCGATCGCCACCGGCAGCGGTCCGCGCCGGTCGATCGCCCGACCGGTCAGCGGCAGGACGACCAATGCGGCCACCGCCAGCATCGCCAGCACCACACCGGCCGTGCTCGCACCAAGATCCCGCACCTTCGCCACATAGACGTACAGATACGGAACGGTGAAGCCGTTCCCGAACGCACTCAGCGCGTTCCCGAGCTGGATCCGGCGCAACGCGGCGCCCATCGCGGTGGTCACACTCACCTACCTAGGTCAGGTCGTCAGTCGAACAAGGGGAGAACCAGGGAGCCGGACAGACGCCAGGGCGAGACCGGTCCGAGCCCGGACAGTCTCACCCTGAAGACTTCAACTCTAAAGTTCGAAGTTAAAGACTACACGTCGAAGAACTTCAACGCCAATGACTTCCATGCCATACTGCGCCGCATGCCTGAGCCCTCCGATGCGGCCGCCGACGCTGCCGAGCCGAGCCTCGAGGAACAGATCGCCGCCTACCAGCGCGAATTCCAGGACCTCGACCCCCAGGTGGAGCAGGTCGTCTCCGCACTCCAGCGCCTCAACCGACGGATGAACGTCGCCTACGGACGACAGACCTCCACGCTCGGCCTGAGCAACGCCGAATGGGAGGTCCTCAAGGCCCTCGTCGTCTCCGGAGCCCCCTACCAATTGGGCCCCGGCGAACTCGCCAAACGCCTCGGCCTCACGCCGGCGGCCATGACGCATCGCATCGACCGCATGGCGAGCGAGGGCCTGGTCACCCGGGAGCGCGACGAGAACAACCGCGTCCGCGTCATCGTCGAGCTGACCCACGAGGGTCGCGAGAAGTGGCTCGAGGCGATGCGCCTGGCCTCCGTCTTCGAAGAGGACCTCCTCCAGGACCTCTCCGGCGAGGAACGCCAGCTCCTCGGCCAGGTATTGACCCGCCTCCTGCGCCGCGTCGAGGACGCCCAGCCGGACGCCGACGGGCGTCTGAGTGACCTTGACTGACGCGAGTTGACACGGCCTACCCCCATCCGTAGTGTT
>NZ_JBYISA010000032.1:0-84439 GCF_057708345.1 Streptomyces sp. bgisy130
GGCAAGGGTCATTTGACGGCTCCGGCGGTGAGCCCGGCCACCAGATAGCGCTGGAGCAGCAGGAATCCGGCGACCACCGGGACGCTGACGACCAGGGAAGCGGCCATCACCTGGTTCCAGTAGACGTCGTTCTGGGTGGCGTAGCCCTGGAGCCCGGCCGAGAGGGTGCGGGTGGTGTCGTTGGTCATGACGGACGCGAAGAGCACCTCGCCCCACGCGGTCATGAAGGCGTACACGGCGACCGCGATGATCCCCGGCAGCGCGGCCGGCACCACGACGCGGAAGAGCGCGCCGAGCGGACCGCAGCCGTCCACGTAGGCGGCCTCGTCCAGTTCGCGCGGCACCGAGGCGAAGTAGCCGGTCAGCATCCAGATGGAGAACGGCAGGGAGAACGTCAGATAGGTCAGCACCAGCCCGCCCCGGGAGCCATAGAGAGCGACTCCGGTGGTGTTCCCGATGTTGACGTAGAGCAGGAAGAGCGGCAGCAGGAAGAGGATGCCCGGGAACATCTGCGTGGACAGGACCGTGACGGTGAAGATCCGCTTGCCGCGGAAGTGATAGCGGCTCACCGCGTAGGCGGCGAAGACCGCGACGAGCACCGAGCAGACGGTGGCCGAGCCCGCCACGATCAGCGAGTTGAGGAAGTACCGGGCCAGCGGGACCGTGTGCCAGATGTCGAGGTACGGACGGATGGTCAGCTCGCTCGGCAGCCAGCGGAAGGCGCCCGAGACGTCCTCCAGGGGCTTGAGCGAACTGCTGAGCATCACGTACACGGGGAGCAGCACGAAGCCGGTCAGTGCGGTGAGGAAGATCCGCCGGGTCCAGAGGAAGCTGCGGGGCGGAGCGGTGGGGGAGCGCCGGCGTGCGTCGGGGC
This sequence comes from Streptomyces sp. bgisy130, assembly GCF_057708345.1. Lineage (NCBI taxonomy): Bacteria > Bacillati > Actinomycetota > Actinomycetes > Kitasatosporales > Streptomycetaceae > Streptomyces > Streptomyces sp. bgisy130. The sequence continues at coordinate 875 of NZ_JBYISA010000032.1, forward strand.
GGAGCGCGCGGGCAACGGGGCTAGGCATCGGCGGATTTCCTTCCGCGCGAGGTGGCCAGGAGATAGCCGGCCGTCACCACCAGCAGGAAGAGCAGCAGCAGGACGGACATGGCCGAGCCGGTGCCGAAGTTCCAGGTGACGAAGGAGGATTGGTAGATGTGGAGGGAGAGCAGGTCAGCGGCCTCCGGGGCGGCCTTGCCGAACAGCACATACGGCGTGTTGAAGTCGTTGAAGCTCCACAGGAAGAGCACCAGCAGCAGCACCTGGTTGATGGGCCGTAAGGACGGCAGGGTGATCCGCCGTATCTGCCGGAGGACGCCCGCGCCGTCGAGCGCCGCCGCCTCGTAGAGGTCCTTCGGAATGCTCTGGAGCGCGGCCATCACCACGAGGAACGCGAACGGCCAGGTCTTCCATACGGAGACCACGAGCAGCGCGACGAAGCTGTTGTCGCCGAGCAGCCAGAAGGGCCGGTCGCCGGTGAGCCCCAGCTGATCGTGCAGGACGTGATTGATCAGGCCGTTGTCCCGCTGGAAGAGGAAGGCCCAGGTGATGACCGCGGCGTAGACCGGCAGGGCGTACGGCGTGAGGAAGACGGCCCGCAGCAGTCCGCGGCCCCGGAAGCGCTCCTGGAGGAAGATCGCGGCCGCGGTGCCGAGGAGCCAGCACAGGCCCACCGTCAGCACGCTGAACACACAGGTGACGAGGAACGAGTGCAGCAGTGTGGCGCCGACCGGGGCGTCGAAGTCCACGGTGACGCGGTAGTTGCCCAGCGCCTTCCAGGGAGCCGCGCCCCAGTGGGCGATCTGGAGCTGGGTCAGTTCCTTGAAGCTCATCACGATGCCGATGACCATCGGGACGAGGTGGACCAGCAGCTCCAGCAGCAGCGCGGGGAGCAGCAGGAGATACGGCAGGCCGACGCGGCGCAGCCGGGGGCGGCCCCTCATTGCGCCATCTGCTGCTCGGCCTTGGCCAGCCGCGCCTTGACCGAGGCGGTGGTCACCGGGTGGCCGGCGGCCGCGTCGGCGAACAGGTCCTTGATGGCGGTGCCGACGGACGTCTCGAACTGGGACTCCTCGGCGATCTGGGGCAGCGGCGCGGCGCTCCTGGTGAGCGTTTCGCGTAGCACCTTGGTGTCCTTGCGGTCGAAGGCCGGGTCCCGCTGGGCAGCCTTGACGGGCGGGATGGAGCCATAGGTCTTGTTGAGCAGCCGCTGTTCGGCGTCGCTCGTCATGAACCGCACGAATTTCTGCGCGCCCCGGAGATTGCGGGTGTTCTTGAAGACAGCGATATTGATGCCCGCGAGCATGGAGTTGATCTGCCGGCCGGTGCCGGGTGTGCCGGAGGGGACGGGGACCGGGGCGACACCCCAGTCGCCGGGCTTCATTCCGTCGGCGCTGAAGGTGGTGGCCGCGGCCTGCCAGAGCACCATCGCGGTCCGGCCGGTGGCGAAGTCCCGGAGCGACTGGTTCTGTCCGTACTCCGCGTTGCCCGGGGCGATGATCTTGTCCTTGGCCATGAAGTCGATGTACTGCTTGACCGCCGCGACCGCGCCGTCCGAGGTGAAGGTGGGCTTGCCGGCGGCGTCGAAGAAGTCGGCGCCGTGCTGCTTGCCGAGGGCGAAGGCCTGGTGGATGTTGTTGGTCAGCTGACCGCCCTCGGCGCCCAGACCCCACTTGCCGTCCCTGGAGATCCGCTTCCCGTCCGCGACCAACTCGTCCCAGGTGGCCGGGGGTTCGCTGATCCCGGCCTCCTGGAACATCCGCTTGTTGTAGTAGAGCGCATAGGCCAGCGAATACAGCGGCACCGCCGCCGGGTCCTTGCCCGCCGCACCCGTCGCGTCCAGGGCCGGCGCCAGGAACCGGTCGCGTCCGCCGATCGTCGCGAAGTTCTTCCGGTCCCAGGAGAGCAGCGCGCCGGTGGCCTGGAGCGAAGCGGACCAGGTGTTGCCGATGTTGAGCACATCGGGGCCCTGGCCCGACGTGGTGGCCGCCAGGATCCGGTTGAGTAACTCGGGCCAGGGGATGACCTCCAGCTTGACCTCGATCCCGGTGCGCTGCTCGAACTTCTTCAGCTCGGGGCCGAGGATCTTCTTGTCCGCCTCGACGTTCGGCCCCTGGTTGGACGCCCAATACGTCAGCGTCCTGGGGGAGTCGTTGCTGCCACCGCCGCCGAAGCCCGACCCGCCGCCGCAGCCGGCCGCCACGGCGGCGAGTGCGGTAACGGTGGCGGTGACGGTCGCGGCTCGGAGTATGCGCATGACGGATACGCCTCTCTCTGAGGAGTCCGAAGGCCGGCCATGTTCCGTTCCAGAACAGCCTCATGGCTTAACTTAGGGTGTGAGTTAAAGCCCGGAGGAAGGGCGCGTCAAGAGAGCGAAAACCGGCAGCCGGCCGGCCGGGAGGGGAACCACATGGCCGAACGCACCCAGCGCACCGTCCGTGACCTGCGCAGGGCCAATCGCACCGCGGTGCTGCAACGGCTGTATGCCGACGGTCCGATGAGCCGGCAGGAACTCGGGCCCGCAACGGGCCTCAGTTCAGGCTCCGTCAGCAATGTGGTCGCCGAACTCACCGAGGACGGCCTGCTGGAGGAGGCCGGCATGGTCGGGTCCGACGGCGGCCGGCCGCGCACCCTGCTGCGGATCGCCCCGGGGAGCGGCACTCTGATCGGGGTGGACGTCGGCGAGACCCGGGTCAGGGTCGAGCTCTTCGATCTCGCCATGGGTGAACTGGCTTGCGCGCAGCTCCCGTTGCGGCACCACGGCTACGACGTGGACCTGGTCGTCCGCCATATCGCCGACGGCATCGCGACCGTGCTGCGGGACAGCGGCGCGTCCCCCGGCCGGCTGCTCGGTGTCGGCGTCGGCGTCCCCGGCATCCTCGACCGGAGCCGGCCCGGCGGCGCGGTCGTGCACGGCCAGACCATCGGGTGGGACGCCGTCCCGCTGGAGGAGCTGCTGCACCGCAGCGTCGAACTCCCGCCCGGGGTGGGCTTCTTCCTCAGCAACGGCGCCAAGGCCCTCGGCCAGGCCGAGATGTGGTTCGGCGGCGGCCGCGGCGCCCGGAACGCGGCCATCGTGCTCTTCGGCTCCGGCGTCGGCGCCTGCCTGGTCACCGACGGGGTCATCGACGGCGGGGCACGCGACAGCGCCGGGGAATGGGGGCATCTGACGGTCAGCGTCCGCGGCCGGCGGTGCCGCTGCGGTGCCCGCGGCTGTCTGGAGGCGTACACCGGATCCGAGGCGCTGCTGGAGCGCTGGCAGGAGGCGGGCGGCCAACCGCCCGCGGACGCCGACGAGGAGACGGCGCTCGCGGCCCTGGTCGCCGCCGCCCACCCGCCGGCGGGCGGTCCGGCCGCCGACCCGGTCGCGCGCGCCGTCCTGGACGAGACCGCGGAGTACCTCGGCGCGGGCATCTCCGACCTGATCAACCTCTTCAGCCCCGAACGGGTCCTCATCGGCGGCTGGGCCGGCCTGCAACTGGGCCCGCACCTCCTCCCCGCCGTCCGTGCCCATGCCACCGCCTACGCGCTGGCGCACCCCGCCGGCCGGGTCACCATCGACCTCGGCACGCTCGGCCCCGACGCCGTCACGGTCGGCGCGGCGACCCTGCCACTGGCGGACTTCTTCGCCAACGGGGGCCGGCGGCCCGCCGCCCCGTCCCCCGGACCGGGGGAGCGGGTGACGGTGCCGGGGTGGCGGACGGCACTGGAGGCACGGGCACGGGCGGGGCGCGGTTGACCGGCGCGGGGCCCTGACCCGTCCCCGGGCCTCCGGAAGGGGAGGTTTGGGGGACGGGTCAGGGCCCGGTCCTGCCACACACGCCGACGGGCGAGCCCGCTATCCCTCGCCCTCAGGCGTCATCGGCCGCGTACACCCGCTCTCCCCCGACGAAGGTCTGGAGCACCCGGGTCGCGGCGATCTCCTCGTCGGCGCCGTCGAACGGGTCGCGGTCGAGCACCACCAGGTCGGCGAGCTTCCCGGGCTGGATGGTGCCGGTCTCGTCGAGGTGGTTGGCGTAGGCGCTGCCGGCCGTGTACGCGGCGAGCGCCGCACCCAGGTCGATGCGCTGCTCGGGCAGGAAGACCGGCGCCGGCGGCGGGTCCTCCGGCGCCCGGCGGTTGACCGCGACATGCAGCGCGGCGATCGGGTCGGGGGAGCTGACCGGCCAGTCGCTGCCCGCCGCCAGGGTGGCGCCGGAGCGCAGCAGATCACCGAACGGGTACTGCCAGGCGGCGCGCTCGGACCCCAGGAAGGGGATGGTCAGCTCGTCCATCTGCGGCTCGTGGGCGGCCCACAGCGCCTGGATGTTCGCGGTCGCCCCGAGCCGGCGGAAGCGCGGAATGTCCTCGGGGTGCACGACCTGGAGGTGGGCCAGATGCGGCCGGGTGTCGCGCAGCCCGTTGGTCCGCCGGGCCGCCTCGACGGCGTCCAGCGCCTCCCGTACGGCCCGGTCACCCAGGGCGTGGAAGTGCACCTGGAAGCCTTCCGCGTCCAGCTGGGTGACGTAGCTGCGCAGCGCCTCGGGGTCGATGAAGGAGATGCCGCTGTTGTCGGAGGCGCAGCCGCATGCGGTGAGGTAGGGGGTGAGCATGGCGGCCGTGTGGTTCTCGGCGATGCCGTCCTGCATGATCTTGACGCTGGTCGCCCGCAGCCGCCCGGCCGTCAACTCGGCGCGCCGCGCGATGAGTTCGGGGATCTGCTCCGCCCCGCGGGCCCGGTCCCACCACAGCGCCCCGGTCACCCGCGCGGTCAGCTTCCCGTCCCGCCGGGCGGCCACATACGCGGGGGTGACGTCGGGCATTCCCGGGGCGTGGCCCAGCATCGCGTCCTGCCAGGCGGTCACTCCGTACCCGTGAAGCAGGCGCTGGGCCCGGAGCAGCCCCTCGGTCTGCTCGGCGACCGTCGGTTCCGGGATCAGGCCGGCCACCAGCTGCATGGCGCCTTCCTGGAGCATGCCGGTCGGCCGGCCGTCGGCGTCCCGCTCGATCCGCCCGTCGGCCGGGTCCGGCGTACGGTCGGTGAGCCCGGCGCGCTCCAGGGCACAGGAGTTGGCCCAGCCGCCGTGGTGGTCGCGGTTGACCAGGAACACCGGGCGGTCGGGGACCAGCGCGTCCAGGAACTCGCGGGTCGGCGTGCCGCCGGGGAACGCCTCCATGGACCAGCCGCCGCCGGTGATCCAGGCAACGTCCGGATGCGCCGCCGCGTACGCGCTGATCAGCTCGCGGTACGCCTCGGCCGTGACCGCCGCGCTCAGATCGCACAGCGCCAACTCCCGCCCGCCGCCGACCGGATGGACATGCGCGTCCTGGAACCCGGGGATCAGCAGCTTGCCGTGCAGATCGACGACCTCCGTGGCGGGCCCGATCAGCGGACGGACCTCTTCCTCGTGCCCGACGGCGAGGATGCGGTCGCCGCGCACCGCCACCGCGCTCGCCCGGGTGCGAGCGGAGTCGACGGTGTGCACGGGACCGGAGAGGAAGACGAGGTCCGCGGGGCCGCCGGCGGTGGCGGCGGGGGTGGTGCTGAGGTCCATGGGGTGGCTGCTCCAGTGGTGTGGGGAGTGTGGTGGGGAAAGGGGCTCGGGTGAAGGGGATGCAGGGGTCGGCTCGGGCGTGGTCAGCTCTTCACGGGGCTCGGGAGCGGGCCGCCGTCCCCGTCCATCGGCAGGGTGATCGCATCGGCGTCCGTCCCCTGGCCGGTGCGGAAGTACGGGGCGCGGCGCACCCACTTGGCCCAGGCGGCGGTCGCCAGACCGGCCAGGATGAACAGGGCGGGGAGCAGCAGCATGAACCAGCCGTTGTCCGGGCTCAGCTCGAAGTGGTCGCTCATGGTGGCGTAGTCCCAGACGAGGTAGACGCCGAGCCCGAACAGCGTCAGCGCGCTCACGGCGGGAACGACCACGTCCCGGAGTGCGCGTACCGCCCCGGCGCGCAGGCTGTCCCGGAAGCGCACTGCACAGGCGAGCGCGGTGAGTCCGTAGTAGAGGGCCACGGTCAGCCCGATCGAGTTGACGGCCGTGAGGATCATGTCGTTGAGCTTGGGGATACCGACCGCGAGCACGGCGAGCAGCGCCGCGATGGCCATGATCAGCAGGGTGCCCACGGCGGGGGAGCCGTAGCGCGGGTGCACGCGCTGCCACACCGGGCCCAGCGTCCGGTCGCGGGCCATGGCCAGCGTGCCGCGGGCGGTGGGGATGACGCTCGACTGGAGCGAGGCGAAGGCGGAGCACATCAGGGCGGCCAGGGGCAGCGAGGCCCAGGGCTCCGGGGCCAGGGCGGCGCCGAGGAAGGTGAGCGCCTGCGGTCCGTTGTGCAGGAGTTCCCCGGTGCTCATCACCCGCTGGAACGCGAGCGCGCCGACGAGGAACAGACCCATCATCACCACCAGCGCGATCAGTCCGCCGCGGGCCGCGTCGGAGGAGTTGCGGGTCTCCTCGTTGACGCTGAACGCGGCGTCCCAGCCCCAGTAGAAGAACACCGCCAGCACCATCCCCTGGGCCACGGATTGCAGTGAGCCGATCTCGAAGGGGTTGAGCCAGGACAGCGAGAACGGCTGGTCGCCGACGAAGAGCGCATAGCCGCAGAAGACCAGCAGCACCGCGTACTCGAAGATCAGCAGCCCCATCTGGAGCCGGGTCGCGGCCCGCACGCCCGTGATGGCGGTGATGGTGACGACGACCAGTGCGACCAGACCCACGGCGGTGCTGATACCGGTCGAGGCCGGATCCAGCCGGAGCCCCCACACGCTGTACAGGCCCAGCTTGTTGAGGAACTGGAGCACGACGGAGCCGGTCACCGCTCCCGTGTACGCCATGAAGATCACGTTGCCGACCAGCACCACCCAGCCGGTCAGGAATCCGGGCCAGGGGCCGATCGACCGGCCCACCCAGGTGTAGCCGCTGCCGCAGTTCGGCTCGCTGCGGTTGAGCCGGGCGTACGAGAGCGCGATGCCGAGGATGGGCACGAAGGCCAGCAGCAACAGGGCGGGGGTCTGCCGCCCGGCGTACGCGGCCAGGGTGCCCATGCCGATACCGATGCTGGTGGTCGCGGCGGTACTCGACGCGGCGATCGCCACCCCGTCCTTCACGCCCAGCGAGCGGCTCATTCTCGGTGGGCCGGGGTCCTGCTGCACTACGGAAGGCATGGCACTCACTCCTTGGACGGGCGGGCCGGGCCGGTCTCGGCCGGACCTGAGGGAACGGGGAGGTGCGGGCGGGGGGTGTGGCGGAGCAGGGCGGCGCGGGCCGGGCCCGGGGATCGGGGCCAGGCCGCGTCGTACGGAAGGGGGTGGTGCGGGATGTGGCACCGCGGTGGTCCGTGTATGTCCGCCGATGAAACAGGCCGTTGATTCTTGTGTCAACGGTGTTGACGTAACCTGGTGATTAACTGGCTCCGAGAACGGCCCGGGGGCCGGGGCGGAGCGAAGCGGAGGGGTACGGCGTGGCGGAGAGCGAGCGCGTCCCGGTCGAGCGCAAGCGGCGCCGGCCGACCAGTTCAGGCGTGGTCCTGTCGGCCGACCTCATCATCGACGCGGCATGTGAACTCATCGACGCCCAGGGGGCGCAGGCTTTCACCGTGCGCAAACTCGGCGCGGCGCTGGGCGCCGATCCCTCCGCCGTCTACCGCTACTTCCGCAACACCGAGGATCTGCTGCTGGCGCTGGCCGACCGGCTCATCGGCGAGTCCATGACCGGCTTCGCGTTCAGCGACGACTGGGCCGCCGATCTGCGCGACCTCGCACTGCGGGCCTACCGTTCCGCGCTGCGGCACCCGCAGATCGCGGTGTTCAGCACCGTGCGCGTCACCGGCCGGCCCCATGAGCAGCGCGCCGTCGACACCGGCATCGGCCTGCTGCTCCAGGCCGGTTTCGACGACGCCACCGCCGTCCGGCACTACCACACCCTCGTGGACACCGCCCTCGGCCATGCGGCCGTGGACGCCGGCGTCCTGCGGCTGCCGCCCGCCCAGCGCGCGGCGGACGAGCAGGCCTGGCAGGACGCGTACGGCGACCTGCCCGCGGACGAGTACCCCAACCTGCACCGCACACGGGAGCAGCTGCTGCTCATGGGGGGCTCGGCCGTCGAGCCGGCGCTCGATCTGCTCATCGCGGCCATACGACAGGAGGCGGCGGAGCGGTCGCACTAACGGGATAGGCCGGGCATTCCGCCCTCCCCGGTGCCACCATGAGACATGCCCTTTCCATGGCCGAGCCGGCTCCGGGGACGACGCGAGCTGAGCCGTGTCCTGGTGCTGATCCCGGTCGGGATCATCGTGGCGGTCTGCGCGATCGACGTCCTCGCGCCGCCCGACATCCATCTGGGGCCCCTGCTCGTCGCGGCTCCCGCGATCACCGCGGCCTTCGCCGGTCCCCGTCTGACGGCGGCGATCGGTGTGCTGGCGGTGGCCGCCCAGGTGTTCATCGGCATCGCGCGCCATGTGCTGTTCACCGAGAACCTGGAGGCCCAGATCGCCGCGCTGGTGGTGGTCTCCGCGCTGGTCGTGCTCTTCACCGTGGTCCGGGACCGTAACGAGCGCCGGCTCACCCGGAGCCGCTCGGTGGCCGGCGTCGCCCAGCAGGTGCTGCTCCGGCCGTTGCCCGGACGCAGCGGCTTCCTGGAGATCGCCTCGCTGTATCTGGCAGCCGAGGAAGAGGCCGAGATGGGCGGTGATCTGTTCGCGGCCGCCCGCACCACCAGCAGCACCCGGCTGATCATCGGCGATGTCCGGGGCAAGGGGCTGCCCGCCTACAGTCATGCCGCCCTGATCCTCGGCGCCTTCCGCGCGGCGGCCCACCGCGAGGCCACCCTGCCCAGGCTGGCCATCCACCTCGACGGCGCCGTCCGCTGGGACAGCAGCCAGTGGCACCAGGCGCCGGGGGCCGAGGCGCCGGGGGCCGAGGCGGAAGGGGATGCGGCGGTCGGCCCCGCCCCGGACGCCGGCGCCGCCGGTTCGGAGGCCGCGCCCGCACCCGGTCCCGTCCTCGACACCGACGAGACCTTCGCGACCGTGATCCTGCTGGACATCCCCGACCGCCGGCCCGTCGTGGACACCATCACCTGCGGCCACCCGCCGCCGCTGCTGCTGGCCGACGGGCGGGTGCGCACCCTGGTGGCGGAGTGGCCCGCACTGCCGATCGGGCTCGGCGGTCTGCCCGGCGCCCCCGATTACGAGGTCGAGCGGTTCCCCTTCGAGCCCGGAGAGCTGCTGCTGCTCTACACGGACGGGGTGACCGAGGCCCGCGACGACAAGGGCACGTTCTACCCGCTGACCGAGCGCGCCGGCGCCTGGAGCGACTTCAGTCCGCAGCAGGTGCTACGGCAGCTGCGCTCGGAGCTGCTGGCCCATACGAACGGCCGGCTGGGCGATGACGCCGCCGCGGTCGCGGTGCGACGCCTGCCCGGCCGGCCGTCGGAGGGTGGACGCTCAGGCGCCCGCCAGGGATGACGGGACAGCCTCAGCGTCGCTCGGCAGCCAGGCAGCCACCACAGTTGTAGTAGGTCACATCCCAGTGGTTGGAGCCCGGTCGCCGCCATACGTCGGGGCATGGATACCTCCTGGGAGAGGGATGGAGGCCCGAGCGTGGCCCGGCCGGCAAGGCGCGTCAACAGTGCCGGTCGCCCAGGCACCCCGGCCGGCAGCTGACGTGGCACGGATGAATTTCATCACGCCATGAATTACCGAACACATCGGGCAAACCATCAAAAATCCTCCACCCGGAATTCCCGAAATGCCTCCTCCCTGCCGCTTCGCCTGGTCACGCTCCGCCACCACCCCTCCCCTCCGCCGGCCCCCTGATCCGGCCCGCCCCCTCTGACGCTTCCTCAGTGCCGCCCCACTTGATAGACACGTCCGAATCATCCGCAAGTGGCATGGGACGCGCACCATGAACGACCGCAACACCTCGGAACCCCGGATACCGGAACACCGGACATTCGAGTTCGACCTCACCGCGCACGAAACCCAGCGGCGGACCGAGGTCCTCGCGGCGCTGGGCGACAACTGGGACCCGATCGCGGTGATGGAGGGCGAGGCGGACGCGTACCGGCTCCTCTACTCCGGGCTGGACGCGGAGCAGCAGGCCACCTACGACGCTCTGGTCGCCGCCGGGGTACTGCCGGCCTCCGGTCAGGGCTGAGCATGCTGCCGCTCGACCCCACCGCCGATATCGGCCGCCGGGCCTGGGTCCCCTGCCCCGGCTGCCAGGACCACCGGGACTGCGGAACCTGCCTCGACGGCCGCACCTGCGCCGACCACTGGCGCTACCTGCTGTCGAACAGGGGCAGTGTGCTGCACCTCCAGTGCCCCAACTGCACCCACCTGTGGGCCTGGCAGTCGGGCTTCGGAGCCGGCGGCCGTACCGACGGCTGATGCCTGGAGGCTGACGGCTGACGGGCGCAACGGTCGGCCGACGGCCGACGGCCGAGGCCCCACCCACCTCTCCTGCCGCTCCGCCCCCTGCTACGACAGGCTCCGTATCGCCTCCTGATGCGCCGTTTCGAGCGCCTTGTCGGCAGCCTCGGCGCGATCCGGCCGCACCCCGACGCCCTCCCAGTTGCTGCCCGTGACGGCATTGATCGTCCGGGACGTCGGGACCGTGACGGTGATGTGCGCCGTCACCGGATGCCGGTCGGTGGGGTGTGCCCCGCCCCTGGTCGTCTCACCGACCAGCTCGGCACGCCCGAGCGCCCGCAAGGTGTACGCCACGTCCTCGCCACCCGAGAACGTGGTCGCGCTGGTGAGGACGTACACCGGCCGACCGAGATAGCGCGGCGCGGGCAGCTGCGGCAGGGTCCAGAACTGCCGGGTGGAGTCGGTGGCGCGCCGGTAGAAGTCGTTGAGGTGCACCTGGTCGTCGGGGAAGAAGTAGCTGCACCACATCGCGGCCCCCGCGGGCGAGCCACCCCGGCATTCCCGCAGATCGAGAATCAGGGCCCGGGTGTGGGCGACCAGCTCCATGGCCGCGCCGATCGCCCGGGCCCCTTCCCCCGCGTCGGCGATCCACCGGATATCGAGAAAGCCGATATTGCCGTCGAGCTGCTCGACCCGCCGGATGCCCTGGTTCTGCTCCCGCAGCAGGGCGAGGAAGGCCGCCCGGCCCGTGTCGTCGTCCTCGGGCTCGGTGGACTGCGGCTCGTCCTGCCACAGCAGCCTGAGGTGTCGGTCCGGGCAGACCTCCTGAAGATGCGCCGTCACCGCCTCGCAGAGCGCGGCCCCGCCCAGTGCGTCATACGCACCGGCAGCCAGCCGGGCACGGATCGCCCGGTCGACCTCCTCGGCACGCTGCGGAAAGACATAGCCGGCCACGATCCGCCCGAGGGCACGGTCAATGATCTGCGCGTTGTCGGTCGTCACTGATGCCTTGATCTGTGCGTGGTCGGTCATGGACGATGCCTCTCGATGTGTGTCGGGTCCGCCGACGGGGTCGGCGCGGGCGGTCTTCGCCTGCCGTGCGCTGCGGCCGGCGACGGGCGGCGGTAGCGTGCGCTGCATGGAGCTGCAAGCACGATCGCTTTGGCTGTTGACCGAGCCGCTGCACGCCGTGTGCTACTTCGACGAGCGATGCCGTGACCTGGGCAAAGACCTCGGTCTCAAGGGTTTCTGGATGGGGTATTTCGCCGCGCGCACCGCGCCGTTGGGCGCCGTGGAACCCGCGGCCGCCACGGCCATCCTCGGAGGCTTCGCCCCGGGGATGGTCGCCCGCGCGCTGCCCGCGGCCTGGAGCATCGTCAGCCCGTCGCACGTCCTCGACGAACGCGGCAGCCGTGCGGCACACGCCCTGCGCGGAATCGACCCCGAACTGGACCACGCGGCCGCCGGGCTGCTGCCTCCGCTCCAGGCGGTCGTGGACGACGCACCGGCCACCGCACGGCCGCTGTTCGCCGCCAACCGCGCCCTGTGCGACCACGCCGACCCCGTCGAACGCTTGTGGCAACTGGCGACCGCCGTCCGGGAGTTCAGGGGCGACGCCCACCACGCCGTGCTCGCCGACGAGGGCCTGGACGGTTGCGAGGCCCTGGTTCTGGCCGCCGCCTCCGGTCGCGTCCCCAAGGACACCATGCGGGAGGACCGCGGCTGGACCGAGGAGGAGTGGGCCGCCGCGACGGACCGGCTGCGCTCCCGCGACCTTGTGGACGCACACGGCGACGCCACCGACCACGGCCGCTGGGAGCGCGAGCGCATCGAGCAGGCCACCGACCGGCTGGCCGGCCGACTGCTGCGCGCACTCCCCGGGGCGGAGACCGAGGCGCTGCTGCACGGCCTGGAACCCGTGGTCCGCCGCATCCTGGCCGCTGATGTCCTCCCCTTCCCCAACCCGATCGGCCTGCCCCACCTCGACGAGCCCGTACGCCGCTACATCGGTGCCTAGCCCAGCCCCCGGCTCGCCTCCCTGAGCTTCTCTTCCGGATCCACCGTGTCGGACGCGGGCGGCGCCTGAACCCTGACCGGCTTGTTGACGTCGCAAAACCGTATGGACAGGTCCAGTGGCCCCTGGGCCGCCCGAGCCCGCTGATGGAACTTCACCGTGCGATCGCCGGGGCCGACCCATAGATCGAGCTTCAGCTCGCTCACCCCGAGCTCCTTGTACTGCTCGATGACCTTCGTACGGCGCTCACCGGCCCCGGACGGATGCTTGCCGTCCGGCTTCCTCGCCGCCTCCGCCACATCGACCACCCCGGTGTAGTGCGTCGTCCGCACCCCGTCGACGGTCTCCTCGCCGACCTTCCTGACGTCATCCGCCTCGGGCAGCAACGACGCCTGCGCCGCCGGGTCCTGGTCGGCCTGCCGCTGCATACCCCCGAAGCCACCGGCCCCCTGGTCCGTCGGGGCGAGCTTGAGCCAGTGCTTGCCGCCCAGCACGGCAGCGGCTTGCCCGCCCCCGCCGACATACACCGCGTCCCCCACGAGCCGCACCGAGAACTCGCCCTCCTGCACGCCCCCGGACGCCGTCATCCGCATCTCGACGACGCGCGGGCGGAGACTGAACGACGCCTTGCCCTCGACGGACCCCTCCCCAGGAACCTTGCCGGAGACGCGATATGACAGGGAGTTGAGCCCCGCGCCCTTGGTGACGGCCCGCTGCACCGCGGCGACCGTGGTGGCGTCGGGACGCCGCGACCCGCCGGAGCGGTCCTCGGCCGCGCCGCCGGCCGTGCACGCCGCCGTGCCGCCCAGCACGGCGCCGGCGAGCAGCGCCCCGACGACGCGGAACGCGGTGCGGGAGCGATAAGTCATGGTCCCCCCATGAACACATGGAAATGCGAAGATGCGACTGATCGAGACAGTAGCCCACGGCACTGACAATCCGCGTTGCGTATTTTCGCGGGCCTGTGGCCAGGGCATATGACCCCGGACGGGTTACGGCGCGATCCGGAGTCGCGCACCCGGGACGATTTTCATCTGGTGGTTCGATGGGTGCTTTGGGGTGCTTTGCTGAGCCAGATCGGGACACCTGCGCCCAAGAGGCGTTGAATGAGTATGGATCCTAGAGAGTTGTGGGACCGCAACGCCGTGCTGGCAGAAGCGTTTTGCCTGGGGGACGAGCGGGTGCGTGAGGCGCAGGCCAGGCTTGACGAGGCCCAGGCCGACCGGTCGCGGGTTCTGGCGGCATTCGCGGTGACGGTGGGCAGTACCGGCGCGGTGGCCGGGCTGTTCGGTTTGAACGAGCGGGAAGTGCGCATCGCCCGGCGCACGGTGGGCAAGGAGGACGCCCGTGCCGTCGCCGACGAACTACTGGCGGCCGCCACACCCGCCGCACCCCCGCGGGAGCCCGAGGAGGCCACCCCGGCTCCGGAGCCCGCGGCCGAATATTCCCACCAGAACCCGTCCGCCGGAGCACGCCCGGCCGGCAACACCCGCGAGGCCACCGGCGGCGTGGGGGCCGCGGAGCAGACCTGGTCCCCGGCGATGGACGCGGTGCTCATCGGCAGTTGGCAGACCGGGGTGGATCTGCGCGAACTCGCCGCTGAATTCGGGCTCGACCTCACCCGCTTGGTCACCCGGGCCCAACAGCTCTCCGCCCAGGGGCGGTTCTATCCCGGCCCCGTGGAAACCCACGCCGGACGCCACCGCCGCGGCCCCGGCGATGTTCATGAATCCGAATACTCCATCCCCGCCCAGCAGACCGCCTCCTGGAACGCCGCCCCCTCGGCGTACCCGATGGCGTCCGGGTGGCACACCGGCACGATGCCGTCCACGGACTCCGTCCCGGACATGGCCGCCCTGGCCTCCGAATGGGACAACGCGCTCGCCCCCTGGGGCACCCTCGCACCCTCACACGAGGAGACGGCCCCGGCCCATCAGCCCTGGGCCCAATACCACCTCAGCTCCTGATAGCACCCCGGTTCCTTACGGGCCCCGATTCGATGCCGATACGCACGCACCCTGCCTCGCAGACCGCCCCCGGCCCGGCCCGGGACGACGCGTCCCCGCCCGTTCCCCTGGCGCGGCGCCGAGGCAAGGATGACAAGAGAGCAGGCCACAGACCTGGAGGGCGCGACGCGCGGGCAGGCGCGCCGGCGCCCAAGGGGGAGGAAGGGAGAGGAAGGTGGCGCCGGTGGCCGGCGCCACACGAGGTGCTGGGCGACGATGTTTACCGGTCGCGCGGCGTTTTACTCCGCCAGCAGAGACGAGTAAGGGTTGCCCTCCGGCGTGAAGATGAGGACGAAGTGCTTGCCGGCCCCGCAGGAGTTCGGGCAGACCGATCGCGAGGAGTGCCGCACCTCCCTCGGAGTCCGCGTACAGGACCGGACGTTCCTCGCCGCCCTCGCCGCAGAAGAAGAAGGTGCATCCGGCACCGTCGCCCGCGAATCCCTCGAGCGCGGCGCCCGAAGCGAGGTGGACCTCCTCGACATGGTCGCCGTGGTCCAGCTCGAAATCGCCTGGCCAGGCGAGGAAATCGGCGGCGTCATCCCGTTCGCGGATGGCAGTGATCAAGGAATTCAGGTGTGGCACGGACCGGCCCTAGCCCGCCGTCTCGCCCGCGTGCGGCGTCAGTGTGCCCGCCGCGACCAGGGCGAAGAGGGCTATGCCGAGGAGGATGCGGTAGATGACGAAGGGCATGAAGGACTTGTTGGAGATGAACTTCATGAACCAGGCGATCACGGCGTAGCCGACGACGAAGGCGATGATCGTGGCGAACACGGTGGGGCCCCAGGAGACATGGCCCTGGCCGGCGTCCTTGAGTTCGTAGACGCCGGAGGCCAGTACGGCGGGGATGGCGAGCAGGAAGGAGTAACGGGCCGCGGATTCACGGGTGTAGCCCATCAGCAGGCCGCCGCTGATCGTGGCGCCGGAGCGGGAGACGCCGGGGATGAGCGCCATGGCCTGGCAGACGCCGTACAGGAGGCCGTCCTTGATGCTGAGGTCGGTGAGGGTCTTGCGCTGCTTGATGGCGCGGTGCCGGCCGCCGGTCTCGTCGCGGGCGGCCAGCCGGTCGGCGATGCCGAGGACCACACCCATGACGATGAGGGTGGTGGCGATCAGTCGCAGATCGCGGAACGGGCCCTCGATGGCGTCCTTGAGCGTGATGCCCAGCACACCGATCGGGATCGAGCCGACGATCACCAGCCAGCCCATCTGGGCGTCGTGATCGTGCCGCAGCTCCCGGTTGAAGAGGGAGCGGGACCAGGTCGAGATGATCCGCCCGATGTCCTTGCGGAAGTAGATGATGACGGCCGCCTCGGTGCCGATCTGCGTGATGGCGGTGAACGCCGCACCGGGGTCCTGCCAGCCGGCGAACGCCGCGGTCAAACGCAGATGCGCACTGGAGGAGATGGGCAGAAACTCGGTCAACCCTTGGACAAGTCCGAGGACGAAAGATTCAAACCAAGACATGGAAACTACGCTATCCAAGGGTGATCAAGCGCTGACCTGCGCGAGACGGGAGAAAGCGGACAGTGGCGGTGGATGCGGATCACCGCCGACCGGGGCAGCGTAACGTCCGAAGATGTCCGGCCGGACAAAGGGTCCCGGATTGCCGGGCCCGCCCCGCGGCGGCCGGGGTGAAATCCGTCGCCTGCCCTGCCGCGTTCAGCGCCCGCGCAGCGCCTTCCGTTTGTGCCACGCCACCGCCAGCGCGCCCAGACCGCTGACGGCGATGAAGCCCAGGGCGAGGAGGAAGACCGGCGAGGTGGGCGTCGCGGCACGCGCACCGGCGACGGCGTACGCCGCGGTGTTCGGGATGCTGCCGAGCGCCGTCGCCAGCAGGAAGGGGAACCAGCGCATCCGGGAGACCGCGGCGCAGTAGTTCGTGGCGCAGAACGGGAGGCCCGGGAAGAGCCGGAGGGCCAGCATCGAGCGGAAGCCGTGCTCGCTCAACTGCCGGTCGGCGGCCGTCAGCCAGCGGGCGCGCAGCAAGGGACGCAGGGCGTCCTGGCCGAGGAGCCGGCCGAGCCCGAAGGCCAGCCCGGCGCCCAGCACCGTCCCGGCGAGGGCGGCGGCCAGGCCGGCCTGGCCGCCGAAGAGGGCGCCCGCCGCGAGGTTGAGGACCGGGCGCGGCACGAAAGCGGCCGTGCACCCGCCGTATACCAGCGCGAAGACCAGGAGGGCCGTCGGGCCGGACAGCCGGTCGGGCCAGCCACCGGTGAGGAGGTGCTGCGGCTGCCAGAGCAGCATCGCGGTCGCGGCGCATGCCAGCAGGGCCAGCAGTAGCCCCAGCCGGGCCCAGGGGGAGAACAGCACACGCGTGCAGCGCGCGGCGAGGCCGTCGGGCGTTGCGGCGGGCGGGAACATCCGGGGAGCGTAACCGACCGGGGCGGCCAGGGGGCGTCGCCGGGCCTGTCACCGGGCCCGTACGCCCCGTGAGCCGAGCGCATCGCCGTACCGGCGTGGGCCTCGGCGGGCGGGGCATGGCCGATGCGCTCGGCGGCCCGTGCACAGGGCGGCGCCGAATCCCGTCCCACGCCAAATCCCGCGCGGCGCCGAATCCCGCCCGGCGCCAACTCCCCGGGCGGCGCCAAACCCCACACGACGCCAAGTCCCGTCCGGC
The DNA here is from genome assembly GCF_057708345.1 of Streptomyces sp. bgisy130. Taxonomy (NCBI): domain Bacteria; kingdom Bacillati; phylum Actinomycetota; class Actinomycetes; order Kitasatosporales; family Streptomycetaceae; genus Streptomyces; species Streptomyces sp. bgisy130. The sequence goes on from NZ_JBYISA010000032.1 coordinate 17,862, forward strand.
GCCAAACCCCGCGCGGCACCGCACCCCGCCCGGCGCCAACTCCCGTACGGACAGCCACCCATGCCCCGCCGGGCCGCCCCCGACGCCGGATAAATCGTTCGACGCCGGGGCGGTCGACCGGCACCATATGACGCATGTCCCGGTACGCCTTCCTCGCGCTCCCGTCCGCAGTCGCGGACGCGCCGAAGGCTGCCGTCGAGCTCCTCGCGGCCCTCGCCGCAGCGGACTTCGCACCCGCAGGTGCCGATGCGGTGGCAGCGGCCACCGCCGTCGCAGCAGCCGCCGTCCCGGCCGCCGCAGCGACCGACGGCGCACGAAGCTGACCCTCTCCGGATTGTCCGGCGGACCCCGCAGGGGGAGGGTCGGCCGGTCCCAGGGGTCCCCACGGCGCCAAGTCGCCGTCCTCACCGCATTCTTGCGAGGAAGAACACCATGCCCAAGACGGCATACGTGCGCACCAAGCCGCACCTGAACATCGGCACCATGGGCCACGTCGACCACGGCAAGACCACCCTGACCGCGGCCATCACCAAGGTCCTCAGCGACCGGGGGAGCGGGACGTTCGTGCCGTTCGACCGGATCGACCGGGCCCCGGAGGAGGCCGCCCGCGGTATCACCATCAACATCTCGCACGTCGAGTACGAGACCGGCACCCGGCACTACGCCCATGTCGACATGCCCGGCCACGCCGACTTCATCAAGAACATGGTGACCGGCGCGGCGCAGCTCGACGGGGCGATCCTGGTCGTCTCCGCGCTCGACGGGATCATGCCGCAGACCGCCGAGCATGTGCTGCTCGCCAAGCAGGTGGGCGTACGGCACATCGTCGTGGCCCTCAACAAGGCCGACGCCGGCGACCCGGAGCTCACCGACCTGGTGGAGCTGGAGGTGCGCGAGCTGCTGAGCGGCCACGGCTACGACGGGGAGCACGTCCCCGTCGTACGGGTCTCGGGGCTGCGCGCCCTGGAGGGCGACCCGCGCTGGACGCAGGCGATCGAGGCACTGCTGGACGCCGTGGACACCTATGTTCCGATGCCCGAGCGGTATGTCGACGCGCCGTTCCTGCTGCCGGTGGAGAACGTGCTGACGATCACCGGGCGCGGCACGGTCGTTACCGGAGCCGTCGAGCGCGGCACGGTACGGCTCGGCGACCGGGTCGCGGTGCTCGGCGCGGACACCGAGACGACGGTCACCGGGCTGGAGACGTTCGGCAAGCCCATGGAGTCCGCCGAGGCGGGCGACAATGTCGCGCTGCTGCTGCGCGGTCTGCACCGTGACCAGGTGCGCCGCGGGCATGTGGTCGCCGCGCCCGGCAGCGTCACACCACGGCGCCGTTTCACCGCCGAGGTGTATGTGCTCTCCACCGAGGAGGGCGGCCGCCGGACGCCGCTCTCCACCGGCTACCGGCCGCAGTTCTACATCCGCACCGCGGACGTGGTCGGCGACCTCGACCTCGGCGAGCGGGGCATCGCCCGCCCCGGCGAGACGGTGACGGTGTCGGTCGAACTGGGCCGGGAGGTGCCGCTGGAGCGGGGGCTGGGCTTCGCCATCCGCGAGGGCGGCCGGACCGTCGGCGCGGGCACGGTACGCACCGTCGAGGAGTGAGACACCGCAGGTCATCTGGCTGCGCCCGGCGCCTTCCCGGTGCCGGGCGCAGCCGCCTGCTGTCCCGGGGACAGGCGGGGTGCGAAACTGCTCGCCACGGATGACGAGGGCGATCCGGTCGCGCCCTACGGAGCGGCCGGTCGGCCCGAAGGCATGAGGGAGACCCGATGGCGGGTACGGCACTGGTCCTGGGCGGCGGTGGGCTCACCGGGATCGGCTGGGAGATCGGGATGCTGGCCGGACTCGCGGCGGCGGGCGTCGACCTCACCGGGGCCGATGTCGTCATCGGCACCTCCGCCGGCTCGATCGTCGGCGCCCATCTCACCTCCCCGGAGCTGTCCCTGGAGGAGATGTACGAACGCCAGCTCGCCGTACCGGAGGCCCGCTCGGCCGCCCGTATGGGACCGGCGGCCCTGGCCCGGTTCGCGGCCATCGCGCTGCGCTCCCGTGACACGGTCTCCTTCGGCGTACGCATGGGCAAGCTGGCGCTCGCGGCCCGTACCGTCCCCGAGGCGGAACAGCGCGCGGTGATCGCCCGGACCCTGGGCATGACCGACTGGCCGCCCCGCCGTTTGGTCATCACGGCGGTCGAGGCGGCAACGGGGGAGCGGACCGCGTTCGACGACACGAGCGGGGTGCGGCTGCTCGACGCGGTGGGCGCGAGCTGCGCGGTCCCCGGCATCTATCCGCCGGTCACCATCGACGGCACCCGCTGGATCGACGGCGGGGTGCACTCCACCGCCAACGCCGACCTGGCCGCCGGTTACGGCCGGGTCGTGGTCGTCGCGCCGATGGCGGCCTCCGGCGGGCCGATCGCCGGCCCGCGCGCGCAGGGCGAGCGACTGGCGCGCGGTGGCGCCCGGGTGTGTGTGATCACCCCGGACCGGGTGGCGAGGTCGGCGTTCGGCCGTAACGTCCTGGATCCGGCCAAGCGCGCGGACGCGGCCCGCGCGGGGCGTCGGCAGGCCGCCGCGCATCTGGCGGAGGTCCGGCGGGTCTGGTCGGACTGACCGGCCGGCACCCTCGGCGGCCGTGGCCGGGGCGCTGCGCCCGCACCGGCACAATGGGACGGTGGACGAAGCACCCGAGCCGATACCCGTCACCCGGACCGTGGACTGCGGCACCGCCAAGCTGCTGCCGGACGTCGACCGGCCCCGCGCCTGGCTGCTGACCGTGGACGGCGCACCGCAGTCGTACGTGGACCTCGACGCGCCCGCCCATCTGGAATTCGAGTATGTGCGCCGGCTGGCATACGTCCTGGACGAGGTCGCCTTCCCGGGGCGGCCGCTCGACGTGCTGCATCTGGGGGGCGGGGCGCTGACCCTGCCGCGCTACCTCGTCGCCACCCGTCCGCACTCCCGGCAGGACGTCGTCGAAGCCGACCGCGGGCTGCTCGCCCTGGTCACGGAGCATCTGCCGCTGCCCGGCGACAGCGGGATCACCGTGCATGCCGAGGACGCCCGGACGGCGCTGGAGGCCGCGCCGGAGCACAGCGCCGATGTCATCGTGGCCGATGTCTTCGGCGGGTCGCGGGTGCCGGCCCAGCTCACCTCGGTCGAGTACGCACGGGCTGCCGCGCGGGTGCTGCGGCCGGACGGCTGCTATGCGGCGAACCTCGCGGACAGTGCGCCGTTCGGCTTTCTGCGCGGCCAACTCGCCAATTTCGCCACGGTCTTCGAGCATCTGGCACTGATCGCCGAGCCCTCGGTGCTGCGCGGCCGCCGCTTCGGCAACGCCGTGCTGCTCGCCTCGCGCGCGCCGCTCCCCGTCGCCGCCCTGGCCCGGCGGACGGCCGGCGACGCCTTTCCGGCCCGGGTCGAACACGGCACGGCGCTGCGGCGGCTGATCGCGGACGCGGTACCCGTAGGCGATGCCGAGGCGGTGGCCTCCCCGGTGCCGCCGGAGGGCGCGTTCAGCGTGGGCTGACCCACCCCGGCCCACCCCGGCTCGCTCCGGCCCGGCGCCGCCGCGACCGGCTACTCCGCCGCCGCCGTGTCGGGTTCCGTCGCCCCGGCCGCGCGGGCGGCCGGCACCCCGGCGGCCGGCTCCGCCGTCGTACGCCGAGCCAGCCGCCGGATGTCCGGCACGCACAGCACCGCCGCCGTCAGCAGCACGATCACCGCCGAACAGCCCCACAGTGCGGCGCTCCGGCCGATGGCGTCCTGCACGGGGCCCGCCAGCGCGGTGGCCAACGGGACCATGGCCAGCGACCCGAGCCAGTCATAGGACGAGACCCGGGAGAACTTCTCCTCGGGGATCTCCTGATGCAGCGCCGTCATCCACGTCACCGCGAAGACCTCGATCGCGATGCCGGTGCCGAACATGACCGCGGTGAGTCCGGCCGCGGGCAGCGGGACGGCGAGCGCGGCGGACGGGAGGGCGAGCGGGAAGACACACAGTGCACCGGTCAGCAGCATGCGGCGGGGTCTCACCCGGGCCATCAGCAGGGCGCCGCCCACGGTGCCCGCACCGAACGCGGCCAGCGCCAGCCCCCAGGGGCCGGGGCCGCCCAGATGCTGCTCGGCGACCAGGGGCCCGTAGACCGCCTCGGCGGCCGACACCACCGCATTGACGAGGGAGAACTGCACCACCACCGCCCACAGCCAGGGCCGGGAGACGACCTCGCGCCAGCCGTCCCGCAGATCGTGCAGCATCCCGCCGCCGGGGGCCCGCTCGGGGACCCCGCTGACGTCGAGGAAGGCGCGCAGCGCCGCCGCGAGGGCGAAGGCGGCGGAGTCGACGGCCAGCACCCAGCCGGGCCCGACCGCGGCGACCAGCGCGCCGCCCAGTGCCGCGCCGCCGATGTTCGCGCCGTTCATGCCCATGCGGTACACGGCGAAGGCGCGTCCCGCCTGGTCGCCGGAGACGCTGGCGAGGACCATGCCCTCGGAGGCCGGCGCGAAGAACGCCTGCCCCGTACCGCCGAGCGCGGCCAGCAGCGCCATCTGCCACAGCTGCGGCTCCCCGGCCAGTACGAGCAGCGCGAACAGCCCCTGGGAGATACAGCTGAGGGCGTTCGCGGCGACCATGACGCGATGCCGGGGGAGCCGGTCGGCGACCGCGCCGCCGATCAGCAGGAAGAAGATCAGCGGGACCGTCCGCGCGGCGGCGACCAGACCGACATCCGTGGCGGAACCGCCTGCGGCGAGCACCGCGAAGGCGGTCGCGATCAGCGCGCCGGAGCTGCCGAGGTTGGCGATCACCGTGGCGCCGGTGAGCAGCAGATAGTTACGTCCCGCCCATGGGGGGACGGCCTTCACCAAAACCGCCGGGAGGGTGCGGCGGCGGACCGCTCACGGCCCGGGGTGTCCGGTCGGTGCCCGGGGTGCGCCGGGCACCTCACCCGTCCGTCTCCGCTGTGCTGCTGTCCTGGCCACATGGGCGTCAACGATAAGGCGGGCGGGGCACGGGCAGCACCGGGTTATTGCCCGCGGGGGCCGGCGAAGAGCCGCCCGGTGAAGCGGCCGGCTCTTCACACCTAAGCTACCGCTAGGTAACATGACCTCATGTCCTCCGAGACCCTGCCGTCGATCGGCGAAATGATGGCGGCATCCGTGCCGATGGCCCGCACCCTGAACCTCGAGTTCACCGAGACCACCGCCGAGCGCGCCGTGGTCCGCATGCCCGACCAGCCCGACTTCCACAACCACGTCGGCGGTCCGCACGCCGGCGCGATGTTCACCCTCGCCGAGTCGGCGAGCGGCGCCATCGTGATGGCGGCCTTCGGTGACCAGCTCGGCCGCGCGGTGCCGCTGGCGGTGCGCGCCGAGATCGGCTACAAGAAGCTCGCCATGGGGCCCGTCACCGCCACCGCGGAGCTCGGCCGGCCGGTCGCCGAGATCGTCGCCGAGCTCGACGCCGGCGAGCGCCCGGAATTCCCGGTGAACATCGCCATCACCCGCGAGGACGGCGCGGTGACCGGCGAGATGAGCATCGTGTGGACCCTGCGCCCCAATAAGTGAGCCGCCTCTCATGAGGCTCTCGCGGCCCGCCGTGCACCGCTCGGCGGGCCGTCGTGGTGTCCGGGCGCCAGATGTTGCGTAGCGCACGTGGATTCGGCTCCCGGGCGGCCCGATCGAGTACGCTTCCCGGGGCGCGCTGCGGTGCGCCAGGGGACTGATCGGCACGGTGTCACGGACGTCGGGCCACGGCCCACGGGGCCCTACACCAGCGGAGGAATCGGCGTTGCACATCCAGGAGTGGCTCGAGTCGGTACCGGCCGTGAGCGTCTACCTCCTGGTGGGGGTGGTCATCGGCCTGGAGAGCCTGGGCATCCCGCTGCCCGGCGAGATCGTCCTCGTCAGCGCGGCGATCCTCGCGGCGACCCAGGACCACATCAATCCGTTCGTACTGGGCGCCTGTGCGACCGCTGGCGCGATCATCGGTGACTCCATCGGGTATCTGATCGGACGCAAGGGGGGGCAGCCCCTGTTGCACTGGGCCGGCCGCAAGTTCCCCAAGCACTTCGGCCCCGACCATGTCGCGATGGCCGAGGCGAAGTTCGACAAGTGGGGTATGTGGGCGGTCTTCTTCGGCCGTTTCATCGCGCTGCTGCGCATCTTCGCCGGCCCGCTCGCCGGCGTCCTCAAGATGCCGTACTGGAAGTTCCTGATCGCCAACGTCCTCGGCGGCATCGTCTGGGCCGGCGGTACGACCGCGCTGATCTACAGCGTGGGCGTCGTCGCCGAGGAGTGGCTCAAGCGCTTCTCCTGGCTCGGACTGGTCGCCGCCCTGCTGTTCGGCCTCGGCTCCTTCCTCCTGATGAAGCACCGGGCGAAGAAGGCGGCCGCCGCCCGCGAGGCGGCGGAGAGCCCGGTCGCGGCGACGGTCGACTGACCGCGCGGGCCGTGACTCGGCCCGCGGGGCACAACTGCGGGTTGCACACCGGTAGTTGAAGCCCGAGTACGGCAACACACCTACAGGCGACGCTCGTTCCTCCCGGTGAGGGACGGGCATCGCGTCAGGGCATCAGCCAGACGTCCGGTCCGCCGTCGCGCCATTCGAAGACGCCGGTGTCGTCCCAGACGAATGCGCCGGCACCGAAACCGGCCCGACGCAGGATCGCGGCCACGTCACCAGGGCGCAGCGCGCGTCCCAGGTCCTGTCCGTAGAGGGTCACACGGCGACCGCCTGTGCAGGGCGGATGCACGATCACGGGGGCACGCTTCATACGCCCCAGCATGCGACCGTCACGCCGCCCCCGCATCCCGAGCGCGACCGGCCCGTCACACACCGTGTCCGCCTTCGAGGCGACCCCGGGCTCCCCGGCCTTCATGGCCCCGTCCGCAACCGCGAGAAGAACGGCTGCGGCGGTACGTCCGGCCCGCCGGGCCGCCACCACGGGGCCTCCTCGTCAGGGTCCGGCGGCGGCTCCCCGTCGCGCACCTCACGCCGCAGACCGGACAGCAGATCGCGGGCCCCGGCGATGAACAGCGGGTCACCGATGAGCTTTTTGGCCGCCAGCGCCGCGCGGCAGGCCCGCAGCGCCGCCGCCGGCTCCCCATGGGCGCGCTCGGTCGCCGCACAGGCGTAGAGGACCGTCGAGTACAGCCAGAAGTCGCCGTCCGAGTGCCGGCTCTCCCAGGCGCGACGGGCCGCGTCCCGGGCCCGCTCCGCATCGAACGACGACAGGGCGACGGCGAGCAGCGCCCAGCTGTGGGCCGGCCCCGGGCCGAACCACGGGTCCCGGGAACGGTGCGCGGCCGCCTCCTCCAGACAGGCCACCGCCGCCGCGGTGTTCCCCCGGTGCAGCGCCAGCACTCCGTGCGCATGCGCGATACGGGCCAGCCCGTCGGAGTCCGCATGCATCACGGCCGCCGTCCACGCCTCGTCGAGCAAAGCCTCCGCGGCGCCGAGCGCGTGCTCCTGCGCCGCGAGGTATCCGGCCAGCCACAGCGCGCGGGCCCGCAGCGCGGTGTCGTCCCGGGAGAGCAGCAGCAGCCGGTCCAGATGCGCCCGCCCCTCGCGGCGGAAGCCGCAGGCCGCCCAGTGGAACCACAGCGATACCGCGATCTCCAGCGCACCGAGCGCATCCTCCGCGTCCTGCGGGGGCCGGGTCAGCGCCGCATCGAGGTTGACCTGTTCGTCCTCCACCAGACGTACGGCGACCTGCTGATGGGGGCCCTGCCAGGCGATCTGGGCCTCCGCCGCGAGCGCCGCGCAGGCCTGCCGGAACCGTCGCAGCGCCGCGGCCTCCTCACCCGCCTCGCGCAGCTGTGTCCGCCCGAAGTCCCGTGCGGCGCGGGGGAGTCGGTAGCGCGGCGGCAGCGCCGCCCCGGTGTCTTCCTGCGTGCCCCCGGCGTCCCGTACGCGCTCCACGACCGAGGCGGTGAGCAGCCGTTCCAGCGCGCCCTCGACCGCGGCCGCAGGAACGTCACAGCTGGTGCAGACACAACCGGCGAGCCAGGGGTCGAAATCGCCGGGCAGCACCGAGAGCCGGGCCCAGACCCGCCGGTCGGTGGGCGAGCAGAGGGCGTAGCCCGCGGCCTGCGCGGCGTAGAGCGAGGTGTGCCGCACGGTCGCCGCCGGCCCCGAGTAGAACAGCGGACCGTCCGACCCCACCTGGGCCGCGAGCTGCGGCAACGACATCCGGTCCAACTGCTGCGCGGCCAGCGCGATCGCCAGCGGCGAGCCCTCCAGCGCCTGGCACACGGCGACCAGGAGCTCCGGCGTCGCGGCCCCGGCCCGTGCGGCCAGCAGCTCGACGGCCGGCCCGGCGATCCCCTCGCCCAGCGTCACCGGAAGCGGAGCGATCGCGACGGTCCGCTCCTCGGGCAGCCCGAGCGCACCCCGCGCGGTCGCCACGATGCGCAGCGTGGGATCGGCCCACAGCAACCGGCGTACGAGCTGGGCGCATTCGTCGCGCAGCGGATCGCAGTCGTCCAGCAGCACCGTCGCGCGATACCGCCGGCAGTGCGCGGCGAGCGCGGCAATCGCCGTATCGTCCGCCGGAGCGCGCCCTGTTGGGGCCTTTGCCGGTCCCGTCCGGCCCTGCACCGGTTGGTCGACGCAGGACGGGGCGGCCCGCCGGACGAGGGCCGTCGTGGTGTCCCGGCGGGCGCCGTCCGCCGGCCGCGCCGCCCGGAGCAGCGCCTCCGTCAGCCCGCCCTCGGGCAGACCGTCCCAGCAGCCGACGCGGAGGACCGTGCCGTCGTGCCGGGCGGCGTGCTCCTCCAGGACGGCGCGGGCCAGCACGCTCTTGCCCACTCCCGCGGCTCCGGTGAGCGTCACGAGCGGGGCGCTACCCAGCAGCCCGGAAACCAGCTCATGCTCAACGGCCCGCCCCACTACGCCGGGCAGCGGCCGGCGATCGGCCCTCGCGGTCATCGGTCATCCCCAACCACGGCACAGCGCCGCGCCCTTCGGAATTGAGAATCCACCTTGCCAGAACCGACCGACCGGTAAACAACCCGTGGCCTCATCGAACGAGGGAAACCCGGCCGGTGTGCTTGACGTGCTGATGTGTTGTTGTGTGCAGCCGGGCGCGCGGACCACCAGGTCAGGGTGGCCGGGGGCGGCATCGGGGGCGCCCCCGGCGATCTTGAAGTGAGGTCCTGCGACCGGTGGGTTGGTGGCAGCGTGACTGCCCGCGGCCGGCCCGAGTAGCCAAGGAGAACGTCCCGATGAAGTGTCTGCGCGCCCGCGTTGCGGTGAGTGTGGTGGCCCTGGGGCTGTTGGCCGGCTGCGGCGACGGCCGTGCCACCGTCCACGCCTCCGGTGTGCCGCAGCCGCCGGCCCGTGCCGCGGACGCCCGCAACGGACAGCCCCGGGTGGTGCCGCCCCGCGGACCGCGCTCGTCCTTCATCGCGTTCCGGCCGACCGGGGGCGGCACCCGGGTCGTCACGACGAAGTGGCACGGCCGCAAGTCCGGTTTCACCGGCGCCATATGGGCCTGGGTGCCGCCGGAGTACCACCAGGCGCGCTACGCCAGGAGCGGCTTCCCGGTGCTGATCGCGCTGCCCGGTGCCTACGGATTTCCGTTCAACTACTGGGCGGGGGAGGGCTTTGCGCTGGAGGAGCGGATCGCGAAGTGGTCGCGCCAGGGCAGGACGCTGCCGTTCATCGTCGTGATGCCGGTGCTCAATCCGGGCCGGACGTACTACGACGGCAGCGACATCCCCGGGCAGCCCAAGATGGGCACCTGGCTGACCGAGGACGTGCCGGACTTCGCGCGGGCCAACTTCCGTACGTACGACAGCCGTGACGGCTGGGCCTTCATGGGCTCCTCGTCCGGGGGCTTCGCCGCGCTGAAGGCCGTCCTCAAGGAACCGCAGAAGTTCAAGGCGGCTGTCGTCAACGGCCCTGATACCGCCCCGGATTCACCGCTGTGGCAGGGGCATCCGGCCGAGATGCGGGCCAACGACCCACGCCATCTGGCCCGGCGGCTGGCCGCGCGCAAGGGCCTGCCGGTCTATCTCGCCTTCGAGCTCGGGAGCAAGGAGGCGGCGGTGCCCGATGTGAAGCGCTTCATCAGGGACTACACCGGCGGACCGGTCCACTCCACGCTCTTCGAGATACCGCACGGTGTGCACAGCGGGCACACCTACATCCGGCGGATGGGCGACTCCCTGCACTGGATCAGCCGGCGGATGCAGGGACCCGTACCGTCCGTGTGACGCACCGTCGTCTGCCGGGCGCACGGCCGGGGGCTCCTGTTGCCGTATGTGAGCCACCGGCAAGAATTGGCCGTGACCCGGCACGTGGGCACGGCCGGTGTCCGTGTGGTGCCCAGGGGAAGGAGAACTGTGCGGAATCTGCGAGCTGTCGGCCTGGTGCTGGCCGGTACGGCTCTGCTGGCGGGCAGCTTCACGGCGGGCAGCCGGTGGCTGACGGACCGGGATGTGACCAGTGAGGTGGACGGGACGTCCGAAACCGTCCCACGCGACGAGGTCGCCCGCTCGATCTCGGGCCATCTGTCGCTTCCGGTGATCCCCAGGGGCCCGCGCTCGGTCGACTGCGCGAAGGACCTGCGGGCCGTCAAGGGGGCCCGGACCCACTGCACGGCCCACTATCTGCGGGGCACCGACCGGGACATGACCGTACGGGTCGTACGGGTCCGCGGCGGCAAGATCACCTATGTCCATGACGCACCCCATCGCTGACCTTTGCTGACCGCTCTTGTACGTTGCGATCGCTATGCCGTCGGGGCCGGCACATCAACGGTCCGTCAGGAAGCGGGCGGACCGGTTGCGCCGCAGGACCGGCATCAGCGCCCAATGGACCCAAAGTGGGCCTTTGTTGAATCTGCTTCAGATGCTGCAACTGTTCAGATCGCCGTTGGACGGCGGGTGTTGCTGTGATGCTAAGATCATCGCACTTGCCAACCGGGTACTCACCTGCTAAGGCAAGAAAGAAATTCCGCGCATTGGCCTAAGAAAACCGCCACCCCGGGGAGAACTATGCCATTAGCCGGCCCTTCGATGGCTTTCTGGCAGGCGACTGTGCGCGGCCGTACACGTATGTCTGGAGCCGTGGGCGATTCTCTACGTCGCAGCCAGGCATACGACACCTGGTGGCTCCGTCGTCCGAAGAGAGTCCTATGACGCAATATTTCCAGGATCCAGCGTTCTGGGGATTGATCGCTGGTACCCCTGTTGCTGCAACCGCGATTGTCCGCGGCAGAATGAAGATCGCGGATCTTCGAAAAGAAAAGGCCGAGCTCAAGCAGCACTACGCCAATCTTGAGGATCACTACACGGAGGCCGTTGAAGAGGCTAAGGATCGAGCCGAAGAGGCCACCAAGACGACCCTGAAGGCCGCCATGCGGACCCTCCAGGGCCTGGCGAGCGAACAGCAGCTGGCGATTTCCAAGCTTCAGGACACCTATGGCGAGCACAAGATCCTTCAGGATCTGCTCGACATCGACCACATGAACTCGCAGTTCGCGCGACGGGCCCAGTCCATCGCCGTGCTCTGTGACGGCTGGCTCGGCCGGCGCCGGAACAACGCCTCGCTCTACGATGTGGTCCGCAGCGCCAAGGGCCGTATTCGCCATTTCACCCGCGTCGAGATCCGGTCGCAGAGCAATTTCGCCATCGTGAGCCGTGCGGTGGAACCGGTCGCGCTGGTGCTTGCCGAACTGCTGGACAACGCCACCAGCTATTCGGCGCCGGAAACGATGATCGAGATCAATATCCGGCCGGTGCCCAAGGGCGTCTGCATCGTCGTCGACGACGCCGGTGTCGGTATGAACGAGGAGGAGAAGGCACGGGCCGCTCAGCTGCTGTCGAGCGAGAATGCGGCCAGCGTCTCCAGCCTCGGTAACCCGCCGCAGTTCGGATTCACGGTCATGGGTGTGCTCGCCGCCCGCTACGGCTTCACCGTCTCGGTGGATTCGACCTCTCCCTACGGTGGCGTGCGCGCGGTCGTCCTGCTCCCCGACGATCTACTGACGTCTCTGCACGAGCCCGAGGAGAGCCCTGCCGTGGCCGCGTCCGCTCCGTTGCCGCCTGAGAACGCCCCTGGTCACCCGGCCCCTGGCGCCCCGGCGCCGGCCATGCACGGATACCCGCCGGCCGGCCCCCCGGCTCCCGGCCCGTCGCCGCTGGGACAGCCGGCCCATGCCCGTCCGGTTCCCGAGACCACGGCCGGCGGTCTGCCGAAGCGGCGCCGCCGTGGGGCGATTTCCATTGTGCCGACCGAATCCGAGGGCACACAAGCTCCGGTCCGTGACAGCGCAAAGGCGGCGTCCGTCATGGGTGCATTCCAGCGCGGCACGCAGTCCGGCCGACGTTCCACCGATGCAAGCAGTGAAGGGCCTGAGGTTCAGTGAACTACGATCTGTCGTGGATGCTTGACAGTGCTCTGGAATTGCCGGAAGCACAGCATGCCATCCTCGTCTCCGCGGACGGTCTGCTCATGGCCCGTTCGAAGGACGTCGGCCGGGACCACGCCGATACCGTCGCTGCGGCCATGAGCGGAATGCAGTCGCTGAGCCGTACGGTCGCCGACTTCTGTCTCGGCGGGGTGTCTGCGAACCGGCCGCAATGGCGGCAGACACTGGTGGAGTTCGACCACGGCTGGGTCTTTCTGATCTCGGCCGGCGAAGGCGCCTATCTCGCGGTTTCGGCGTCGCCCGATGTCGACATGGCCGAGATCACCTTCCGTATGCAGCAGCTGGTGGGTCAGCTCGGTAAGGCACTGACCAGCCCGCCTCGTGAGAGGGCTGATATTCAGCCATGACCACCGACGACGAGCCGGAGCTGGAACACGAAGCAGCGGAATTAGTACGGCCGTACGTCATCACCAACGGCCGCGATCTTCTTGACGGCAGTGACTTCTCGCTGATCACCCTGGTCACCGTGCACGCGGAACCTCCCCGCACGAAACCTCTCGATCCGGAGAAGCTCAGCCTGCTGGAGCTGTGTTCGGGGGGTTTCCTCTCGATCGCCGAGATAGCCGGGCACACCCGGCTGCCGGTGGGCGTCGTCAAGATTCTGGTGTCCGATCTGGCGCGCGAGGGATATCTCTTCTCCCGCGCGCCCATACCTACCGCTCAGCTTGTCGACCGGCAAATCCTAGAGGAGGTGCTGAATGGGCTCCAGGCTCGCTTTGGATGACGGCGTGTACCTGCGCAATTCAGTGCAGACCGCGGCAAAGATCCTCGTGGTCGGCCACTTCGCCGTGGGGAAGACGACATTCATCGGGACCATGTCCGAGATTCCGCCGCTGCGGACCGAAGAGATAATGACCCAGGCGGGCGCCGGAATAGACGACCCGAAGGGCGCGCCCGAGAAGACCACGACCACGGTCGCCATGGACTTCGGTCGGCTCACGCTCAGCGAGAAGCTGGTCCTCTATCTGTTCGGAACGCCCGGCCAGCAGCGCTTCGTTCAGGTGTGGGAAGACATGACGCGAGGTGCGCTCGGGGCGCTGGTCCTGGTCGACCCCAAGCGGCTCGACGAGTCGTTCCCTGTCATGGACCTGGTGGAACACTACGGAATCCCCTACGCCATCGCCGTGAACCGCTTCGACGGGACGCCCGCGCACTCGCTCGACGAGATCCGGGAGGCTCTGGACCTGCTTCCCGAGACGCCTGTGGTCAGTTGTGACGCACGGGACCAACGTTCCTCGGCCGATTCACTGATCGCACTCGTCCGATATCTCCAGTCCCGCCTCAACTAGGAGTTCAGGCATGCAATCTCACTCGGAATTCCAGAGCCCACCGCCCGGCTGCCCCGCGCACGCCGGCGGCGAAAGGGCGCCCCTGCACGGGCCGGAGTTCGCCGCCGCGCCGGACGCTTTCTACGACATGCTGCGGCAGTACGGACCCACCGCGCCCGTCGAGCTGGCTCCCGGAGTGGAGGCCGAACTCGTCACGGAGTACGCCACGGCACTCCATGTCCTTCAGAACCCGGACACCTTCGCGCGGGATTCCCGCCGCTGGCGCGCGCTGAACGAGGGGCGGGTTCCGCTGGACAGCCCGGTGCTGCCGATGATGATGTACCGGCCGAATTGCATGTTCTCGGACGGTGCGGATCATCTGAGGCTGCGTCAGGCGGTGACGGAGAGCTTCGGGCGCCTGGACATGCACCGGGTGAGCAGGCATGTCGACCGCGTCGCGGCGTACCTCACCGACCAGTTCGGTGCCCGCGGCAAGGCCGACCTGATCAGCGACTATGCGCAGCTGCTGCCGCTGCTGGTCTTCAACGATCTCTTCGGCTGCCCGGCGGAGATCGGCGACCGGCTGATCAGCGCCATCTCCAATCTCTTCGACGGGGTCGATGCGGAGCGGGCCAACGAGGTCATGGCGGGGGCCCTGTTCGAGCTGGTGGCCCTGAAGCGCGTCACGCCGGGTGAGGACATCACCTCCTGGCTGATGCAGCACTCCTCGCGGCTGTCCGACGAGGAGATGGTCCATCAGCTCGCCCTGCTCATCGGGGCGGGCACCGAGCCGGTGCAGAACCTCATCGCCAACGCCCTGCGGCTGTTGCTGTCCGACGAGCAGTTCGCCGGTGGCGGTGGCGATCTCCTGGTCGAGGACGCCATCAACGAGGTGCTGTGGAACAGCCCGCCGATCGCCAACTACGGCACCCACTACCCGGTACACGACGTGGAACTCTCCGGGAACAAGCTGGCAGCCGGAACCCCGGTGCTGGTCAGCTTCGCGGCGGCCAACGGGGACCCCAGCCTGTCCGCGACCCGGCAGACGTTCAGCAAGCGCGCCCACCTGGCCTGGGGTGCCGGGCCGCATGCCTGCCCGGCGAAGGATCCCGCGCTGCTGATCTCCATACGGGCGATCGAGAAGCTGCTGAACACGCTGCCGGACATCGAGCTGGGCGTGCCGGCCGAGACGCTGACCTGGCGGCCCGGCCCGTTCCACCGGGCGCTCAACGCGCTGCCCGCGCGCTTCACTCCCGTACGCAGCGAGCGACGGGGCCCGCAGTCCGGTGCGGCCGGGCCCGGGGATGCCCGCAACCGGGGACAGCAGAACAAGCCGCAGAAGGGAAGCTGGTGGAGCGGATTCCTCAGCTGGTGGCGGGTGTGATGTTCACGACAGGTTGAATGTCCGAGCGTCGCATGAACGTTCGGCGGCAGGGGTATGCAGGGCTGGCGACTTACTGATTGATCTTCCGAAAGAAGGTGTCGCCTTGCAGCCCGCCCTGGCCGCTGCCCCCATTGACCGACGCAGTGTGGTTTCGCTTTTCTCCCGTCTGCGCACGGCCGATGGCCAGTCGAATTCATTGCCGTTGTACACGAAACTCAGGGCGATGGGGGATATCGTTCAGGCGCCCTGGGGTGGCTACTTGGCGACCTCGTACGGGCTTTGCCATCAGCTTTTGCGAAGTAGATCCTGGCGGGTCCCGGACAGTGCCTGGCGGGCCCGCCAGGACGATGCGACCCGCTGGAACGCCTCCGCGTCACGCCAGATGGGTGACACGCTGCCGATGCTCAACCCACCGCACCACACGCGGGTGCGGCGCTCGTTGGGCAACGTTTTCGACCGTAAATCCCTGGCCGACATGAAGAGTTCGGTCGAGCAGACGACGGACCGGCTGCTCGACCGTTTCGAAGAAGAACTCGCGTACGGCCCGGCCGATTTCTGTGCCCTGGTCAGTGAAGAACTTCCGGTGATCACCATCGGCGAATGGCTGAAAATTCCGCCCGCCGACTACGGTCTTCTGCGTTCGCTCACCCATGACCAGGTGTACACCCAGGAATTGTTCCCGACGCCGAGTCAACTCGCGCTCTCCGATGAATCGACTCGCCAATTGCGGGAGTATTTCACTGCCTTGGTGCGCGAACGAAGGCGAAAACCGGGCAATGATCCGGTCTCGTCCTGGCTGCGCGTCTGGGACGCACAGGAGCCCGACCGGGAAGCCGCCGACGAGGCCGTCTACGCCCTCACGCTGTTCATGGTCCTGGCGGCGCTGGAGACGACCGCACATGTCCTGTCCAGCGCGGTCCGGCTGCTCCTGGAGCACCCCCGCCAGCTGAACTGGCTGCGGGCCAACCCCGAGCAGATACCGGACGCGGTCGACGAGGTGCTCCGCTACGACGCCCCGATCCACATGATCAGCCGGGTGGCTCCCGAGGACACCGAACTCGGCGGGGTGACCGTCCGCAAGAACGAGATGGTGCAGCTCATGGTCGGCGCCGCCCATCACGACCCGAACCACTACGCCGCCCCGGAGGTCTTCGACATCCGCCGTGGGGCGTCCCATCTCAGCTTCGGCGGCGGAATTCACTTCTGCCTGGGCAACGCGCTGGCCCGTATGGAGGCGGAGTGCCTGCTCACCGGGCTGCTCGAGCGGATGCCGGGGCTGCGGATCAGCGCCCCGCCCGTATGGGAGCCCCGGGTGGCCTTCCGCCGCCTGATCACCCTTCCGGTCGTCCGTGTCTGACATCCCCGGCACGGGTCTCCCGCACAGCGGAACAACGAATCAAGGAAATCCATGATCCACGACTTCAAGTCCCTCCTCGTGACACAGGAAGGGCCCGTCCTCACGGTGCAGTTGAACAGCGCCGAGACGGGAAACGCCCTCAGCGGTGCGATGCTCGACGAGCTGCTCACCGTACTGGGCGCCCTGGACGACGACCCCGGGATCAGGGTCCTGGTCTTCTCCGGCGCGGGCGAGGACTTCTGTCTGGGCGGTGACCGCGCGGAATTTCCCGCCCTGCTCGCCGAGGACCCCAGTGGCGTGGGGCTGCGCACGCTGGGCAACAAGGCGCGCCGGGTGTGCGATGCCCTGGCGAGCACCGACGCGGTGACCATCGCGCGGCTGCACGGCGGGGTGGTCGGGGCCGGTGTGGGCCTGGCGGTCTTCTGTGATCTGCGGGTCGGCGCGGACACCTGCCGCTTCCGGCTGCCGGAGCTGGGGCTGGGGGTGCCGCCGGCCTGGGGCGGGATCATGCCGCGGCTGCTGCACGAGGTGGGTGCGGCGAGGATCCGTGAGCTGATATTGACCGCCGACAACTTCGACGCCGCCACCGCGCAGGAGCTGTCCATCCTGCACAAGGTCGTCCCGGAGGAGCAGCTCGACCGTGCCGTCACGCAGTGGATCAAGCCGCTGGTCCGCCGTTCCCCCTCGGCGCTGCGGACCGCAAAGCTGATGCTGAACGCGTACGCCAACGTCAACCGCCTCGCGGACGCCAGCCTGTTCGACGCCGAGCTGCTGTCCTCCGCGCTGACCGTCGCCGCCTCCACCCGGCGCTGAAGCCGCCGGCCGCGGCGCAGACCGTTTCACGGCCCGCGCCGCGGCGGCCGGACCCCGCGCAGACGGCTCAGTCCTCGGCGCCGCCCGCGACCGCTTCCCGGTGCTGTGCCGCCAACTCCAGATACATGACCGCATTGAGCTTGATGGTCTCGCGCTCCTCGTCGGTCAGCTGCCGCTTTACCTTCGCCGGGACCCCGGCGACCAGCGAACCGGGCGGGACCTGCATGCCCTGGGGGACCAGCGCCTGCGCGGCGACCAGCGAGCCGGCGCCGATGTGCGCGCCGTTCAGCACCGTGGCACCCATGCCGATCAGGACGTCGTCCTCGACGGTGCAGCCGTGCAGCACCGCGTTGTGCCCGACCGAGACCCGTGCGCCGACGGTCACCGGGAAGCCGGGATCCACATGGACCGTGCAGTTGTCCTGGATGTTGCTGTCGGCGCCGAGCACGATCGGGCCACAGTCCGCCCGCAGCACCGCCTGGTACCAGACGCTGCTGCCCGGAGCCATCGTGACCTCGCCGAGCACGACGGACGTCGGGGCGGTGAACGCCTTCTGATCGATCTTCGGCTCCTTGCCGCCCACCGGTGAAATCAACGCCCGTGCCGTCATCCTGGACCTCCTCGTCGTTCTGCGCCGCGCCGACAGCACCGTAGACGACGGGCGCGGTGCCGGGCGGTCCCGGGCGCCGGTGGGGCGAAGATCACAGCCCGCGGCGGGGCCGTCCGGCCGCGGGCTGAGTACGGTGTGCGAGTGCCGATAAACCAGAACGTGTTCTCGTCTGTCGCGGCCTGGCGGCGCCGGGCCGTGTCGCGCGCCGTCCACCGTGGCACGCGCTGGGTGCGCGAGGCCGCGGCCGTGACGGCCGAGCGCCCGGGCCCGTACCGCTTCCGCCGGATCGGCACCGGCACCCGGCTCGCCTACCCGCAGGGCACGGTCTTCGGCGACCCGTGGATCGAGCTCGGTGACCACTGCATCATCGCCCAGGACGTGACGCTGACGGCGGGCATGATGCCGGACCTCGATCTCGGTGCGGAGCCGATCCTCACGCTGGGAAACGGTGTGGTGCTGGGCCGCGGAAGCCATGTGATCGCCGATGTCCGGCTGACGATCGGCGATGACTGCTTCTTCGGCCCCGGCGTCTATGTCACCACCACCAACCACAGTTATGACGACCCCGAGGTGCCGGTCGGCAAACAGTGGCCGCGCAGCGACCCGGTCGCCATCGGTCCCGGCAGCTGGATCGGAACCGGTGCGGTGATCCTGCCCGGGGCGCGGCTGGGCCGGAATGTGGTGGTCGCGGCCGGTGCGGTGGTCCGTGGTGAGGTCCCCGATCACGCGGTGGTCGCCGGTGCGCCCGCCCGGGTCGTCCGCCGCTGGGACCCCCGGCAGGGCTGGCAGCCGCCGCTGCGCACACCGGCGCCGGTGCCGATCCCCGAGGGCGTCACCCCGGAGCAGCTGGTCGCGCTGGAGGAGTGGCAGGCGGCGGAGTCCGGCGAGGCGTACGAGACGTCCTGACCCGGCGTCAGGCGCGGGGGACCGCAGGCGGCCCGGCCGCGGTCAGCCGCCGGAGGCGAGCAGGGCCGAGCCGACCAGCGCGAGGGAGGCACCGGCCGTCTGGATCGCCCGCAGCCGCTCCTTGAGGATGCCGAGCGCGGCGAGTGTGGTGACGACCGGGTAGAGGGAGGCGAGCACCGCCGCCATGGTGACCGGTCCGCTCTGGGCGGCGAGGGCGTAGGTGCCGTTCGCGGCGACATCGGCGATGCCGACGAAGCCGAGTGCGGGCAGCGCGTCCCGGAGGGCCGGCAGCCCGCCCTCGGGCAGGGCCGGGGTACCGCGCCGCACCGACGCGTAGAGCGCGACGCCGCCGACGGCGACATTGCACAGCCGCTGCACGAACAGGGCGAGAAAGAGCCCGGTCACGGTCGTCGACGCCTCCGAGATCAGCGCCATCACCGCGCCGAAGCCGAGCGCCGAGATCACCGTCAGGGTGATCGTCCGGCCGGCCACGGAGGCACCGCTGATCCGCGGTCCGCCGGCCAGCACGACACCGACCACGGCCACCAGCATCCCGGCGACCTGGACCAGGCCCGGCCGCTCACCCGCCAAAATCCCGACGCCGAGTGGAACGAGCACGGTGCCGAACGAGGCGAGCGGGGAGACCACGCCCATCGGGCCGAGCGCCAGCGCGCGGTAGAAGCAGAGCATGGCCGCGGGGCCGACGACACCCGCTCCGACCGCGAACCACAGCTGCGGACCGGCCTCCCGCCAGCTGCCGGTGGCCAGCACGATGGCGCCCAGCGCGAGGGCGGCCAGGGCCTGGGAGACCACCACTACGGTCAGCGCCTGGAGCCGTCGGGTGAGCAGTCCGCCGCCGAAGTCGGCGAGCCCCCAGAGAAGGCTGGTGGCCAGGGCGAAGACCGCTGTCATGGTGAAACCTCGCAGTACAGTGAACCGGACGCTGAAGTACACCACACCGTAGTGCAACAGGCTGCACTGAGGTATCGAATATATTGGCCTTGAGTCTCGACTTGGACGGACCGTGACGGATCTCGACCAGCTCACCCAGTCGCTCGCCCGTAACCTCAGACACTGGCGTGCCGAGCGCGGCTTCACCCTCGATGCGCTGGCGGCCCGCGCCGGTGTCAGCCGCGGCATGATCATCCAGATTGAACAGGCCCGTACGAACCCCAGCGTGGGGACCACCGTCAAGATCGCCGACGCGCTCGGCGTCAGCATCACCACGCTCCTCGACTACGAACAGGGCCCGCAGGTACGCATCGTGGCGCCGCAGGAGGCGGTCCGGCTCTGGTCCACCGACGCCGGCAGCTTCACCTCGCTCCTGGTAGGCGCCGAAGCACCCGGACCGTTCGAACTGTGGGACTGGCGGCTGATGCCCGGCGACAGCAGCGGCTCCGATCCGCATCCGCCCGGCACCGTCGAACTGCTGCATGTCCGGGCGGGCACGCTGACGCTGGTCGTGGAGGGCGAGGAGCACGAGGTGCCCGCCGGCGCCTCGGCGACCTTCGAGGCCAAGGTCCCGCACGGCTACCGCAACGACGGCACGGAACCGGTCGAGATGACCATGTCGGTGATCATCCCGCCCGTCCGCTGAGACGGCCCGCAGCCCGGCCGCCCCGGCTGTTAGCTTGACGGGCATGCCCGTCCCTATGGATGCCTTTGACGAGGTCCGGCCCGCCGTCGAGTGCCTGGACCTGCTGCCCGAGCCGGTGGCCGCCGCGATCCGTGCCTGGAGCGGTTCCGTACCCGTCGAGGAGCTGCGCCACGTCGACACGGATCCGGCGATCGCGGACACCGCGCTGCTCGTCGAGCGCTACGGCCCCTGGCTCCTGGAGCAGTCGGCGAACTGCGTGGTGGTGGCCGGCAAGCGCGGCGGCGAGACCACCCTGGCCGCCTGCGTCGTCCTCTCGCACACCCGCGTCGACGTCAACGGAGTGGTGCGCCGTCAACTGGGCGCACGCAAGGCGTCGTTCGCGCCGATGGACAAGGCGGTCGGCGCCAGCGGGATGGAGTACGGCGGGATCACCCCGATCGGCCTGCCCACCGACTGGCCACTGCTCGTGGACGCCGCCGTCATCGACACCCCCTACGCCCTGATCGGCAGCGGCAGCCGCCGCGGCAAACTCATCGTCCCCGGCAAGGCCCTGGCCGAACTGCCGGGCGCGACGGTGTTGGACGGCCTGGGGGTGGCCTGAGGGCTGCGGGCCCGGCCGGTCGCGTGCGTCCGTGGACTACAGCTGTACCGGTCGGCCGTCCTCCCACAGTGCCGTCACGTGACTGGCGAACCGGTCGTACAGCCCGTCGTCCTCCAGCCGGCGGAGGTGGAGCATGGGGGACTCGTCGCCGAGCAATGAGGCGATGTGCGGGGTGACGAGCATTTGGTCATCGAACTGGAAGACGGACAGCGCGATGTGCTGATCGCTGAATCGGGCTTCGATCCCACGGGTCTCGCCCATCTTCCCCAGGGCATCCAGCGTGATCTTGATGCGCGTGCTGACCGTGAGGGGGACGCCCTCCACTTCTTCCCGCTTGCGGGTGACGTCCGACTCCGGATCGCCGACCAGGAAGCGGATCCGGACACCGGCATCGGCCTTGGCCTTCAGCCGCGCCCCTAGGCGGGGGTGCTGCTGCCACAGGAAGTAATTGGTGTAGCCGGCGAACGCCAGATTCTGGGATGCCCCGTCGATGAGCGACGCCCACAGGGACGTGGGGGCGGCGCTACGGAAAGGGTAGGCCGCGATGATCTCGCGGTCGTGCCCCGTCTTGACGTGAGAACGCACCGACTTGGGCCACAGAGCCATGGGGGCCACTCCTAGCGCGCGGCCGACATCCTCCTGGGTGGATTCGCGGGGAGCCCGGTCAGGGTTGCTCAGCCATCGTTCTACGGTCTTGTGTTCAACCCCGACCATACGTGCTAGCTGTCGGGGCCGGACGCCGGCACTCGCCATAGCGTCTCGCAGCGCAGCATTCAAGGTCTCTCCCCGGGACGTATGGGCCACTGAGGACGATAGAGCCGAAGAGGCCGTTCCGTCCCGACTATGGGCATACCAACGTCCCCTGTGGCGGCGTCTATTGGATACATGAGCGAACCGAGAGGGATCCAGACGCCCTCGATGCAGCTGACGGAGCCGTACGGAGGACTGTCTACGCCGTCTCCGAACTGCCCAGACTGCACAGCGTGGGTGAAGGTGCGGGACGAGGCGCGTAAACGCCGGGACTACGCGGCAGCTGCGATCGCATCAACGGAGCTTCTCCTCCACAACCGGAAAGAGACCTCTGGCGGCGGACCCACCAGACCCCGGTGAGGTCATGACCGGGGCGCTCCCTGCACCGAAGAAGAGAAGAGCCGTCTCCGGCCGAATGCCTGGACAGCGATCACGGCCGGAGGCGGCAGCCGTACGACACAACTGGAAGAAGGGCCGCACATGTTAACGGTAAGCGATCTGATCAGCCCGGCAGCATTTCTGAGCGTCGTCGGGACCGTGCAGGACGCCAATCCCGGTATGGACGCGGGTATGGCACAGCGCATCGCGAACGAGGGACTGAAGTTCGTGGTCGCCTGCGGCAGGATGCCTGACGTCGCTCTGGCTCCCTCCCGCGTCGTGGACGAAGGCTGGCATGCGCTCATCCTCCATACGAAGGTGTACGAGGAGTTGTGCGCATCGCTGGGCGACTTCGTCCACCACTACCCCGGCTACGCCCCGGACAACTACGACCCGCTGATCTTGGTGCGCACGCAGGACGCCATCCGCATTGCCGGGTACGACGTCGACGAGGAGCTGTGGGGAGCCCCGACGGGTGATCAACTCATCGCGGTCTCCGCGAAGTGTCAGCACTCGCCGTCGGACACCGGGCCCATCAAGCCCATGCCGACGCCCCGCCCGCCGTGCCGGGACAAGCCGTAACCGAGGTCTGCCACACTCGGTGCGTCGATTGGAGCCCCCATGGCCGAGTTGATCAATTCGCGGTACGCCGCCCTCGTGGCTGCCTACCGCGAGGCTCAGGTGGAGGAGCAGGAGGAGACGATCCCCGTACGGGGCTTCATCCTCCCTGACGCCGAGCCCAGGCCCGAGTAACACAGCGCACCCCCGAAGCCCCGTTCGCGAGCCAAGCGGACGGGGCTTTTCAGGCCAGGTGCATTCGGCCCGCCTGCTCAGCCCAGACGCGGCAGTTCGATCGCTGGGCAGCGGTCCATCACCATGTCGAGGCCCGAGTCGCGCACGCGGTCCCAGGCCGCCTCGTCGACCACCCCGAGCTGGAACCAGACGGCCTTCGCGCCGACCGTTACGGCCTCATCGGCGACCGGGCCGGCCAGCTCGCTGTTGACGAAGACGTCGACCACGTCGACCGGGAAGGGGATCGCGGAGAGCGAGGGGTAGCCCTGCTCGCCATGGACGTGCTCGGCCTTCGGGTGCACCGGCACGATCCGCTTCCCGTAGCGCTGGAGCACCTCCGCGACGCCGTGCGCCGGGCGCTGGTCGTTGTTGGACAGGCCCACGACCGCCCAGGTGTCGCCGAGCTCGGTCAGAATCCTGCGGATCGTGCTGGGGTCGCCGTACACGCACTGCCTCCTGCGGATGGAAGGGTCCTGTGCCGCTCAACGGACGGCGTGACCCGGAGATTCCCGTCGCGGAGGGCGACCACTCCGCGGGGTGGCGGCAGCCGGTGTGCGCCGTACGGCAGACGCCCCGCCCGAAGGGGAAGACGGGCGGGGCGGGTCTTCTGCGCGGTGGTTCAGTTCGCGCCGCGGGCCATTCCGCTGCCGGCCATCCCGGCCCCGACCACGGTGCTGCCCTTCGCGGTGCGGGCCGGTTTGCCGATCCCCCGGCCGCTGCCGACGGGCTCGGTCCCGCCGGCCCCGGTCCCGGGCCGCGGCGCTACGGGAGCGGCAGGCTCCCGCGCCTCCGTCCCGGTCACCCCGGCCAGCGCCGCACGCAGCTCCTCGGTGTCCACCAGCATGCTCACCGGCCCGGTCGGGTTGAGGTACAGGGCATGCCCCGGCGGCAGCTGCTCGACGAGTTCGGCCACCGGCCGGCGGTCGTACAGCAGCCGGCCCACCGATTCGAGGTAGCTCTGCGAGGTGTAGACGGGGATCACCGGGGTGCCCTCGGGCGAGGCGGCGGCCAGTGGCGTACCGGTGGCGGTCACCAGGACGGAGACCTCCGCGCGTGCCAGCGCCTCCGAGACGTCCTGCCCCGGCCCGTAGCCGGTCGCGGCGAGCTGAAGTGCGCCGTCGACCGGGTCCGTCGGCTCGGACCAGTCCAGCATCTGGGGCGACGGCCGGTACTCCGGATTGTCCCGCCATTCCTCGATCTCGCCCGTCGGGCCCGACCGCCACTGGCCGATCAGCGCCCAGAGCGGTGGCGGCCCCTCTCCCCGCCAGGTCAGATCCACCATGGCCAGCCAGTGGTCGGGCGCCGTGCGTGCCGCCTCGATGACCTCCGGCGGGGGCTCGGGCATCTCGTCGCCCGTCACCGGGGCGCCCGCCGTCATCGCCGACTGTGTGCTCTCTTCCATGCAGCCCTCCGCAAACCCGCCGTTCCTACCTGTACGAGCGGGGCCCCGGAAACGAGGCTCTCGCACCGCCCTCACAGTGCCCACGGGCAGCGCGGACGTCTCCCCGACGCACCGTGCGGACGGGGCGGGTACGCCGCGTGGCCGTGCGCACTGCGCCCGTACGGCGGACCCCCGCGCCCTTACGGCGGACACCCCCGCGCGGCGCGGGCCACCGGGACCGGCCGTTGCCCGCCTGTCAGAGGGGCCGCATAGGCTGGTCCGATGCAGGAGCAGTACCGCACGCTCGCGCGCGAGGGTGTCCACGAGATCGAGATCAACAAGTCCCGCTTCCTCTGCGCGCTCGCGCCCGTCGCGACCGAGACCGAGGCCCAGGACTTCATCGCGCGCATCCGCAAGGAGCACCCCACCGCCCGCCACCACTGCTTCGCCTACGTCCTGGGCGCCGACGGCGGTATCCAGAAGGCGAGCGACGACGGCGAGCCGGGCGGTACCGCGGGCGTGCCGATGCTTCAGATGCTGGTGCGCCGCGAGGTCCGTTACGTCGTCGCCGTCGTCACCCGCTACTTCGGCGGCGTCAAGCTCGGCGCCGGCGGCCTCATCCGCGCCTATGGGGGCGTCGTCGGCGAGGCGCTCGACACACTGGGCACGGTCACCCGGCAGCGCTTCCGCCTGGTGACGGTCACCGTCGACCACCAGCGGGCCGGCCGGGTGGAGAACGACCTGCGCACCACTGGGCGGGCGGTGCGTGAGGTGACGTACGGGGCGGAGGTACGCATCGAGATCGGGCTGCCGGAGGCCGATCTGGACGCCTTCCGCGCCTGGCTGGCGGACACCACGGCCGGTACGGCGCGGCTGGAGCTGGGGGGTGAGGCTTATGGGGAGCTCTGAGTGGGCGGGTTCGGCGCGTAGTTGACGTCGGCGGAGGCCGGGTGCGTCGCTGCCCGGGCCGGTGGCAGCTCCCTGTCGCTCTACGGCAGGCGTTCCGGTACCGCACCGGCGAGCTGATGCCGTTTCTGTTCGGCTGAACGGCCATGTGGATGCGGACACCTGCACCGGCCACGGATGCAAGAATGAGGCCCGCAAGGAACGGGGTGCGGACAGTGGCCGCCGTGGTGGGAGCCGGTTGCCGGACTGTGGTGGTCGGGTGCTGGCGCGTGGGCTCTCGGAGGGGAAATATGCAGGTCGGAGTGGCTGGGTGAGATTTCTGCACACCTCCGACTGGCATCTCGGGCGGTCGTTTCACCGGGTGAATCTGCTCTCCGCACAGCGCGCGTTCCTCGATCATCTCGTCGAGACGGTGCGTGCCCGGGAGATCGACGCGGTGCTGGTCGCGGGCGATGTCTACGACCGTGCGGTGCCGCCGCTCGCCGCCGTCGAGCTGTTCGACGACGCGCTGCACCGGCTCGCCGGGCTCGGGGTCCCGACGGTGATGATCTCCGGCAACCATGACTCGGCCCGCCGGCTGGGCGTCGGTTCCGGGCTGATGGAGCGGGCCGGCATCCACCTGCGGACCGACCCGGCCGACTGTGGTACCCCCGTGCTGCTCGCCGATGCCCATGGTCCGGTGGCGCTCTACGGGCTGCCGTATCTCGAACCCGCCATGGTCCGCGACACCCTCGGGGCGCGGCGCGCCGACCATGCGGAGGTGCTCGGCGCGGCCATGGAGCGGGTACGGGCCGATCTCGCCGGGCGGCCCGCGGGGACGCGCTCCGTGGTGCTGGCGCATGCCTTCGTCACCGGCGGCGCGGTCAGTGACAGCGAGCGCGATATCACCGTCGGCGGGGTCGCCTCGGTCCCCGTGGCCGTCTTCGACGGGGTGGACTATGTCGCCCTCGGGCATCTGCACGGCTGTCAGACCCTCACCGAGCGGGTCCGCTACTCCGGATCTCCGCTCGCCTACTCCTTCTCCGAGGCCGAGCACCGCAAGTCGTCATGGATCGTCGATCTCGACGCGGACGGCGCCGTGCACGCGGAACGGGTGGACTGCCCGGTGCCGCGGCCGCTGGCCCGTATCCGCGGACGGCTGGAGCAGCTGCTGGAAGACCCCGGGCCGGCCCGGCACGAGGACTCCTGGGTCGAGGCGACCCTCACCGACACCGCTCGCCCGCATGAGCCCATGGCCCGGCTGGTCAAGCGCTTCCCGCACCTCGTCAGCCTGGTCTTCGACCCCGACGACGGGCCCACCCGCTCGCTGGCGTCGTACGCGCAGCGGCTGCGCGGACGCAGTGACCAGGAGATCGCCGAGGACTTCGTGGAACATGTACGGTCCGGCCGCGCGGCCGATGAGCAGGAGCGGGCCGAATTGCGCTCGGCGATCGACGAGGTACGTGTCGGCGATATGGCGGCCGAGGTGGCGCGTTGAGGCTGCACCGGCTCTCGCTCACCGCCTTCGGGCCGTTCGGCGGCACCCAGACCATCGACTTCGACCGGCTGACACGGGACGGTCTCTTTCTGCTGCACGGCCCGACGGGGGCGGGCAAGACCTCGGTTCTGGACGCGGTGTGCTTCGCGCTGTACGGGTCGGTCCCCGGGGCGCGGCAGAGCGGCCAGGCGCTGCGCAGCGATCTGGCGGACCCGCTGACGCTCACCGAGGTCGTCCTCGAACTGACCGTGGGCGAACGGCGGTTGGAGATCACCCGGCTGCCCGAGCAGCCACGCCCCAAGAAGCGGGGCACCGGCACGACGAAGGAGAAGGCACAGAGCAGGCTGCGGGAGTTCGTGCCGGCCGGGGGCGGGGAGCCGGGGGATGGCGACGGGCCGGGGGCCGGCGACGGGCCGGAGGCCGGTGGTCACTGGAAGGCGCTGAGCCGTTCGCACCAGGAGATCGGCGAGGAGATCGGGCAGCTGCTCGGTATGAGCAAGGAGCAGTTCTGCCAGGTGGTGCTGCTGCCGCAGGGTGACTTCGCGCGCTTTCTGCGGGCCGATGCCGAGGCGCGCGCCCGGCTGCTGGGGCGGCTCTTCGACACCCGGCGGTTCGCCGCGCTCGAGGAGCAGTTGACCGCGCGCCGCAGGGCCGCCGCGGACACCGTCACCACCGGCGACGAACGGCTGCTGGCGCTGGCGCACCGGATGGCACAGGCGGCGGGGGAGAGCGCCGACCTCACCGATCCGTCGGTCCCGGCGCCGGACCGGGCAGGGACGGCGCCGCCGCAGGGCGGACCGTCGCGCGGACGTACCACGGCGGCCGGCGGGCGCGGGCGGGCGACGGCGGCGACGGCCACGAAGCGGGCGACCGTACCGGGGCAGGCCGGGGCCGTGGAGCCTGGCGGACCGGCCGCATCGGCCCGTAGTGGCGCCGCGGAAGACCCCGCCGCACCGGGCCCCGGCGAGCCGGGCTTCGCGGACGCGGTGCTGGTCAGGGCGGCGGTCGCCCGGGTGAGCGCACGCGAACGGCTGGCGGTCGCGGCCTCCGGGCTGCACACCGCCGAGGCCGCCGAGCGGACGGCGGTCGCGCGCTGGGAGGAGGCCCGTGAACGCGACCGGCTCCAGCAGCGGTACGCGGACGCCCGGCGCCGGGCCGCCCGGCTGGCGGCCCATGCCGAGGAGCGCGCCCGTACCCGCGAGCGGCTGGAGCAGGCCCGTGCGGCCGCGGAGGTCGCGCCCGCGCTGGCGCTGCGCGACGCCGCCTGGCGTGAGCTGGACGCCGCGCAGCGCGCCGAGCGACAGCACCGAAGCCCGCTGCCGCCGGATCTTGCCGATGCGGAGAGCGAGCAACTCGCCCTATTGGAAAGGGAGTTGCGGGAGGATCTGGGATCGCTCGGCGCGGCCCGGCGGGCCGAGCGGCGGGCCGCCGACCTCGGCCGGGAACACGCCGTCCTCGACCGCGAGGCGCGCGCCGACGAGCAGACGCTGCTGGACGCCGCCGAATGGCTCGCCGCATGGGACGACGGCCGGCGCGCCCACCAGCAGCGCATCGAGACGGCGCAGGACGCCGCCACCCGGGCCGAACAGCTCGGCGCCCGTATCGAACCGGCCGCCGAACGCTGGGAAGCGGCCCGCCGCCGCGACCGGCTCAGCGGTGAGGTGCGGTCGGCGGAAGCGGAGCTGCTCGCCGCCAGGGAGCGGTCCGCGGCGGCCCACGAGCACTGGCTCGACCTCAAGGACCGGAGGCTGCGCGGGATCGCCGCCGAGCTCGCGGACGGCCTCCGAGACGGCGAGTCCTGCGCGGTGTGCGGCGCGACCGAGCACCCGGCACCGGCGCGGGCCGGTGCGGGCCATGTCGACCGGGCGGCCGAGGAAGCCGCGCTGGCCGCGCACCGGCGGACCGAGGACGCGCGGGGGCAGGCGGAGTCCCGCTGTCAGTCGGCCAAGGAGGCGCTGGCCGCCGCGGCCGCCACGGCCGGAGATGCTCCGGCCGGCGAACTCGCGGCGCAGGTCGAGGAGTTGCGCGCCGACTTCGCCCACGCCCACGCGCAGGGGGCCGACCTCCATGCCGCCCGCGAGGCGCTCGCGCGCGCCGAGCGTGAATACGAACGGCGTCGCGCCGAGCAGCAGCAGACCGAGCGCCGGGCCGCTGCCCGTACTTCCCACCGGGAGGCGCTGGACCGCGAACGGGCCGCCCTGGAAGAGGAGCTGACCCGGGCGCGCGGCGACAGCCCGAGCGTCGCCGACCGGGCCGCCCGGCTGGAGCGGCAGGTGGCCCTGCTTGCCGCGGCGGCGGAGGCGTCCCGTACGGCCAACTCCTGCGCCCAGCGGCTCAAGGAGGCCGACGCCGGACTGTCCGACGCCGCCTACCGTGCCGGGTTCGACTCGCCGCAGGCCGCCGCGGCGGCGCTGCTCCAGGACGACGCCTGGCGGGCCCTCCAGCGACGGCTCGATGAGTGGCAGGCCGAATCCGCCGCCGTGGACGCCGAGTTGGCCGATCCGGAAGCCGCGGCCGCGGCGGCGCTGCCGCCCGCCGACCCGGCCGCCGCACAGTCCGTGCACCAGGCCGCGGCAGCCCGGCTGCGCACCGCTTCCGCCACTCATGCCGCGGCCCGGGAACGCTGCGCCGAGCTCGACCGGCTGTCCGCCCGCGCCGAGGACGACGCCCGCGCGCTGGCCCCGCTGCGCGCCGCCCACGACCGCATCGCCCGCCTCGCCGCGCTCGCCGCGGGCACGTCCAGCGAGAACGGGCGGCGGATGCGCCTGGAGTCGTATGTGCTCGCCGCCCGGCTCGAACAGGTCGCGGCGGCCGCCAGTGCCCGGCTGCACCGGATGTCCGCCGGCCGCTACACCCTCGTCCACTCCGACGAACGGGCCGGCGGCGCCCGGCGTTCCGGCCTGGGGCTGCATGTCATCGACGCCTGGACCGGTCATGAGCGGGACACCTCCAGTCTCTCCGGCGGCGAGACCTTCTTCGCCTCGCTCGCGCTGGCGCTCGGCCTGGCCGATGTCGTCACCGACGAGGCGGGCGGCACGCGACTGGACACCCTCTTCATCGACGAGGGCTTCGGCAGCCTGGACGAACAGACCCTGGACGAGGTGCTGGACGTGCTGGACTCGCTGCGCGAACGGGACCGCAGCGTCGGCATCGTCAGCCATGTCGCCGACCTCAAGGCGCGGATCCCCGCCCAACTGGAGGTCGTCAAGGACCGGTCGGGCTCGACGGTCCGGCACCGCGTACGGGGCTGAGTGCGGGGGCCGTCACGGGGCGCCGGTCATGGCCGCCGGTCACGGGCCGCCCGTCATGGGCCGCCGGTCACCGGCTGACCGGGCGGCGGGGGGGCGGGCACCGGCCCGGAGAAGCGGGTGACGCCCCGGCCGGCGGTGGCGAGGGTGGGTGTCATGACTTACGACAAGAGCAGGGCCGCCGAGGGCCTCCGGCCCGCCACGGGGGCCGAGGCGCCGGGCCGCGACCCGTTGCCGCTTCTCGGCCGTACCGCCCTGGTCACCGGAGCGAGCCGGCGCCGGGGCATCGGTTACGCCGTCGCCCGGCGGCTGGCCGCCTACGGGGCGGGCGTCTATCTGCACCATTATGTGCCGCACGACGCCCCAGGACCTCGGTGACGGGATGCCGGAAGAGATCGCCTACGGCCTGGCCAAGGGGGCGCTGGCCTCGGCGACCCGCAGCCTGGCCACCACGTTCGCCGCTCTCGGAGTCACCGTGAACACTGTCAACCCGGGCCCGGTGGACACCGGTTACGCGGTCGGCGAGCTCCGTGAGCGGGTCGCCGGATGCTTCCCCGGCGGACAGTGGGGCACGCCCGACGACGCGGCCCGCCTGATCGCTTGGCTGACGACCGACGAGGCGGGCTGGATCACCGGGCAGGTCATCAACTCCGAGGGTGGCTTCCGGCGCTGAAGCCGGGGAACAGCGGAGCCGTCCCACCGGTTCCGTCCCGCTGGGATGCAGGCTGCCCCACGAACGGGGCGGCGGCCCGGCCACCACAGGCAGGGCCCGCCGCCGCCCAGGAAGGCCTGCTCAGAGCGCCGACAGCTCGCTCAGCAGATCGTCCAGGCCCAGCGAACCCTGCGACAGCGCCGCCATGTGCCACGCCTTGAGATCGAAGTCCGCGCCGTGCCGGGCACGGGCCGCCTCCCGGCCTTGCAGCCACACCCGCTCGCCGAGCTTGTAGCCGATGGCCTGTCCGGCCATGCCCTGATAGCGGATGATCTCGCTCTCGACGAAGTCGGCCGGACGGCTGCTGTGCCGGGCGAAGAACTCGTGCGCCAGCTGCGGCGTCCAGCGCTCACCCGGGTGGAAGGGCGAGTCCGCGGGGATCTCCAGCTCCAGATGCATCCCGATGTCGATGATGACCCGGACGGCCCGCATCATCTGCGCGTCCAGGTAGCCCAGGCGGCGTTCGGCGCTGGTCAGGAAGCCCAGTTCGTCCATGAGCCGCTCGGCGTACAGCGCCCAGCCCTCGGCGTTGGCGCTGACGATGCCCACCGTCGTCTGGTACCGCGAGAGCGAGTCGGCGACATGGGCCCACTGCGCCAGCTGGAGATGATGGCCGGGGACGCCCTCGTGGTACCAGGTGGAGACCAGGTCGTACGCCGGGAAGCGGGTCTCGCCCATCGTCGGCAGCCAGGTCCGGCCGGGCCGGGAGAAGTCCAGCGACGGCTGGGTGTAATACGGGGCGGCGGCGCCGCCGGGCGGGGCGATCCGGGACTCGACCCGGCGCACCCGCTCCGCCAGCTCGAAGTGGGTGCCGTCGAGCGCGTCGATGGCCTCGTCCATCAGCGACTGGAGCCACTGGCGGGTCTCCTCGACGCCCTCGACCGCCTCACCGTGCTCATCGCACCAGGCCAGCGCCTCCCATGGCGTTTTCGCGCCGGGCAGCACCCGCTCGGCCTCGGTCTCCATCTCGGCCAGCAGCCGGTGGAACTCGGACCAGCCGTACGCATACGCCTCGTCCGCGTCGACGTCGGCGCCGTTGAAGTAGCGCGCGAGACGGGTGTAGCGCTCCCGGCCCACCACGTCCGGAGCGCCCTCGATGGCGGGGGCGTAGGTGTCGCGGAACCAGTCACGCAGCTCCACCAGCGCGCCGGTCGCCACCTCGGCGGCCTCGGTCAGCTCGCCGCGCAGCGCGTCCGGGCCCGCGTCGGTGAACTCGGCGAACCAGCTGCGGTCCGTGCCGATCCACTCGTCCAACTGGCCGATGACGGTGCGGACCTGGACCGGTCCCGCGGGCAGGTTCTGCTTGCGGCCGGCGTCCAGCGCGGAGCGGTAGCCCTCCAGCGCGGCGGGTACGGCCCGCAGCCGCCGGCCGATCGCCGCCCAGTCCTCGTCGGTCTCGGCGGGGGTGACCGTGAGGACCTCACGGACGTGGTGCAGCGGTGAGCTGAGGTTGCTGACCGTGCGCAGGCCCTCGCCCGCCTCGTGGACCGCCAGCTCGGCGGTCAGCCGCTCGCGCAGCAGCCGGGCACAGACCTGCTCGGCGGCGCTGTCCGCGCCCGGCCGGGCCTCGGCCTCGGTGAGCTTCTCCAGCGTCGTCCGGGCGAGCTGGGCCACTGCTTCCTGGCCCGTCGGAGAGAAGTCGGGGAGCTTGTCGGAGCTCTCGGCGACGCCGAGGAAGGTGCCGGTGATCGGGTCCAGTTCGACAAGGGCGTCGACATAGGCGTCGGCGACCTCGCGGGGCAGCGGGCCGCCCCCGGAAGTAGTGGTGTGGGACATACGGCCATCCTCGTATGGATCGCCCCGCTGCGTCACCACCAAAAAGCTATACGTTGCTGTCGCTTTTCGGCGCCCTCGCCGGGTGCCGTGGCCGGCCGGGTGGCAGCACGCCCGGCCGGCTAGGGCCCATGTCCGGTGTCCGGTGGAGCTCCCGGGGACTCAGCGGCGCCCGCTGCCGTCATGGATGCGTACGCTCTCCCGCGGCTCCCGTGCGGCGGGCAGCCCCGCCGGACGGGCGGTGATCACCAGGGTGCCTTCCTCGATCTGGTAGTCGAGCGGCAGCCCGAGTCCGCGCATCGCGGCCACCATGCCGGTGTTCGAGGCCTGGGTGATCGCGTACACGCTCTCGCAGCCGGTCTCGTCCGCCATCGCCACCAGCCGGCGCAGCAGCTCGGCGCCGATACCGCGCTGCTGCCAGGCGTCCTCGACCAGCAGCGCGACCTCGGTCTCGTCGCCGTCCCACAGCAGATGGCCGAGCGCCACCAGCCGGCCGGAGGCGGTCTCCACGGCCAGGGTGCGGCCGAACCGCGGGCTGAGCAGATGGCCGAGATAGCGGTCCGCGTCGCCGACCGGTCCGTGGTAGCGCAGCCCCAGGGTCTTTGACGAGCAGCGGTCGTGCATCTCCCGGGCCGCGGCCAGGTCGGAGGTGTCCGCGCGGCGGACGGTGATCTCGTTGCCCTCCGGGAGCGTCAGCACATCACGCCGCGGCGGCACCCGCTGGCCGAGCCGGGCATCCAGCTCGACCAGTGCCCGGACCCGGGCGAACTCGGTGGGGGTGAACCGCAATTGCGGCCTTTCGATGGTGAGCGAGCCCCCGGAGGGGTCGCGGAACTTCATCCGGTGCTCCTCCAGCACGCCCTCCGTGGGGACCTGTTCGGCGAGCGGGTGCCCGTTCAGGGAGCGCGCGGGCACCGAATGGATGGTGCAGCGTCCCAGCAACTGCCGTAGCGCCAGGGGGAGTTCGGCGGAGTCCAGGGCCGTGCGGGTCGCCAGGCCCAGCATCCGGGTCGGCGCGTCGACGAGGTCGTGTGCGTCGGCCCGCTCCAGCCAGCTGTGCGTGCCGCCCGCGCCGGCGACCGTACGGGTGAGCTCGGCGGCGGTCAGCGCGCCGGGCGCGCGCAGCAGGAACTCGTCGACCGTGCCGTTGGAGAGCGGGTGGGTCTGGAGGCTGAGGATGTCCACCCGGCGGGCACCCAGCGCCGTGCACAGCGCGGCCAGGCTGCCCGGCTCGTCCCGGACCGTGGTCCGCATCCGCCACAGCACCGTCTCCTGGCCGCCGGCCCCCGGGGACCGGCCGGTGGAGGACGGCGCCGCGGCGCCGGTATCGGTCGGCGGCGGGGCGTTTTCGTGGCGTCGTGACCACCAGAAGCGGAAGCCGGCCGTCGCGGCCGCGAGGAGGGCGGCCGGCCGGCGGGCGTCCCGGCGCCGGTGCGGGTGGTGGGCGGAAGGGGCAAAGGATGCTTCAGTCATGCACACCAGCCTGACGGACAGGTGTTGCCTGATCACCAACACCTTGTGTCCGACGGGTAAAAGACGCAATCGACGCATTGGCCCCTACTGCCCTACCCGTCCTGGTTGCAGCACCTTGCTGAACAACACCTGGCCACCCTCCTGACGCAGCCGCACCGTCAGCTCCCCGCTGCCTCCGTCGATATCGACCTCGCCGAAGTACTGCGGACTCTCCGCGGGGGAGGTGTTGGCACGGTCCGGCGCTTTGATGAACGGCTGCTCGGGCCCGAAGGTTCCGTCCATCTTCAGCGCCTGGAACCCGCCCGCGTTGAGCGGCCCCGACACGAACTCCCAGACCGGCTCGAAATCCTTGAACGCGGCCCGCTCCGGCGCGTAGTGCTGCGCCGCGGTGTAGTGGACGTCCGTCGTGAGCCAGACGGTGCCGGTCACCCGGTCGTGCTTGATGTGCCGCAGCAGCTCGGCCAGCTGTAGCTCACGCCCCAGGGGAGCGCCCGGATCGCCCTGGGCCACCGCCTCGAAGTTCGTCTTGCCGTCCGGGACGACCAGCCCCAGCGGCATATCGGAGGCGATCACCTTCCACACCGCGCGGGACCGGGACAGCTCCCGCTTGAGCCAGCGCAGCTGTTCCGCGCCGAGGATGCCCTGCGCGTCGTCGGTCTGCCGGCCCGGCGAATTGGCGTTCCGGTAACGGCGCATGTCCAGCACGAACACATCGAGCAACGGGCCGTGGGACACCACGCGATACACCCGGCCTCCCCCGTCGGGCCGCAGCGTACGGATCGGGAAATACTCGCTGAAGGCGCGCAGCGACCGCGCGGAGAGCACATCCGTGGACTTCTCCGTGTACCGGTCGTCGTCGAGCAGCTGCCCCGGGTACCAGTTGTTGTGCACCTCGTGGTCGTCCCACTGCGTGATCGTCGGCACCTGTGCGTTGAAGCGGCGCAGGTTCTCGTCGAGCAGGTTGTAGCGGAACGCGCCCCGGAACTCCGCGAGCGACTCGGCGACCTTGGACTTCTCCTCGGTCGTCACATTCCGCCAGATCCGGCCGTCCGGCAGCGTCACCCGCTCGGGGATCGGATTGTCGGCGTAGATGTTGTCGCCGCTGCACAGGAAGAAGTCCGGGTTCCGGCGCCGCATGTCCTCGTAGATGCGGTAGCCGCCGCGCTCCGGATTGATGCCCCAGCCCTGCCCGGCCAGATCGCCCGACCAGTGGAAGCGGAGGTCCGTGCGACGCCCCGTGGGCGCGGTGCGGAAGGTGCCGGAGACCGGCTCACCGGTGCGCCGCGGGTCGTCGGGGTCGGCGAGCAGCACCCGGTAGTGGACCTGTTCACCGGACGGCAGGCCGTGCAGCGAGGTCACGCCGGTGAAGTCGGTGTCCGGCCCGAGCACCGGACCGTGCCAGGACCGGGCATGGCGGAACGACTCGGTCGCCGCGGTCTGCACCACCATCCGGGCCGGCCGGTCGGACCGCACCCACACCAGGCCCGAGGAGGTGGTGACATCCCCGACCTGGACACCCCAGTCGGCGCTCGGCCGCCCGCTGCGGGCCTGCGCCGGCGCGGCACAGGAGAGCGCGGGCAGTGCCAGCGCCGCCGAACCCGCCGCGGCGCCCCGCAGCAGCGACCGCCGTCCGAAGCCGCCGCCGGATCCCTGCGCCATCTCCAACCTCCATGCCTCGACCGACCTCACTGCCCACCCGTTTCGTATCGCTGTCCGGTGCCCCGCAGCCGAACGGACGGTGAACACCGGCCCGTTCGGGGATCACGATGCACCGTACGCCCGGCCGGCTCCGGGCCCTTACGACCGGCGGACCCGGGCCATGGTCGCAAGAGCACCGCCCGATCGCCAGGACGCTGCCGCGGTGCATACGGTCCCGATATGCGCCGCCGGAACGGGTGACCCCCGGGGCGGAGGGCACCGCCCGCTCAGCCCACCGTGTCGAGGACGACCCGCGCCACCAGCGCCGGATCGTCGTTCATCGGCACATGCCCGCAGCCCGGCAGCCGGACGAGCCGGGCGCCCGGGATGGTCTGCTTGGCGCGCACGCCCTGGCGGGGGAGGAGCAGCCGGTCGCGGCTGCCCCAGGCGATCGTCACCGGGACGCCGGGCACATCGGAGGTGAACCGCACCTCCCGGCCGGCCGCCAGCGTCGGCGCGAAGCCGGGCGCCTCGCGCAGCGCCCGGGTCTCCGCCACGACTGCCTCGGCCGAGCGGCGGCCGGGGTGGGCGTAGATGGTGCCGGTGAGCGAGGCGCGGCCGAGGGCGCTCCGGGCCAGCGACTCCACCACCGGCCGGGGCAGCGCCTGGGCGCCGGCGTACATCCCGCGCAGCACACCGAAGGCGTACCGCCGCTCGGCCGGGGTCCAGAAGCCCGCGGGCGAGAGCGCGGTGACCGACCGCACGGCGTTCGTGCGGCCCAGCTCCAGCGCGAGCAGCCCGCCCAGCGAGTTGCCCACCACATGCGGGCGCTCGACGCCGAGTTCGGTGAACGCCGCGGTGAGCAGCGGGATGACCGACGACAGGTCGTACGAGGAGCCGCCGGGCAGCGCGGGGGAGGCGCCGAACCCCGGCAGATCGAGCGCGATGACCTCATGGGAGGCGGCGAGGATGTCGCACACCGGGCGCCAGGCCTGGAGGTGGTGGCCGATGCCGTGCAGCAGGACGATGGGCTCGCCCGCGCCCTTGCGGTCGTAGGCGACCGTGAACGGCGGCCGGTCCTCGGGGGTGATACGGGCGAAGGAGACCGGGGCGGCCATGGGCGAACTCCTCTGGGGTGCGGGACTTTCGGTCGTGCGGGGCGTGCGCTGACACGATGCCAGCTGGGACTACTGAGCGGTATGGGGCAGCCGGGGCGAGGGGGGTGTGCCGCACACCACGCGCCCGCGCGCCCGCCCGCTGCCGTTTCCGCTGGACAACGCCGGGGCGGCCGGGTGGGATGGAGAGGTGCTGAAGGATTCCGCGACCGCGGTCACCGACGTCTTCGAGGAACACCGCTCCGTACTCTTCGGGGTGGCCTACCGGATGCTCGGCCGGGTGGCCGACGCCGAGGACGTGGTGCAGGACGCCTGGCTGCGCTGGTCGGGCGCGGACCATGCGGCGGTACGGGAACCGCGCGCCTTTCTCGTACGGATCGTCACCCGGCTGGCCATTGACCGGCTGCGCCAGGTCCAGTCCCGGCGCGAGTCCTATGTGGGGCCCTGGCTGCCGGAGCCGCTGCGGACGGACCTCGGCGGCACCGCCCCGGATACGGCCGAGCGGGCGGTGTTCACCGAATCGGTCACCCTCGCCGTGCTCGTCGTCCTGGAGTCGCTCTCCCCATTGGAGCGCGCGGTGTTCGTGCTGCGCGAGGCCTTCGGCTATCCGTACGCGGAGATCGCCACCACCCTCGACCGCAGTGAGGCCGCGGTCCGGCAACTGGCGGGCCGGGCCCGGCGGCATGTGGAGGAGGGCAAACCGCGCTACGAGGTCGATCCGGACCGGCAGTGGGATCTGACCGAGCGGTTCCTGTCCGCGGCGGCCGGCGACGATCTGGACGGGCTGCTGAGCCTGCTGGCGTCCGACGCCCGGCTGGTCGGGGACAGCGGAGGGAAGGCCAAGGCCCCGCTGCGGATCATCGAGTCCGCGGACAAGGTCGCCCGCTTCCTGTTCGGCGTCACCAGGTCCCGGCCGGCCGGAATGGAGTTCTCCGTCCTCGAACTCAACGGCGGGATCGCCCTGTTGGTGCTCGTCGACGGTGTGCCGGACACCGTCATCCAGCTCGGGATCGCGGCCGGCGAGATCAAGACCGTCTACATCGTCCGCAACCCCGAGAAGCTGGAGTCGCTCGCGGCGCGTTGAGCGGCGGCGGAGACTTCGGCCGAGAGCGGGGCCCGGCCCCGGCCCGTGCGCCCTTGCCCGGGCCAGGAGTTGAGCCTGCCCGGGACGGTGCCCAGCGGCCCCCCGTGAGGGCGTGGGCGGGACGGCCCGTTCGGGCGTTGGAGCGGGCCGAAAGTGATTCCGGATTGGTCTTGACCAAGGGTGGGGGCGGCCATATCGTCGGGATACTGCAACAACCTTTAATAAAGAAGCGCTCATAATCGGGCGCGCAGCGGGCCCACATCTGCCGGCCGCGCGCGGCCCGAGTCCCATGGGGGAGCAGCCCCGGTAGCGGCCAGTGCGGAGGACAGGGTGGGGACCACGCAGCTCGAAACGGTGCCGGAGCCGAAGTACTGGCACCTCAAGACCGTGCTCAGCGAGGCGCTGGACTCGGAGTTCGCGGTCGGCGAGATTCTGCCCAACGAGCGTGATCTGGCGGCCCGGTTCGGCGTCGCGCGGGCCACGCTGCGGCAGGCGCTCGAACAGCTGGAGCTGGAAGGCAGACTCCAGCGCCGCCGCGGTGTGGGGACCACGGTCGCCCCGCCCCGCGTAGGTGTCGCCGTCGCCCCTGCCCGCCACACCTGGCCCGGCGCCGCCGGTGACGACTGGCAGCCGGTCGGCTCCGCGGTGAGCGATACGGTGCCCGCCTCGGTCGCCCGCCTGCTGGAGACGGCCGCCGGCGACCAGGTACACATCGTCCGCCGCAGCCGGGTCACCGAGGACCGGCCGCTCGCCACCGAGTTGCTGTATTTCCCGGTGGCCCTGGTCCCCGGCCGCCCGGAGGTCGATCTGCTGACCGGGCCGGCCCGCGCCCATGCGGTCCTCCAGGAGCTCCAGTCGCTGGAGCTGGAAGGCCAGGACCGTACCGTCGAGCTGGGCTCGGCCCGTGCGGAGGACGCCAAGCAGCTGGACCGGCTGCCCGGCGCGCCCGTCCTGGTCGTCACCACCCGCTATGTCTCGGGCGGCCGTACGACAGCCGTCGCGGTCTCCACCTACCGGGCGGATACCTGCCGCCTCACCTTCGGCGAGAGCGACGCGGTCGCCTTGCTCGCGGGGTGAATCCGCCCAGTGGCTGAAGTACGGGCCCCTTCCGGATCAGGCTCCGGAGGGGGCCCGCTCCGTTGTGGCGGGCCGTAGCCGCGCGCCGCTCCGTAGTGGCCGTCCGTCAGCGCGCGGCGGTTCGGCGGCGGCCGGTCACCGTGCTCTCCACCGCGAAGAGTTCGCCCTCCACGTGGTCGAGTGCGAGCCGCAGCGCCCCGGTGGCCACCGCTGCCTCGCCGAGCTGCGACAGGGCGACCTGTGGCGGGCGCAGGCAGTAGCGCGCCAACTCCCGGCGCAGCGGCTCCAGTACGCCCGCCAGGCCCGCCGCCCAGCCGCCTATCACCACCAGCTCCGGGTCCAGCGCCAGCACCAGGGCCGCGACATCGTGCACCAGCCGTCGGATGAAGCGGTCCACCGCCTCCCGCGCCTGTGCGTCACCGTCCCGTGCCGCCGCGAAGACCGCCGCCACCTGCGCCTCGTCCAGGGGATGCAGCGGTTCTCCGGTCGTCGACAGCAGCTTTTCCGGCGTGGCCTCGCGGCCGAGCAGATGCAGCGCGCCGATCTCCCCGGCGGCCCCGCCGAAGCCGCGGTGCAGCCGTCCGCCGATCAGCGAGCCGGCTCCCGGGCTGAGTCCCGCCAGCACGAAAACGATGTCATCGGAGCCGGTCGCCGCGCCCTGCCAGTGCTCGGCCACCGCGGCGGCGTTCGCGTCGTTCTCGACCAGCACCGGGCAGCGGAACGACCGCCGCAGCCGCTCGCCCAGCGGGAAGCCCGTCCAGCCCGGCAGCGCGGTGCTCAGCCGGACGGTGCCGTCGGCCTCCACGATGCCGGGGCCGGCCACCCCGACGGCCCGCAGCGCACCGCGGGGCACGCCCGTACGGCGCAGCAGATCGGCCACCACGGCACGGACCCGCTCCAGCCGCTCGTCGGCCGGTGCGCGCTCCTCCACGGGGCGCTGCGCGCTGTCCAGCACCCGTCCGCCCAGATCGGACAGCAGGGCGGCGACGCGGTGCGGGCCGATCTCGATGCCCAGCAGATGGCCGGCCTCCGTACGGAACCGGAACCGGCGGGCGGGCCGCCCCTGGCGACGCGTCGCACCCTCCCCGGCGGCCGCCTCGGCCACCAGACCGGTCTCGATGAGCCCCTCGACCACACCCTCGACCGTCGGCCGGGACAGCCCCGTCACCTGGACGAGGTCGGTGAGTGTGGGGGAGTCCGCGGCGCGCAGCGCATCCAGCACCACCGCGGAGTTGATCCGTCGCAGCAGGGACGGGTCCCCGCCGGTGAGCCGCCCCAACGTCCGTCTCCCTCACTTTGCGTGTGGGGCGGATCGTAGCCGGTCAGGGGGTGCGCGGCGAGCCCCGTGGGAGGGAGCCGCCGGACGCCGTGACGCCCGCTCGGCGGTCGCGGTGCGCGCGAGGCCGGCCCGCGCCCGGCGGCGGGAGGGTCAATTGTCAGACCCGCGCGGTTTACTGACGACATGACCATTGACAAGCATCTGACGGTCATCGACCGACTGCGGCTGCGGGAGTTCCCGGCGGTGCCGGACCGGTCCGCCATGGTCGAGAGCGGGCCCGGCTACCACATAGCCGGGCTGCGGGTCAGCGAGGAGTTCTGGGACGCGGACGCCGCCGAGGTGGCGGAGGCCGAGGAGGACTTCACCGCCGAGCTGACGGCGCTGGTGCAGGCGCTGTCGTTACGGTGGGGCGCCCCCGAAACCCTCGATCTCGGGGCCCACTTGGAACGGAGCGCGCGGGGCCTGCCGGTCCGGCCGCCGCTGGACACGCTGTGCGGCTATGTCCCGCGGATGCACGGCTGGCGGGTGCAGGGCCGCTGGATCGGCGTGGGCGTGGGGCAGGGCGCGCGCGAGCTGCCGTTCCAATTGCTGGTGGCCGTGGGGGAGGGGGCGGCGGTTCAGGGCCCGCCCCCTGACGTCCCCTAGCGGGAGAAGGCGGGGGCGAGGGCCGCGGAGAGGAGGCGGTGCGGGGTGCCGGTGCCGTCGGCGGGGACGGTCCAGAGATCCGAGCCGTAGTCGCCCGGCAGCGAGTAGACCAGGGTGTGGCCGTCGCGCCAGACGGCCTGGTCGTCGATGTTGCGGTGTTCACCGGTCGCGGTCTCGCGCAGGGTGCGCAGATCGAGGACGTACAGCCGCCAGGGAGCGTCCGGGTCGGCGCCCGCGACGCGCTTCTTGTAGGCGATCCGGGTGCCGTCGGGGGACAGGGAGGGGCATTCGACGTTGGGGTGCAGGGCCCGCAGGGT
The DNA here is from genome assembly GCF_057708345.1 of Streptomyces sp. bgisy130. Classification (NCBI taxonomy): domain Bacteria; kingdom Bacillati; phylum Actinomycetota; class Actinomycetes; order Kitasatosporales; family Streptomycetaceae; genus Streptomyces; species Streptomyces sp. bgisy130. The sequence continues at coordinate 58,882 of NZ_JBYISA010000032.1, forward strand.
TCTGCTGCCGCGGTCGCCGCGGACGAGATAGGTCTTTCCGCCGGTGGCGGCGGTGGCGTAGAAGTGGGTGTCATCGGCGAACGTGACGCCCCAGACGTTGATGTCGGCGGCGCGGACCCGGTGTCCGTCGACGGTCAGCGCATAGGTCTCCAGGTTGGCGTCCAGGCGCCGGCCGCCGGTGTCGACGATGGACGTGCGGGTGGAGAAGGCGGTGCCCGCGTAGGAGTCACCGCTGACGAAGACGGTCCAGGCGACGGTGCGGCCGCTGGGGGAGACCCGGGCGCGGGTGGGGGTGCCGGCCACGTCGTAATGGCGCACCTCGCGCAGCCGGTTGTCCAGGACGACGGCCCGGTAGTTGTCCCGGAGTTCGCCGTGGACGGCCTGGAGGCAGATACCGGTGCCGGCGGCCGCGTGGAACCGCAGACAGTGCACCCCGGACGCGGTGCGCGGCCCGGTGAGCCGCCCTTCCGGCGCGGCGGTGATCTCGTCGCGGTGCGGCCCCCAGGCCATGTTGCGGAAGAGACCCTGGCGCGGACCGTCCAGCCGTACGGTCCCGGGAGTCACTTTCGGGCCCCCGGACTGGGTGCGCTCCTTCCGGTCGGCGCGCCCGGCGGCGTGCAGGGTCGTGCCGACCGCGACCGTGCCGAGGACGACGACGGTGGCGAGCAGGATGAGCAGGCGCGCGGTGCGGCTCAGCGGGATGCGGTTCACGGTGTGTGCTCCGAGGGGGAGTTCGGGCCCGCCGACGGTCCGGCCGGGCGCAGCAGCCGGGCGCTGAGGGCCGCGGCCAGGGCCAGTCCGACGGCCGCGGCGAGGACGGCGGTGTGGTCGCCCCAGGCGGTCCAGGCGGCGCCGAAGGCGAGGGAGCAGACGAAGCGCGCGGCCGTCTGGCCGGTCTGCACCACGGCCAGGCCGCTGCCCCGGGCGTCCTCGGGCACCGCGTCGGCGGTCGCGGCGGCCAGCACTCCGTCGGTGGCCGCGTAGAACGCCCCGTGCAGGAGGAGTACGGCACAGACCAGCGCCGTGCCGCCGCCGAAGGGAGCCAGCAGCAGCCCGTAGGCGCACAGCAGCACCAGATGTCCGGCCAGGAACAGCCGCCGCCGGCCGATCCGGTCGGCGATCGCCCCCATCGGCACCGCCAGCGAGAGAAAGGCCGCGGCGGTGCCCAGCGGGAGCAGCGGGAACCACCCCGCCGGGAGGTCCAGCCGCCGCTGGAGGGTCAGATACAGGAAGGAGTCGCTGACGGTGGTCAGCCCGAGCAGCACGGCGCACCCGGTCAGCCGGCGGATCTCCGGCCGGCCCAGCAGTGCACGCACCGGCGTCCGTGGGGCGGCCGGTGTCCGTGGCCCGGCCGATGACCGTCCGGCGGTGTCTGCGGCGGGCCGGGCGCGGCCCGGGACGAACAACAGCAGCACGACCACGCCCAGTACGGCGACACAGAAGCTGACCGTGAACACCGCGTCATAGCCTTCGGCCGCCGCCCGCAGCAGCACGAACGCCACCAGCGGGCCGCACAGGGCGCCCGCCGTGTCCATCGCCCGGTGCACCCCGAACGCCCTGCCACGGGCGGCCGGTTCGGCGGCCAGGGAGATCATCGCGTCCCGCGGTGCGGTCCGCAGCCCCTTGCCGGTGCGGTCCACCGCCAGCACCGCCCCGATCAGCGGCAACGAGTGCACCAGCAGCAACAGCGGCTTGCAGAGGGCGGAGAGCCCGTACCCCACCGCGGCCACCGTCTTGTGCCCGGAGCCCCCGCCGCGGTCCGACAGCCGGCCGCCCACCAGCCGGACCAGCGCGCTCACCCCGTTGTAGACCCCGTCCAGCACCCCGAACCCCAGTGGGGACAGCCCGAGTTCGGCGACGAGGTACAGCGGCAGCACGGCCGTGACCATCTCCGAGGAGATGTCGGTGATGAGGCTGACGGTGCCCAGGACCAGCACCGTGGAGGGGACGGCGGCGCGCACGCGGCGGCCGCGGCCGGTGCGCCGGCCGCTCGGCGATGCGGAGGTGGCGGGAGCCGGGCGGCCGTCTGCGAGATACACGGGTCAGCCGGCCCAGATACCGCTGATGTCCTTGGCGTCGGCGGCATTGCCCGCGTGGGAGGTGCCGTACATGTCCTCAAGGGTGCGCAGCACGTCGTAGTGGTTGTAGGTCGTGGCCGAGGTGGCGCCGGCCTGCACCGGCTGGCCGTACAGCACGGTCGGGATGCGGTTGCCGCTGAGCCGGTTGTCCTCGTCGAAGGTGACCAGCAGCAGACTGTTGTGGGTCTTGGCCCAGTCGGCGTAGCTCTTGAGGTTGTTCTTCAGCCAGGTGTCACCGGTGGACACCGAGCAGTCGTGCATATCGCTGCACAGGTTCGGCACCACGAACGAGACGGTGGGCAGCTTGGAGAAGTCGCTGGGGAAGGCACTGAAGGTGTGTGCCGAGTCGGTGGAGACGTTGCTGAAACCGAACCACGGGTTGTGCTTCTGCGCGTACTTGCCGCTCTTGCAGGTGGTCGAGCCCTCGGACGGCAGCGATTCGTTGTAGCTCGCCCAGGACTTGCCGGCCGCCGTCAGCTCGGAGGCGAGGTTGGGGGCGTCACTGAACCCCGGGTCGACGCAGCTGTCGTCGGTGACGCCCTGGGTGTCGCCGGAGAAGAGGGCGTAGTAGTTGGGCTGGCTGGGGTGGGTCTCCGCGTAGGACGCGGTCAGACTGGCGCCGCCAGAGGCAAGGGAGTTGAGGTACGGGGCGCTGGAGCTGCCCATCACCTGGTCGTAGGCGTGGTTCTCGAAGACGACCACGACCACATGGTCGGGGGTGGGCACGGCGGCTGCGGCGGCCTCGGCGCCGAAGCCGTTGCCCGCCCAGACGCCGAGACCGGCGGTGGCCAGGGCGAACGCCCCGGCGAGCGCGGTGACTTTGCGGCGGCGGGAGCGGCGGATGCGGTGGGAGGAGGGGGCCTCGGCGGCGGAGGGCGACGCGGACGTGGCAGGCACAGGGATCTCCGTACGGGAGTGGGGGCTGCGCGGGCGGCGTCAGAGTAGAACCGTCAGGTAGGCATGTACATGCCTTCAAGGTGACGGCCGGCCGAACGGCGCACGGCTTTATCCGCCGTCACCCTCCGCGAACGCCGCGGCGCGCAGCCGTCCGTACTCCTCCGCCATGGCCGCCACCGTCCAATGGGCGTTCAGCCCACTGGGGTTGGGCAGGGCCCAGATACGGGTGTCGCCCAGCATGCGCTGCTGCGGCCCGATCGCGGCCTTCTTGTCGTCGAAGGCGACGCGGTACGCCGTGACACCGGCGACGGCGAGCCAACGGGGGCGCAGCCGCGCCACCTTCTCGGCCAGTAGCCGGCCGCCCTCGCGGTACTCCTGCGCGGTCAGTTCGTCGGCCTTGGCCGTCGCCCGCGCTACCACATTGGTGATCCCCAGGCCATGGGCGAGCAGCTCTTCCTGCTCGGCGGGGCGGAATTGACGCGGCGTGAAGCCGGCCGCGTGCAGGACCGGCCAGAACCTGTTGCCGGGCCGGGCGAAGTGGTGGCCGGTGGCCGCCGTCATCAGCCCGGGGTTGATCCCGCAGAAGAGCACCCCGAGGCCGCTCGCGACCACGTCCGGGACGACGCGGTCGCGAGCGGCTGCCAGCTCCTCGGGGGTGAAGCCCACGGTCCCTCGCGTCAGAGGATCGAGCCGGGGGTGTACGCCGCGGCCTCCGGGTGCTGCTTGGCGATCTCCCCGATCCGGGTGACGACGGCGGTCACCTGGTCGGCCGCCGCGCCGGTGAACGAGAGCTTGTCCGCCATCAGGGCGTCCAACTGTGCCTTGTCCAGCGGGATCCGGGCATCGGCGGCGAGCTTGTCCAGCAGCTCGTTGCGCTCCGCGCCCTGCTCCCGCATGGCCAGCGCCGAGGCGACCGCGTTCTCCTTGATCGCCTCATGCGCCTCCTCGCGGCCCACCCCGGCGCGCACGGCACCCATCAGCACCTTCGTCGTGGCGAGGAAGGGCAGATAGCGGTCCAGCTCGCGGCCAATGACGGCGGGGAAGGCACCGAACTCGTCGAGCACGGTCAGGAACGTCTCCAGCAGGCCGTCCAGCGCGAAGAACGAGTCCGGCAGCGCGACCCGGCGCACCACGGAGCAGGACACATCGCCCTCGTTCCACTGGTCACCGGAGAGCTCACCGGCCATCGAGGCATAGCCGCGCAGGATCACCATCAGGCCGTTGACGCGCTCGCAGGAGCGGGTGTTCATCTTGTGCGGCATCGCCGAGGAGCCGACCTGGCCGGGCTTGAAGCCCTCGGTCACCAGCTCGTGGCCGGCCATCAGCCGGATGGTCTTGGCCAGCGAGGAGGGGGCGGCGGCCAGCTGCACCAGCGAGGTCACCACGTCGTAGTCCAGCGACCGCGGGTAGACCTGGCCGACCGAGGTGAAGGCCCGGCTGAAACCGAGGTGCCCGGCGATCCGCTGCTCCAGGTCGGCGAGCTTGGTGGCGTCGCCGCCCAGCAGGTCGAGCATGTCCTGGGCGGTGCCGACCGGGCCCTTGATGCCGCGCAGCGGGTAGCGGGAGAGCAGTTCCTCCAGCCGGGCGAAGGCCACCAGCAGCTCGTCCGCGGCGGTCGCGAAGCGCTTGCCGAGGGTCGTGGTCTGGGCGGCGACGTTGTGCGAGCGGCCCGCCATGACCAGCTCGGCGTGCTGAGCCGCCAGCGAGCCCAGGCGCGCCAGCACGGCGACCGTGCGGTCCCGCATCAGCTCCAGCGACAGCCGCACCTGCAACTGCTCGACGTTCTCGGTCAGGTCGCGGGAGGTCATGCCCTTGTGGACCTGCTCATGGCCGGCGAGGGCGTTGAACTCCTCGATGCGGGCCTTGACGTCGTGCCGGGTGACCTTCTCGCGCTCGGCGATGGAGGCCAGATCGACGTCGTCCAGAACCCGCTCGTAGTCGGCCAGCGCCTGCTCGGGGACCTCCACCCCCAGGTCCTTCTGCGCGCGCAGCACGGCGAGCCAGAGCTTCCGCTCCAGCTTGACCTTGTACTCGGGGGACCACAGCACGGCCAGCTCCGCGGAGGCGTAGCGGCCGGCCAGAACGTTGGGGATGCGAGGCTTCGCAGAGGCAGTCACGTGGTCAGAGTCTACTGGCGGTTTGCGCAGGCCAGCGCCCCGGTCCCGGCTGTATGTTCCTCCAAGCCGGATGTGGGGCCCGGAGCCCGGTGCACCGCCCGGCGCTCAGTCCTCGTACGGCAGCAGCTCGGGGCGCTTGGCCGGACGGCCGTCACCGGAGGACCGGCCGGTGAGCCGCCGGACTGTCCATGGCCCCAGATGTTCGCGCGCGAACCGCAGATCCGCGGCGCGCCGCGCACCCCAGCCCGGCGGGGCGGCGGTCGGCAGCGGCACGTCCCAGTCCGACTCGGCGGCCGGCCGGAGCGCCTGCCAGACCGCCTCCGCCACCCGGCGGTGCCCCTCGGCGTTCAGATGCAGCCGGTCGTCGGCCCACAGCCGCGGGTCGGACAGCGCCTTGGACGCATACAGATCCACCACCACCGCACCGTGCCGCGCGGCCACCTCGTCGATGTGCGTGAACAACTGCTCCATGCGCGGCCGGAAGCGCTCCAACACGGGACCCTGCCGCCCCGGGCTGCGCATCAGCACCAGCTGCCCACCGCCCTCGGCCAGCCGCCCGGCGGCTTCCTCGAACCGGGCACACACCTGCTCCACGTCGCACCGGGGCCGCAGCACGTCATTGAGCCCGCCGACCAGCGTCACCAGATCCGCGCCCATCGCGGCCGCCGGCCCGCACTGCTCGTCGGCGATCTGCCCGATGAGCTTGCCGCGCACCGCGAGATTGGCGTAGCGGAAACCCGGTGCGGCGGCGGGCTCCCCGGCCGGCCCCCGGGTCGCGGCCGCCAGCCGGGCGGCGAGCAGATCGGCCCAGCCGCGGTACGAGCCGTCCGGCAGGGCGTCCGACATTCCCTCGGTGAAGCTGTCGCCGACCGCGACGAAACTGGTGTAACGGGCATTCATCTCCATGGCGGGGTGATCCTACCGCCCGCCGTACCGCGCGGTATGCCCGGTCCCCGGCGTGCGGCGGATCCCCCCGCTGTACGGTCCGGTGCGGCCGGACCCGGTGTACGGTCTGGTGCGTCCGGACGGCGAGGAAAGAGACAGGTGGCCGCGCGATGACTCCCCGCCGGGGCGACGGTCCCGACGAGCCGACGTTCACCGAACGGGCCCGCCGTCAGCAGCTCATCGACGCCACCATCGACCTGATCTCCACCCGGGGCCACCCCGCGACCTCGCTCTCGGCGATCGCCGAGAAGGCCGGACTGTCCAAGGCCGCGGTGCTCTACCACTTCTCGTCCAAGGACAATCTGACCCGGGCGGCGCTGGAACAGGTGATGGAGCAGTTCAGCGCCTATGTCACCGAGCGGCTGGCGCGGGCGGCCGGCCCCCGGGAGGCGATCGTCGCCTATGTACGGGCGATGATCGGCTACCAGCAGGCCAACCGCCGCCAGGTCCGCGTGATCACCGAGATGCTGCTCGACGACGACGGAGGCACCCGGCTCAAGACCCCGGGCTCCCATGACACCCACGGCCGGTGGCAGGCCCTGGCCGACCTGCTGACGGAAGGTCAAAAGGCGGGCTTGCTGCGGGAGTTCGATACGCGGACCGTCGCCCTGGCGATCGGCGGTGCGATCGACGGAGTGATCGCGCACTGGCTGGCCCACCCCGAGCTCGATCTGGACGCTGCGGCCGTGGAGCTGGAGGAGTTCACCCTCAATGCGATCGAGCGCCGGAGCTGACCCGGGCGAAGGCGGGGGCGCGCTCGGGGCGGATGCCGATCCCGCCCAGATAGCCGGGTCACCGTCCGCAGCGGCGGCACCCGGCGCAGCAGCCGCACCGGCACCGGCAGCCGGTCGCCGTCGAGCGTGCCGGCCAGCGCGGAGCTGATCATCGTGTGCTCGGCCCGCTGGGACCGCTGCACCACGGTCATCGGCAGCTGACGGCGCTTCTGCACCCGCGCCAGATCGGCCGTCCCGGCCGTGCCGCGGCGCAGCGGCTCCGCCAGGATCCGGGCCGCGGCGACCGCGTCCTGGAGCGCGAGATTGACCCCCACGCCACCGACCGGCGACATGGTGTGCGCCGCGTCCCCGATGCACAGCAGCCCGTCCCGGTACCAGCGCCGCAGCCGGCCGAAGGTGACCTCCAGCAGCTTGACGTCGTCCCACGAGGCGATCGCACCGGTCACCTCGTCGTCCCAGTCGAACAGCGCCCCGAGCTGGTCCCGCAGCCACTGGATGCCGTGGGCGCGCAGCTCCGCGTCCCGGCCCTTCCCGATCAGGTACGAGGTCTGGAAGTACGTGCCGCGGTCCATGGTGACCGCGACCTGGCCGCCGCCGAAGTGTGCGAAGACCCGGCCGCCCTTGAGGCTGTCGGCATGGGGGTCCCCCCTGCTCGAACGAAGTTGAGAGCTCGGGGGAGCGTCCACCCGTACCTGCCACACGTCCATCGGCACCTCGAACTCCCGCTGCCGGAGCCCGGCCGCCTGCCGCACCACCGAGTCCCGGCCGTCGCAGGCGACCGTCAGCGAGGCGCCGAGTTCGCCGGGGGCGCCGTTCTCGTCGAGGAACCGCACCCCCGTGACCCGGTCGCCGTTCCTCCGCAGTCCGGTGACCCTGGTGTTGATCCGCAGGGTGAAGTTCGGCTCCTCGGCGGCCGCGCCCGCGAGCAGATCGAGGAAGTCCCACTGCGGGACCATGGCGAAGTACAGCGAGGACAGCGCGTCCTGACCGATCGGTCAGCAATCTAACCGATCGGTCAGGAGGGGTGGTTCGCCGCCCCCTCATCAGGCCGTGGGGCGTTGCAGCACCAGCTCCCGGAGCACGTCCTCCATCGTCACCAGCCCGGCCAGCCGCCCTTCGTCGCCGATCACCGCGGCCAGATGCGTACTGGATCCGCGCATCGCCGTCAGCACGTCGTCCAGCGGCGTCGAGGCCGTCACCCGGGCGATCGGGCGCAGCGCCGAGACCGGGAAGGGCAGATTGCGCGGGCTGGCGTCGAGGGCGTCCTTGACGTGCAGATAGCCGAGGATGCGCCGGGTGTCGTCGACCACGGGGAAGCGGGAGAAGCCGGACTCGGCGGCCAACTGCTCCAGCCCCTCCGCGGTGATCCCCATCTCCGCGGAGACCACCTTCTCGGCCGGCAGCACCACATCCCGGACCGGCCGGCGGCCCAGCTCCAGTGCGTCGCGCAGCCGCTCCTGCGCCCGCTCGTCGAGCAGCCCGGCCTGGCGGGAATCCTCGACCATCTTCGCGAGCTGGTCGTCCGAGAACGTCGCGGCCACCTCGTCCCTGGTCTCCACGCGCAGGAGCTTGAGCAGCGCGTTGGCGAGCGCGTTGATCGCGAAGATCGCCGGGCGCAGCGCCCGGGTCAGGGCGACCAGGGGCGGCCCGAGCATCAGGGCGCTGCGCACCGGCTCGGCGAGGGCGACGTTCTTCGGCACCATCTCGCCGAAGAGCATGTGCAGATACGTCGCCAGCGACAGCGCGATCACGAACGAGATCGGGTGGATCAGCGCGGTCGAGATGCCCACCGCGTGGAACACCGGTTCCAGGAGATGAGCGATGGCGGGCTCGGCGACCGCGCCCAGCACCAGCGTGCACAGGGTGATGCCCAACTGGGCCGCCGCCAGCAGGGCCGAGACATGCTGAAGACCCCACAGCACGCTGGTCGCCCGGCGGTCGCCGCGCTCCGCGTACGGCTCGATCTGGCTGCGGCGCACCGAGATCAGGGCGAACTCGGCGCCCACGAAGAAGGCGTTGACGACCAGCGTCAGCAGGCCCACGAACAGCTGGACCGCGGTCATCGGCGGGCCTCCTTCTCCTGCTCATCGGCGTCGCCCGGCAGCGGGGCGTGCAGCAGCACCCGCGCCGCGCGGTGGCCGGTGGCATCCAGGACATCCATCGACCAGCCCGCCACCTCCAGGGCGTCGCCGGCTTGCGGTATCCGGCCCAGCTCGGTGGCGATCAGACCGGCGAGGGTCTCGTACGGGCCCTCCGGGAGCCGCAGGCCGATCCGCTCCAGCTGGTCGGTGCGCGCGGCACCGTCCGCCTGGTAGGCCCTGCGGCCCGCCGCATCGGTCCCGGCGGGCGCCAGGTCGGGGGTCTCCAGCGGGTCGTGTTCGTCGCGGACCTCGCCGACCACTTCCTCGACGATGTCCTCCAGCGTCACGACTCCGGCCGTACCGCCGTATTCGTCGATGACCACGGCCATCGTGCGCTTCCCGGAGAGCCGGTCGAGCAGCCGGTCCACGGTCAGCGTCGTGGGGACCAGCAGCGGCTCACGGACCAGCTCGGAGACCGGGTGGCGGGGGCGGCGCTCGGCCGGGATGGCCAGCACGTCCTTGATGTGCGCCACCCCGACGACGCTGTCCAGGCTGCCGCGGTAGACGGGGAAGCGGGACAGCCCGGTCGCCCGGGTCGCGTTGGCCACGTCCTCGGCGGTGGACTGCACCTCCAGCGCGATCGCCTGGACCCGCGGTGTCATGACGTTCTCCGCGGTCAGATCGGCGAGATTGAGGGTGCGGACGAAGAGCTCGGCAGTGTCGGGCTCCAGTGCGCCCTCCTTGGCGGAGTGCCGGGCCAGCGCCACCAGCTCCTGCGGGCCGCGGGCCGAGACCAGCTCCTCGGTGGGCTCCAGGCCCATCCGGCGGACCGTGCGGTTGGCGGTGTTGTTGAGATGCCGGATCAGCGGCCGGAAGGCGGCGCTGAAACCGCGCTGGGCGGTGGCGACCCTCTTCGAGACGGCCAGCGGGTGGGAGATGGCCCAGTTCTTCGGGACCAGCTCGCCGACGACCATCAGGACGACCGTGGAGATCGCCGTGCCGAGGACCACGGCCAGCGAATCCGTCACCGAGCGCGGCAGGCCCATCGCATCCAGCGGGCCCGCCAGCAGCGTGGCGATGGCCGGTTTGGACAGCATGCCGATGACCAGGCCGGTGACGGTGATGCCGAGCTGGGCGCCGGAGAGCTGGAAGGTGAGACCGCGGACCGCCTTCAGGGCGCTGTCCGCGCCCCGCTCGCCGCGCTCGGCGGCGCGCTCGAGGTCGCTGCGCTCGACGGTCGTCAGCGAGAACTCGGCCGCGACGAAGACACCACAGGCCAGGGTCAGGAGGAGCGCCACGCCCAGAAAGAGCAGGTCGGTCATCGAGTCACCTCCGTCCCATGATCGAACAGGATCGGGAGGTTCGCGCTCTGCCGGGAGGGTGCCCGGCAACTGGGAGGCTCGCCCATGTCTGGACGCTCACACACCTTTCACTGAAGAGGGGGAACACCATAGTAAAGGATCAGCAAAGTCGCTGGTGAACAGAGAGCCCGCCCCGGGGCCGGGGCGGGCTCTGCGCGCTCGTGGGATGGCCGGACTCAGCTGTCGAGGTGTTTCACCCAGCGGCTCCACTGGGGCTCGGGTGTGTAACCCGCCGCGCGCCACGCATGCTGCGCCGGCTCATTGCGGTCCAGCACCATCGCATCCCCGCGCCGGCCGCCCAGCGCCCGGAACCGCTCCTCGGCGGCCGTCAGCAGTGCGGCGCCGATGCCCTGCCTGCGGTGCCCGGGGTGGACGGCCAGCCGGTAGAGATGGCAGCGCCAGCCGTCGAAGCCCGCTATCACGGTGCCGGTGAGGACACCGTCGCGCTCGGCGAGGAGCAGGGCCTCCGGGTCCCGGGTGACGAGCCGGGCCACTCCGTCGGGGTCGTCGCTGATGCTGGTTCCTTCCGCGGCCGTGCGCCAGAACGTCAGCACGGTGTCGAGGTCCGCCAGGGTGGCGCTGCGGATGTGGAGATCGCTCATGGGGTGAGCCAAGCAGAGCGCCGACCTGCCCGGCGACCCCTTTCCGTACCGGCTTCCGTACCGGGAAGAGGCCAGGTCCCGAAGCCGCCGGGCTCAGACGTAGAAGCGCGTGACGCTCTGGAGTACGGCGGCGGGTTTGCTGCCGCCCTCGATTTCTATGGTGCCGTCCACCGTCATCTGCACTCCGCCGCTGATGTCGTCGACGGCGGCGAGGACGGCGGTCAGCCGGAGGCGGCTGCCGACCGGCACGGGTGCGGGGAAACGGACCTTGTTGAGGCCGTAGTTGACCTTGGTGGTGACGCCCTCGACGTCCAGCAGGTCGGTGAACAGCGGGATGAACAGCGCCAGGGTCAGATAGCCGTGCGCGATGGGGCCGCCGAAGGGCCCCCGCCGCGCGCGTTCGACGTCCACATGGATCCACTGGTGGTCGCCGGTGGCGTCGGCGAATCCGTTGACGCGGTCCTGGGTGATGTCGATCCAGTCACTGGTGCCGAGCGCGCTGCCGGACAGTTTCTTGAGCTCGTCGATGCCGTGGACGGAAACAGTCACCTTGAATCTCCTTGGGGAGGGGCGGAAGGGGGCGGTGGTCAGAGCGCGCCGTACTCGGCGCGGACCTGCTGCTTGAGGAGCTTTCCCGAGGCGGTGCGCGGGAGTTCACCGGCCACGACCAGGGTCTTCGGGATCTTGTACTTGGCGAGCCGGCCGGTCAGCGAGGCGAGGATCGCGGCCGGGTCGGGCACGGCCCCTTCGCGGGGGACGACGACCGCGCGGCCGACCTCGCCCCACGCGTCGTCGGGTACACCGATGACCGCGCACTCGGCGATATCGGGGTGGGCGAGGAGAGCGTTCTCGACCTCGGCGGGGTAGATGTTCTCCCCGCCCGAGATGATCATGTCCTTGAGCCGGTCGACGATGGTGACATAGCCGTCCGAGTCGATCCGCGCGGCGTCCCCGGTCCGGAACCAGCCGTCCGTGAACGCTGCCGCACTCTCCTCGGCAAGACCCCAGTACCCGGGCATGACATGGGGCCCGCGGACGAGCACCTCGCCGGTCTCTCCCACGTCCACCGGCGTCAGATCGGGCCGGGCGACGCGCACCTCGCTGAAGAAGTGTGGGACGCCGGCGGAGCCGGCCTTGCCGACGGCGTGCTCCGCGTCGAGGAAGAGCGCCCCGGGGGCCGTCTCCGTCATCCCGTACCCCTGGAGGAACGACAGGCCGCGGCGCTGGTAGGTCTCGATGAGCGAGCCGGGGACCGGTGCGCCGCCGCAGGTGAGGGTGCGCAGCGAGGAGAGGTCCGCCTGCTGCCAGTGGGGCCGGCCGGCCAGCCGGCTGTACATGGCCGGCACCCCGAACATGAACGTCACACCGTGCTCCTCGATCAGGTCGAGGGTCGCATCGGGGTCGAAGGACTCGGTCAGGACACAGGCGCCGCCCTTCAGCAGTACGGGCAGGGTGAGCATGTTCAGCGCGGCGGTGTGGAACAGCGGCGCCGACACCAGCGCCACCTCGTCGGCCGTCAGATCGCTGTCCACCAGGACATTGACCGCGTTCCAGGTGAGGTTGGCGTGGGTGAGCATCGCGCCCTTGGGGCGGCCCGTCGTGCCCGAGGTGTACATGATGAGGCCCACCTCGTCGTGGCCGACGGCTTCGTCGACGGGGTCGGGCGACGCAGCCGCCAGGAGCTCCTCGTACTCCGGGCCCACGGTGACGGTTCTCCGCAGGTTCACGGCGCCCCGCAGCTCGTCGACGACGGCTGCCTGCGCCGGGGAGTGCACCAGCACGCTCGTCCCGGAGTCCGTCAGCTGGTAGGCGATCTCGGGTGCGGCGAGGCGGGTGTTGAGCGGGACGAACACCGCGCCGAGCAGACCGGCCGCGAAGAACGTCTCCAGGAAGGCCGGGTGGTTGGGGCCGAGGTAGGCGACCCGGTCGCCGCGCCGGACCCCCGCCTCGCGCAGTGCGTGGCCCAGACGGGTGGTGCGCTCGTGGAGTGCGGCATAGGAAGTCGGCGCACCCTCATGGAGGAGGGCGGTGCGACCAGGGGTCTTACGGGCCCGGCGGGCGGGCCATGACCCCAGTCCCTCATTGCGCATCACAATCTCCTTGTCAGGAGCGGGATTCGGGGTCCGGACCGGCGAGCCCGAGAAGCCGGGCGGCGTTGTCCCGCAGGATCTTCGGCCTGACCTCGTCCTTGAGCGGCAGCCCGGCGAAGTCGGCAAGCCAGCGGTCGGGCGTGAGGACGGGGAAGTCGGAGCCGAAGAGCACCTTGTCCTGGAGCAGCGTATTGGCGTAGTGGACGAGCTGTTTCGGGAAATACTTGGGCGACCATCCGGACAGGTCGATATGCACGCCCGGTTTGTGGGTCGCGACGGCGAGAGCCTCGTCCTGCCAGGGGAACGACGGATGCGCCAGGATGATCTTCATCTGCGGGAAGTCGGCGGCGACGTCGTCGACATACAGCGGATTGGAGTACTTCAGCCGGATGCCGCCCCCGCCGGGTACACCGGCGCCGATACCGGTCTGTCCGGTGTGGAAGAGCGCGATGGACCCGGTCTCCTCGATCACCTCGTACAGCGCGTAGGCGAGGTCGCGGTCGTTGGGGAAGAAGCCCTGGATGCTGGGGTGGAACTTGAAACCCCGGACGCCGTAGTCCGCCACCAGCCTCCGGGCCTGCTGGACGGCGGCCCTGCCCCGGAAGGGGTCGAGCGAGGCGAAGGGGATGAGGACGTCGGGGTGGGCGGCCGCGGCCTCCGCGACCTCCTCGTTGGGCACCGGAGGCGTGCCGGTGGCGGATTCGGCGTCGACGGTGAAGACGACGGCGGCCATCCGCCGTTCCCGGTAGTACGCGGCCATCTCCTCCAGGGTGGGCTTGCGTTTGCCCTCGACCTTGAAATAGGCGCTGGAGGCGGCGTACAGGTCGTCGTCCAGGGCATGGGCGCCCTTGGCGGACACCTCGGCATGGGTGTGGACGTCGATCGCGACGAGCTCGTCGGTGTTCATCGGGTCACCGGGCCTTGGGAGCGGGGATGCCGACCGTCTGCGGAGCGCTGCCCACCGAGTGCTGCCAGGTGGCCGCGATGCCCTCCGGTGTCCAGCCGCCGTCGGCGTAGGCGACCGAGACCTCCTGCGGATGCGACCACAGCGCGAGCTTGTCGCCCCCGATGCCGATGCACTGCCCGGTGACGTCCCGCGCCGCGTCGGAGGCGAGGAACGGCAGGAGCGCGGCACAGTCCTCGGGGGTGCCGAACCCCTCGCCCTTGCGCAGGAATTCCGGCAGCGGCTCACCGCGGTGCAGGGCCTCGATGTACGGGGCGAAGGCCGGAATCGTCTCGGTCATGGCGGTCGCCGCCACCGGGACGACGGCATTGACGGTGATGCCCGCCCGGCCCAGCTCCATGGACCAGGTGCGCACCATGGCGCCGATACCGGCCTTGGCCGCGGCGTAGTTGGTCTGGCCGAAGTTGCCGCGCTGGCCGGCCGGCGAGCCGATCAGGATCAGGCGGCCGCCCTCGCCCTGTTCGCGCATCCGGACCGCGGCGGCGCGGGCACAGGTGAAGGTGCCCCGCAGATGCGTGGTGACGACGCTGTCGAAGTCGTCGTCCGTCATCTTCCACAGCACGCGGTCCCGCAGGATCCCGGCGTTGGTGACCATGATGTCGAGCCGCCCGAACTCCTGGACGGCGCGGGCCACCAGGCGGTCCGCGGCCTCGGTGGTGCCGACGGCCGCCACCTCGGCCACCGCCCGGCCACCCGCATCGGTGAGGGACCGGACGGCCTGCCCGGCGATCCCGGCGTCCACGTCATTGACGACGACGGCGGCACCGGCCCTGGCCAACGCGGCGGCGTAGGCGAGGCCGAGACCCCGGCCGGAGCCGGTGACCACGGCCACCTTGCCGCTGAGGTCGGTGGAGGAAGGGGGAGTGGGGTCTGACACGGCGATGTGCTCCTTCTCTGGGAGGGAGGTGCGGGAGCCCTGGGCTGCGGCTCGGCGCGGTCCGGCTCTCCCGAAGGAAGCTAAGACCGATCATTGTTGTCGTCAATAGTTGCCGTTGACCTCGGTATGCTCCATGCTGAGACCGCCCCACCCCGCCCACGCTCCCGTTCCCACGGGACCTCACACCGGAGCCAGAGATCGCCGAGACCGACGCCGACGTCCCCTGGATGCGCGCCCTCCACGCCGACACCGGCTACCTCCTGTACCGCCTCGGCCTGCGGTCGGGGAGCATGTTCAACACGGTGCTCCAGGAGTACGGCCTGCGGCTGCGCCACTACGCCCTGCTCCGGTATCTGACGACCGTGGAAGGCGCCCTGCAACGGGAGTTGAGCGAACGGCTGGGCTATGACCCGAGCGCGATCGTGAGCCTGGTCGACGATCTCCAGAACCTCGGTTACGTCGAACGCCGGCCCGCTCCGGGCGACCGCCGCAGCCGCATCGTCGTCCTGACCGACCAGGGCCGCGGCGCCCTGCGAGATACCGACGAGTCCAGCCGCCAGGTCACCGACGAGCTGCTCGTCCCGCTCGACGCCGGTGAACGGGAGCTGCTGCACGCACTGCTGCTCCGGGTCGCCGAGCCGGAGCAGTAGTCCCGCCGGCCCGGACCGCGCGGCACCGGCGCTACCGTGCCGGGCCGGCCTCGCGCTCGTAGTCCCGGCGCCGGGTGCGCATGCGCTGCGTCAGATACCCGGCGACGGCGATCGCCAGCAGCAGGACGACGGTGCCGAGGGTGAACGCCTCGAAGGTGAGCCGGGAAACGCCCCAGACCGCCCGGAAGCCGTACGGCAGGCCGAAGAGCTGCTCCAGTGTGCCGGGAAACAGCGCCACCCATGAGCCGAGCACGATCCAGGCGTAGACAAGCAGCGTCGCCACGGTGAAACCGCGGGTGCCGAACGGGACCTGGTAGGGCCGGGGCACCTCGCGGTGGCGCAGCCGCAGCGCCAGCAGCGAGGGGATCACCGCGAGATAGGACAGCAGCAGGGTGGCGATCGCGACGGACAGCACCACGCCGAAGACCGCCGAGGCGTCCCCCTTCGCCAGGTTCATCGCGGCGGCCATGAACACGGTGGCGGTGACCCCGGAGAGCAGATTCATCCGGACCGGCGTACCCAGCCGCGGGTGGAAGGCGCCCAGGCCCCGGCTGAAGAACCTGCCGTCGGCGGCCGCCATCGCCTGCATCCGGTCGGCGACGATCATCCACGCGCTGCCCTGCGTCAGCAGCGCCACCACGAACAGCACCGCGACGAAGGTCAGCACCGGCTCGCGCCCGTCGCCGTAGATCCCGAAGACCAGCCGGGCGGCATCCATGAAGCCGCCGACACCGGTGACCCGGCCGGGCGGCGCGGCCGAGAGAATGGCCAGCACCGGCAGCAGATAGCAGCAGGTGGCGATGGCCCCCGACACCCCGATCGCCACCGGCACATCGCGCTGCGGAGCGAGCACGGGTGCGGTCGCGGTCGGTCCGGTCCGTCGCTGCCCTCCGTCGGGCCGGGCCCGCGACGGTCACATCGTGCGGCATCGGCTCCGGCCGCATCGGCAGCGGCACGCCCCGCGACGGACGCACCGGCCAGGCGGGCCGCACCCCGCCCCGCGCCATGGAGATCCCGGGGAGGACGGATCTTGGTCATTGACCTGGTGGCCCCGGTACCCGAGACTCCGTTCAGCCCCCCTCGTCGGCCGCCCGCCCCACCGGTCATCCGGCAGCTCCACGCTGCCCGTCCGCCGGTTGGCCGTCCCGTCACCCACCAGCCCGCGACCCCGCGCGGGCCAGCCACGAGGAGGCCGCCGTGACCGATCGGCACGGAGCCGCGCAGCCCGGCGCGGTCGAAACACACACCGCCGACGAGGTGCCGGACCGCGCACGGCACGGGGGTGTCCGTGCGCTGTTCGCCCTCGGGTTCGGCACCCATATCGCCCCGTTGGCCCTGGTCACGGGGGCGATGGCGGTGCAGGTCTGCCACCAGCCGCTGTGGTCGGGCGTCCTGGCGGTGCTCGTCGGGCAGTTGCTCGGCGGCATGTGCACGGCGTCGCGGTGGGCGTCGGGCCCGCGGCCCGGTGGGCCGCGTGGGCTCCGGAGCAGGGCCGGGTTCGGCTCGCCGGGCGCAAGGCCGGGCGTGGCCGTCGCGGCCGCCGTGTACATCGCGTTCTTCGCCGTGCACCTCGTGCTCGCCGGGTGGTCGCTGCACGCCCTCGCGCCCAACCTGCCGGTCGGCGCGGGCATTCTGCCGGTCGGCACGGACGTCCCGCCGGTCGCCACCGGCATCCTGCTCGCCGCCGTCGGCTCCGCGCTGCTCTGCCTGACCGGCCGACGCCTGCGCCGCCTCCTCCACAAGGCCGCGGCGGTCGTCCTCGGCCTCGGCAGTCTGGCCGGCCTCGCGGTCGTCGTGGCCCGCGGCCTGCCCTCGGATTTCCTCACCCGGGGCGGCTTCACCTTCGCCGGCTGGTGCGCGCTCGTCTCTCTCAGCGCTCTGTGGCAGCCGGCCCTCGCCCCGTACGCCGCGGGCCCCGCGCGCTCGCTGTCCCGGCCCGCCCGCACCGCCGCCTTCCGGGCGACCTACGGGGGCTCCTGCCTGGGCTCCCTGCTGCCGTTCCTCGCCGGTGCGGTCGTCGCCCCCGCCTGCCCGGGCCCGGATTCGGTCGCCGGATGCGACGCCGCGGCCGGGGCGTTCGCGCCGGTGCTGCCGGCACTCTTCCTTGTGATCGTCCTCCACCACAGCGCGCTCAACCTCTACCGCGCGGTGCGTACGACCCTCACCCTGGGGCAGCCACTCCGGGCCCGTTGGGCCGCCGGCGCGGTCGGCGCTCTCGTTCTGGCCTGCGGGCCGGTTCTCGCCCTCGGCCTCGCCGGTGACTTCGTGCCGCGCTTCGCCGATCTGACCCTGGTGCTGCTCGCCGTGCTGGTGCCCTGGGCCGTGATCCATGTCGTCGAGGCCGCTCTCCTGCCGGCGCGGTCCCGGCGGCGGTGCGACGGGGGAGCGGTGTTCAGCGTGCGCGAGCAGGCCGCCCGCATCCTCGATCCGCTCCGGCCGCTGTACCCCGAGGACGTACGAGGCTTCGCGGACACCCGGTAGGAGACCGTCAGAACGCCCGCTAGGACACCCGTCAGGACACACCCGCGAAAGGGGCCGCCCGCATCCCAGTGTGGGGCGGAAGGGCCCTTCCCTCTCAGGCCCAGAAATTCTGTGCCTGGCCCGAAATTCCCTTTCCCTGCACGGGAGTCGAAAGGCGCTGCGGCATCGTACGGAACTGGCGGGCAATTTACCAACTGCCGCCGTATCCCCGGTGCAAGTTCCTTTGTGGCGAAGCTTTTCGAGGCGGGACGGACCTGCGAACTTCTCCCGATTCGCAGCATCTGAAGTGTATTGGCCCGTCAACTCCTTTATGTAAAGAGGGGAATGCTGGGCGGGAGGAGTGAGGGATTGCTTTGTTACGGTGACCCCTGCTCTCGGAAAGGCGGTTCGGGTGACCGAACGGGCCTGTGGGGAGTGGACGGCGCCGCCCTGTGCCCTCCGCTTTCCGTTCCGGCATTCCCCTATGGAGACGATTTAGTTGAACGTGAAATTCTCTTCGGTGAAGCGCGAGGCGCGCGGCGCGCACCGGCGCCGGGCCCGGATGATTCCGGTCGGCATCATTGCCGCGGCCGGTGTCCTCGGTGGATCGTTCGCCGTGTTCAACTCCCAGGACAACGCGACGGCCAGCGAAGCCTTCCCCCAGGCTTCGGGCGGCGCCACCCCCGACGCCACGCCGAGCGACCGGCCCACCACGCCGGCGCCGAAGGCGACCAAGCCGGGGAACAGCAAGATCGACCGCTACGAGGCGGAGATTCACCGACTGGTCAACAAGGCGCGGGCCGAGCACGGCTGTGCACCCCTGCACCGCGACCCCCGTCTGGACAAGGCCGCCCGGCTGCACAGCCAGGACATGGCCGCCCACAGCCACTACTCGCACACCTCCACCGACGGCAAGGACCCGAAGGAGCGGATGGAGGCGCAGGGGTATGACGATGCCTCGGCGGAGAACATCGATGCCTGGCCGACGACTCCCCAGGGCGCGTTCGACGCCTGGATGCACAGCCCCGGCCACCGGGCCAACATCCTCGCCTGCCACTCCAAGGGCACCGGCATAGGTGTCGCCCTGGGCGGCAAGCACCGGGCCTACTGGACCCAGGACTTCGGCTACAAGTAAGGCCGGACCCGTGGGCGCCGCCTGCCCGGATGCCGCGCACCGGGCACTCGGGCAGGCGGACCCCGCGATCTCCGCCGCCCCGCCGCTTGCCGCTGCTAGCGCAAGCGCGCTAGCTTGAAGGGGTGGCGAAGACGCAGCTGAACGTCAGGGTGGACGAAGCCACTGCTGAAGCGGCGCGAGAGCGCGCCACGCAGCGGGGAGTGAGCATGAACCGCTATATCGAGGAGCTCGTCCTCAAGGACGCCGGCGAGGTCGGCCAGACCTTCGTCGAGGCCGCCTCCGACTTCATGAAGCAGTACGAGCGCGTCTTCGCCGAGGAATTCGGCCGGCAAGACGGCAGCCCCCCTGCCACCCCGGGCACCACCGACCGCGAAGGACTGCCGGGCACCACGTGACACTGCGCATCGACCTCGCCTGGCTCCTTCTCATCGCCGAACAGCACACCCCCGGAGACCCCCAGGTCACCGACTGGGGCGCCCTGGTGGCCGCGGTCAGCCGCCATGAAGCCGAGATATTCGGTGTGCCCGTCTACACCGACCCCCAGGACCGTGCCGCGGCGCTGCTTCAACTCCTGCTCCAGGTACCGGCGTTGGAGGAGGCGAATGCGATGTTCGCGACCGCGGTCGCCTATGGCTACCTCGTCGCCAGCGGTCTGAAGATCGCCACTTCCCCCGAGCAGGTCCGCGACCTCGCCCGCCTCGTCAAGGACGGTACGGCCGACGTCCGGGTCATCGCGGACGAACTGCGCACCTGGACGGTCTGAGCGCCGCCCCGTGCGGGCCGCTCAGCCGGCCGGCCGCCGCGCCGTGCCCAGCACCGCCGGTGAGGTCGGCAGCGTCGGCCCGCGCTCCGGCACCCTCAGCCGGCGCACCCGCAGCACCTCGAACCCGGCCGTGCGGATCTCGCCCAGCGGGTCCCGGCCGGTGTGACAGCCGCCCATCAGCAGCGGCCAGACCGTCCGGTCCAGCGACCACTGCACCGCCGCCAGCCCCCGCCCCGCGGCCCGCCCATGCTCGAAGAACCGCAGCTCACCGCCCGGCCGCAACACCCTCCGCAGCTCCAGCAGGGCCCGCTGCACCTCGCGCACCGAACACAGCACCAGCGACGCGACCGCGGTGTCGAACGCCTCGCTCTTGACCGGCAGCGCCTCCGCCACCCCCGGCACCAGATCCACCGGCACCTCCGCACGCGCCGCCGCCGACCGGGCCACCTCCCGCAGGGTGGGCTCCGGCTCGATGGCCACCACCTCCGAGACGGTCCCCGGATAGTGCGCGAAGTTCAGCCCGGTGCCCGCGCCGACCTCGATGACTCGGCCGGTGGCGCCTGTCAGCAGCTCCTTCCGGAGCGCGGCCACCCCCGCCCGGGCATCCGCGGCCGGACCACAGCAGTTCGCATAGAAACGGGCGAACACCGGGTGGTGCACCGTGCCCTGCGGAACTCTTCTGCGCTGCCACATGACGGACCCCTTCGCCGACGCTGCCCGCTCCTGGAGTCAGTTTCCCCACCGGGCGGGCAAGGAGTCCCCGGGAGCCACCCCGTCAGCGGGCCGGACATCCGTACGAGGCGGGAGCGGCCCCGAACACGGGGCAGGGGCCGTACGTCTCCCGTCCTCGCTCGCCACGCGCCGCCCGTGCGGCGGGGTGCCGCGGCCGCACCGGCGTCACGACGGGATAGGGAACGCCCCCGATCCGCCGAGTGCCGGCGCCAGCCAGTCCGGGGCCGCGCTGCGGAAGGCGTGCGGCGCGAGCCCGGCGGAGCCCGCCGGGACCAGGCCGAGGAGCGGGGCGCCCGCGGCGTCCGGGAGGTCCGCCAGATTGCAGCGGGAGGCGAGGTCGGGCTCGGCCGGCCAGCTGCCGATGACGACGCCCGGGGAGTCGAGTCCGTACGAGCGCAGGGCCAGCGCGGTCAGCGCCGTGGTGTTGAGGGTGCCCAGGCCCGCCTGGGCGACCACCAGGACGGGGGCCCCGGCCAGCCGCGCGGCGTCGGCGAGCGTATGGCCGTCCGCGTCGAAGCGGACCAGCAGCCCGCCCGCGCCCTCGACCAGCACCAGGTCGTGCGAGGCGGCCAGTTTGGCGGCGGCCTCGGCGATGTCCTGCGGGCCGACCGTCGGCAGACCGGCCCGCAGGGCGGCCGTCGCGGGCGCCAACGGCTCCGGGTAGCGGGCGAGTTCGACGCCGGTGACCGGGCCGGCCAGCCGCTCGACCTCCGCCACATCACCCGGCTCGTGGGCGGTGACGCCGGTCTGGGCCGGCTTGAGCACGGCCACCGAACGGCCCCGGGCGAGCGCCGCCGCGGCGATCGCGGCCGTGGTCACGGTCTTGCCGATCTCCGTGCCCGTGCCCGTCACGAACAGCACCGACATGGTTGAGCCTCCGACTCTGCGCGGCAGATCCCGCGCGCAATGACTGGGAATGTTGCTGTGTGCCCGGTGCGTACTTGCACCGGTAGCGGGGCGGCGGGGGCGCGGACACCCGGCCACCGCCGCCCGTGCGGTCAGCCCTCGCGCGCCGCCGCGCACACCGCGGCGCAGATCCGCGCCACATCGCCGTCGCCGGTGATGTACGGCGGCATGGTGTAGATCAGATCCCGGAACGGGCGCAGCCAGACGCCCTCCCGGACCGCCGCCCGGGTCGCGGCCGCCATGTCCACCTCGTGGTCGAGCTGGACGACACCGATCGCGCCGAGTACCCGGACATCACGCACCCCGGCGACGCTCCGGGCCGGGGCCAGCCCGTGCGACAGCCCGGCCTCGATCCGCTTGACCTCCTGCGCCCAGTCCTGGGACAGCAGCAGTTCGATCGAGGCATCGGCGACGGCCGCGGCCAGCGGATTGCCCATGAAGGTGGGGCCGTGCGCCAGCACCGGCAGTGCGCCGCGGGAGATCCCGTCCGCCACCGCCGCCGTGCACAGCGTCGCCGCCAGCGTGAGATATCCGCCGGTCAGCGCCTTGCCCAGGCACATCACATCGGGTGCGACGCCCGCGTGTCCGGCGGCGAAGAGCGCGCCCGTACGGCCGAAGCCGGTGGCGATCTCGTCGAAGACGAGCAGCACGTCATGGGCGTCGCAGGCCTCCCGCAGCACCCGCAGATAGCCGGGGGAGTGGAACGACATCCCGCCCGCCCCCTGCACCACGGGCTCCACGATCACCGCCGCCAGCTCCTCCGCGTGCCGGCCGATCAGCTCACGCAGCTGCGCGGCGTACGTCTCGTCCGGCGCCGCGTCGAAGCCGGGCGGCGGGGCGTCCGCGAAGATCTGCCGCGGCAGCACCCCCTGCCACAGCTCATGCATCCCGCCGTCCGGGTCGCACACCGACATCGGCTGCCAGGTGTCGCCGTGATAGCCGCCCCGCCAGGTCAGCAGCCGCTGTTTGCGCGGCTTCCCGAGCGAGCGCCAATACTGAAGGCACATCTTGACGGCGACCTCGACCGACACCGAACCGGAGTCGGCGAGGAAGACATGCTCCAGCGGCTCCGGAGTGATGTCGACCAGCCGCTTCGCCAGCCGGACGGCCGGCTCATGGGTCAGCCCGCCGAACATCACATGGCTCATCCGCCCCAGCTGGCCCTGTGCGGCCTCGTTGAGGACCGGGTGGTTGTAGCCGTGCACCGCCGACCACCAGGACGACATGCCGTCCACCAACTCGTCCTGGCCCTCGACCGGTTCGGCCAGCCGGAGCCGGACACCGGACGCGGACTCCACCAGCAGCGGTGCGGCCTTGCCGGGCATCGGCCCGTACGGATGCCACACATGCTGCCGGTCGAGCGCGAGCAGTTCGCCGGGGGTGAGCGGCTCAGGCATTGGGCGGCAGGTCGGTACCGGCACCGCGGCGGCGCACCGAGACCAGATCACGGCGGGTGTCGTCGGACGGCGCCGGGACGGCGTCCGCGGGCTCCCCGGCATCCTCGGACGCGCAGGCTCCCTCGCCACAGCCCTGCCTGCGGTGCTCGGGCAGCGTCGTGGTGTCCGTGCCCTCGACCTCGAACCCGGCGTCCGCGATCATCGCGAGGTCGTCCTTGCCGGCCTGGCCCTCACTGGTCAGATAGTCGCCGAGGAAGATGGAGTTGACCAGGTGCAGGGCGAGCGGCTGGAGACTGCGCAGATGGACCTCGCGGCCGCCGGCCAGCCGTACCTCGATGTCCGGGCAGACGAACCGCACCATCGCCAGGATGCGCAGCGCGCGCTGCGGGGTGAGGTTCCACTCCTTGGCGAGCGGGGTGCCCTCGAAGGGGATCAGGAAGTTGACCGGGACGGAGTCCGGGTCCAGTTCGCGCAGCGCGAAGACCACATCGACGAGGTCGGCGTCGCTCTCCCCCATACCGGCGATCAGCCCGGAGCAGGCGGACATCCCGGCCGCCTGGGCCTGCTGGACGGTGGACACCCGGTCCGAGAAGTCGTGCGTGGTGCAGATGTCGCCGTAGGTGGCTTCCGAGGTGTTGAGGTTGTGGTTGTACGCATCGGCGCCCGCCGCGCGCAGCCGGCCGGCCTGGCCGTCGGAGAGCAGCCCGAGACAGGCGCAGACCTCCACGCCCTCGTTCTGCTCCTTGATGGTGGAGATGGTCTCCGAGACGCGGTCCACGTCCTTGTCCGTGGGGCCCCGGCCACTGGCCACCAGACAGACGCGCTTGGCGCCGCCGGCCACCCCGGCGGCCGCCGCCTTGGACGCGTCATCCGGCTTGAGCCAGGTGTACTTGAGGATCTCGGCCTTCGAGCCCAGCCGCTGGGAGCAGTACGAGCAGTCCTCGGGGCACAGGCCCGACTTGAGGTTGACGAGATAGTTGAGTTTGACCCGCCGCCCGAACCACTGGCGGCGCACCTTTCCGGCCGCGGCCACGACATCGAGCAGTTCGTCATCGGAGGTCGCCAGCACGGCCAGCGCCTCTTCGCGGGTCGGCAACTCGCGCCGCAGTCCCTTGTCCACCAGTGTGTTCAGCAGGTCCATGGCGTTGATCCTGGCGTACGCCACCGCCTCCGGCCAAGGAGGATCTCCACAACGAGCTCCGATCGAGGTGTGTGTATCACCACACCGTGAGCGTGCTAAACGACCGCTAACGTCTATCGACAGCCGACAATCGAGGCCGACAGACGAAGGACGCCGATGCCGCAGGACTCCGCCCCGTCGCTGCTCCACGACACCGCGCCGGCGACCCCCGGCGAGCCCACCGCCGCGGCCTCCCGGCCGGCGTACGACGCGGCGTTCGACTGGATCGACACGGCCCGCGCCGCACGCCATCGTGCCGGTCTGGTGCGCACGCTGCGCCCCCGCCCCGCCGACTCCCCGCTGCTCGATCTGGCCAGCAACGACTATCTCGGACTCGCCCGGCACCCCGAGGTCACCCGCGGTGCGGCCGCCGCCGCGCACCGCTGGGGCGCCGGCGCCACCGGCTCCCGGCTGGTCACCGGCAGCACCGAGCTGCACGCCCGGCTGGAGGCGGAACTCGCCGCGTTCTGCGGCTTCGAGGCCGCTTTGGTGCTGTCGTCCGGTTATGCCGCGAACCTCGCCGCCGTCACCGCGCTCACCGCCCCCGGCACCCTGGTCGTCTCCGACGCGGGCAACCACGCCTCCCTCATCGACGGCTGCCGGCTCTCCCGGGCCCGTACCGAAGTGGCCCCGCACGCCGACCCCGAGGCCGTGCGAGCGGCGCTGACCGGCCACGACGGCCGGGCGCTCGCCGTGACCGACGCGGTGTTCTCGGTCGACGGCGACGCCGCGCCGCTCCCCGCGCTCGCCGAGGTCTGCCGGGCCGCGGGCGCCGCACTGCTCGTCG
Organism: Streptomyces sp. bgisy130; assembly: GCF_057708345.1. Classification (NCBI taxonomy): domain Bacteria; kingdom Bacillati; phylum Actinomycetota; class Actinomycetes; order Kitasatosporales; family Streptomycetaceae; genus Streptomyces; species Streptomyces sp. bgisy130. The sequence continues at coordinate 83,638 of NZ_JBYISA010000032.1, forward strand.
ATGACGCGCACGGCCTGGGCGTCCTGGGCGAAGGGGGCCGCGGCGCGCTGTGTGCCGCCGGGCTCGCCGGTGACGGCGATGTGGTGACCACCGTGACGCTCTCCAAGTCCCTCGGCTCCCAGGGCGGCGCGGTGCTCGGCCCGGCCCGGGTCATCGAGCACCTGGTCAACACCGCCCGGTCGTTCATCTTCGACACCGGACTCGCCCCGGCCGCGGCCGGCGGCGCGCTGGCCGCGCTCCAGCTGCTGCGCCGCGAACCGCAGCGCGCCGCCCGGGCCGGCCAGGTGGCGCGGGAGCTGCACGACCGGCTCACCGCGGCGGGGCTGGCCGCGGTCCGGCCGGACGCCGCGGTGGTCTCGGTCCGTGCCCCCTCGCCGGAGGCGGCGGTCCGCTGGGCCGCCGACTGCCGCGCGGCCGGACTCGGGGTCGGCTGCTTCCGGCCGCCGTCCGTGCCCGACGGAATCTCCCGGCTGCGGCTCACGGCCCGTGCGGATCTGACGGACGCCCAGCTCGACACGGCGGTCGGCACGATCGTGGCCACGGCGCCGACGGCCTGACGCGTACGACGTTCCGGCCCGGGGCCGGCGGCCGCGTCCGGCCCCGCTCCGGGGGCACCCGGAACTCGCCGGTGCGGGTCCTCCCGAATCGGTCCTCCCAAATCCGTTCTCGCGTGGCAGAGTTCACCGCAATGAGCGATAGGGCTCCGTATATGTGGGTGGATCGGGTATCTCATCGCCGGCCGGAGTGGCAGTCTGGCGCCCAGCAGAAGCCCGAGGCCGCACCGGTGTCCGGAGCGGCATCC
>NZ_JBYISA010000033.1:0-84027 GCF_057708345.1 Streptomyces sp. bgisy130
CCCACCCCTTTCCCTGTTGCAGTGCTCCCGCCCTGAGGACCCGGCCCCCACCTCCCGTTTCCACAGGGTCAGTTGATGGGTCAGTTGATGCCTGCGGTCCGAACGCGTCAGGCCCCCTCCGCCTCCGCCGCCGCCTCTCCGCTCCGCGGCGGCAGTGGCGGCCGTCGCAGGTCCGGCACGTCCGACAGGTCCGGAGGCATCGCCGCCGGATGCCGCTCCAGCAGCTCCAGCGCCGTACGGATCGCGACGCCCAGCTGGGGATGCCGGCCCTCGGCCCAGTGCAGCGGCGAGCGCAGCGCCTCGATGTCGACCTCGACGCCGTGGTTCTCCACGTCCCAGCCGTAGAGCCGGAACCAGGCGGCGTTCATCGGGACGGTGATCGCGGTGCCGTCGGCGAGCCGGTGCCGGCCGGTCATCCCGACCACCCCGCCCCAGGTGCGCATGCCGACCACCGGGCCGAGGCCCTGGAGCTTGAACGCCGCGGTGATCATGTCGCCGTCGGAGGAGGTCATCTCGTCGGCGACCGCGACGATCGGGCCGCGCGGGGCGTTGCTGGTGTACGAGACGGGCTCGGCGTCCCGGGTCAGGTCCCAGCCCATGATGGTGCGGGTCAGTTTCTCGATCACCAGCTCGGAGATGTTGCCGCCCGCGTTGCCCCGGACGTCCACGATCAGCGCGGGCCGGGAGACCTCCATCCGCAGATCGCGGTTGAACTGCGCCCAGCCGGAGCCGCCCATGTCGGGGATGTGCAGATAGCCGCACCGGCCGCTGCTCAACTCCCGTACCACCGCCCGGCGTTTGGCCACCCAGTCCTGGTAGCGCAGCGGCCGTTCGTCGACCAGCGGGACCACCGCGACCCGGCGGGCCGGGCCGTCGCCGTCCGGCGGGGAGAAGGTGAGCTCGACGGTGGTGCCGCCGGCCGCGGCCAGCAGCGGTCCGGGGCCGGCCACCGGGTCCACCGGGCGGCCGTCGACATGGGTGAGCGCGGTGCCCTCGCGGATGCCCGTACCGGCCAGCGGGGAACGGGCCTTGGAGTCCGAGGACTCACCGGGCAGGATCCGGGTGACCACCCAATGGCCGTCCCGGCACACCAGGTTGGCGCCGAGCAGGCCCATGGCGCGCTGGTAGTGCGGCGGCCCCTCGTTGCGCCGGGCGCCGGTGACGTAGGCGTGCGAGGTCCCCAGTTCGCCCATCACCTCGCGCAGCAGATCGGCGAACTCGTCGGGGGAGGCGACCCGGTCGAGCAGCGGCCGGTACTGCGCCAGTACCGCGTCCCAGTCGATGCCGCACATCCGCGGCTCCCAGAAGTACGCCCGGGTGATCCGGCCCGCCTCCTCGAACGCCTGGTGCCACTCCGCCACCGGGTCGACGTCGTGCAGGATGCGCCGCAGGTCCAGGAAGACGGTGGTGTCGCTGTCCGGCTGTTCGGTCGCCGGTACCGCGCGCAGCTCGCCCTCGTCGTTGACGACCAGCCGGGAGCCGTCGCCGCTGAGCGCGAACCCGTCCAGGGAGCTGGTGAGTTCGGTGCGCCGCGCCTTGGTCAGGTCGAAGTGTTCGAGGGTGGGGCGGCCCGAGGTCTCGGCCGGGTTGGCGAAGGTTTCGCCCAGCGCGCCGGAGATCGGCCAGCGCAGCCAGACCAGCCCGCCGCCGCTGACCGGCTCCAGGGAGGAGTACTTGGACGCCGCCACCGGGAACGGGGTGACCCGGTTCTCCAGCCCCTCCACCTCGACCAGCAGCGGCCCCTCACCGGCCGGCGGGATCTCGTCCGGGTCCAGGCCGCCCGCGGCGGGCCGGCCCTCCGGGGACAGTGCGAAGGGGGACGGGGTCGCCGACGACAGCGGGACGAGATGGGGGCGGCAGCCCAGCGGGAACGACAGATCGCCGGTGTGCACGTCGTAGACCGGGTCGAAGCCGCGCCAGGACAGAAACGCCAGATAGCGGCCGTCGCGGGTGAACACCGGCTGCTCGTCCTCGAACCGGCCGTTGGTGACGTCCACGATGTGCCGGTCGGCCAGCCGGGCCATCTTGATCTGCCGCAGCGACCGGCCGATGCCCGGGTGCGACCAGGTCAGCCAGCGGGAGTCGGGGGAGAACGCCAGGTCGCGGACCGGGCCGTTGACCGAGCTGATCAGCTCGGTGACCCCGCCGGCGGCGTCCTCCTCGCTCGCCCCCTCCTCGGGCCGGGCCACGTCCACCAGCAGCAGCCGGCCGTCGTTCGAGGCCACCGCCAGCCGTTCGCCGTCCGGGGCGGCGGTCATCTCCTGGACCCGGCCCAGCGCACCGGCGGCCAGCCGGCGCGGCTCGCCGGGCGCGCTGGCCCGCGGCAGGTTGGCGATCTCGATCGCGTCCTCGCCCTCGGCGTCGGTGACATAGCCGATCCGCCCGCTGGCGCCCAGCATTTCGGGCAGCCGGACCCGTACGCCCGGGACGTCATGGATGGTCCGGGCCGGGCCGTCGCGGTGGGTGAGCCAGTACAGGCTGCCGCGGACGCCGACCGCGCTGGCCCGCCCGGTCGCGTCCACCGCCAGCGCGGTGACATGCGCGGCGGCCGGGACCTGGTAGCTGCGCCGGCCGGCCCGCGGGCCGCCGAGCCGCACCGCCAGCTTGCGCGCTGCCGCGTCCGGGCCGAGGTCGTCGATCAGCCAGAGGTCACCGGCGCACTGGTAGACGATCCGCTCGCCGTCGGTCGAGGCGTGCCGGGCGTAGAAGTCGGCGTGGTCGGTGTGGCGGCGCAGATCGGTGCTGTCGGGCAGACAGGAGTAGATGTTGGCGATGCCCTCGTGGTCGGAGAGGAAGGCGATCCGGCCGCCGACGAACATCACCGAGTCGAGATGCCCGTGCAGATCCGGCAGCAGCCGGGTGCCGTGCAGCCACATCCGGCCCATCGCACCGCCCCGGTAGCGCTTCCAGGAGGCGGGCTCGTGCGGCGGTTTGCCGGTGAGCAGCAGCGTCTTGTGCTCCCCGTCGATGTCGGCGACCGCGATGTCGGAGACCGGTCCCCAGGGCAGCTGGCCGCCGGGGCTGCCGTCGGTGGGCAGGCTGTAGGCCCAGGAGTAGTACGAGAAGGGCTGGCCGTGCGAGGAGACCGCGAGGATGTGGGACCGGCCCTCGTGGTCGGGGGGCGTCCAGCCGCAGACCCGGGCGTCGGTGCTGCCCCAGTACGTCAGCCGGCGGGCCGGTCCGCCCTCGACCGCCGCGAGATGGACCTCGGGGTCGAGGCTGCGCCAGGTGGTGAAGGCGATCTGCCGCCCGTCGGGGGAGAAGCGGGGGTGGCCGACGCGGGTGCGGTCCACGGTCAGCCGCCAGGCGCGGCCGGGTTCTTCGCCGTCCGGGGTGAGCGGGGCGATCCACAGGTCGTCCTCGGCGGCGAAGCAGAGCAGCTCGCCGTGCAGATGCGGAAAGCGCAGATACGAGCCACCGGGCGGGTCCGGCCGGGTCGGCATCCGGCGCAGCCGCCCGCGAGGCTTCGCGGGGTTCGGCTCCGGGCGTGGCCCGACGGCCTCGGGTACATCGCTCACGCACCCATCGTTTCGGGCCGGGCAAGCGGCGGCAAGTCGATCGGGTGACACAGGCCACTGTCGAAACGGTTTCGTTTCGCTGAGCGCGGCGAGTATGGTCGAGGTGTACGAAACCGTTTCGTTCGCAGCTCGCTCGTAGAGTGGCGGCGATCGTGCGGTCCGACGGAAGGTGAGTGCCATGGGGCGCAGCAGGCTGACTCCCGAGCGGGAGGCCGAGCTCTACGAAGGCGTGCTCGACCTGCTGCAAGAGGTGGGCTACGACGCGCTGACCATGGACGCCGTCGCCACCCGCACGCGCTCCAGCAAGGCCACCCTCTACCGCCAGTGGAAGGGCAAGCCGGAGCTGGTCGCCAGGGCACTGCACCGCTGCAAGCCGGTCGACGCCGAGGACGTGGACACCGGCAGTCTGCGCGGGGACTTCACCGCACTCTTCCGCCACATCGACGACGGTTATCTGGCGCAGCGCGCCGGCCTGTTGCGCGGTCTGGGGATGGCCATCCACACCAACCCCGATCTGCACCAGGCGCTCCGCGACGTGCTGCTCGACCCCGAGATGAGCGGGCTGAAGACGTTGCTGCGACGCGCCGTCGACCGCGGCGAGATCGCCGCCGACTGCCCCGCGCTCCAGTTCATCCCGCACATGCTCATCGGCGCGTTCATCTCCCGGCAGCTCCTTGAGGACCGCTGCGTCGACGCCGAGTTCCTGACCGCCTACCTCGACGCCGTGGTCTTCCCCGCCCTCGGCGCCTGACCCCACCCGCCCGACCCTCCCTTTCCCCGAGCCCCCGTGCCCGGTGCGCCGCTCTCGCCGCCGGGGCGATGGCGCACGCCCCTGCACGCCCTCTCCTCCGACGGGAGTACCTGCCCTCATGGCTACTTTCCTGTACAAACTCGGTCGTCTCGCCTTCCGCAGACGGCGCTTCGTCGCCCTGATATGGGTGGCCCTGCTGGCCGTTGCCGGTGTCGGCGCCGCCACCGCCGCCCCGCCCGCCGCCGACTCCTTCTCGGTCCCCGGCACCGAGGCCCAGCGCGCCTTTGACCTGCTCGACCAGCGGTTCCCCGGCACCAACGCCGACGGCGCCACCGCCCGGGTGGTCTTCAAGGCCCCCGAGGGCGAGTCGATGAAGGACCCGGCGAACAAGGCGGCCGTCGAACGGACCGTGCACGCCCTGGAGTCGGGCTCCGGCCAGGTCGACCGGGTCGCCGACCCGTACCGCGCCAAGACCCTCAGCAAGGACGCGCGCACCGCCTACGCCCAGGTCTCCTACAAGGTCACCGGTTTCGAGCTGACCGACGACTCCAAGGACGCCCTCAAGGACGCGGCCAAGGACGGCCGGGAGGCCGGGCTGACCGTCGAGATCGGCGGCAATGCGCTCCAGGCCGTCCCCGAGACCGGCAGCACCGAGATCATCGGGATCGCGGTCTCCGCGGTGGTCCTGGTGATCACCTTCGGTGCGCTGATCGCGGCCGGACTGCCGCTGCTGACCGCGCTGATCGGCGTCGGCATCGGCGTCTCCACCATCACCGCGCTGAGCAGCGCGCTCGACCTCTCCAGCACGACCTCGACGCTGGCCATGATGATCGGCCTCGCCGTCGGCATCGACTACGCCCTGTTCATCGTCTCCCGCTACCGCACCGAACTCACCGAGGGCCGCGAGCGGGAGGAGGCCGCCGGACGCGCGGTGGGCACCGCGGGCTCCGCGGTCGTCTTCGCCGGACTGACCGTGGTCATCGCGCTGGTCGGCCTCGCCGTCGTCAACATCCCGATGCTGACGAAGATGGGCCTGGCCGCGGCCGGCACCGTCGTCATCGCCGTACTGATCGCCCTGACCCTCATCCCGGCGCTGCTGGGCTTCGCGGGCAAGCGGGTGCTGCCCCGCAAGGCACGCGAGGCCACCGGTGACGGGCGCGACGGGACCGGGCAGACGGCCGCCGCCGAGCGGCCCAACATGGGTACCCGGTGGGCGCGTTTCGTGCTGCGCCGCCCGGTCGCGGTGCTCCTCGCCGGGGTCGTCGGCCTGGGCGCCGTCGCGATCCCCGCGGCCTCGCTGGAGGTGGGTCTGCCGGACGACGGCTCACAGCCCACCAGCACCACCCAGCGCAAGGCGTACGACCTGCTGTCGGACGGCTTCGGGCCCGGCTTCAACGGCCCGCTGATGCTGGTCGTCGACGGCCGCGACGCGGACAAGGGGGAGACCGCCAAGTCCGCGGCGGCACGGGTGGCCAAGGAGGTGCGCGGCCTGGACGACGTCGCCGTGGTCACCCCGGCCACCTTCAACAAGGCCGGTGACACCGCCATGTTGACCGTCGTCCCGAAGTCCCAGCCCAGCAGCGCCGAGACCGAAAAGCTGGTGGAGCATATCCGCTCCACGACGGCCGGCATCGCCACGGACACCGGCGCCCGGACCCTGGTCACCGGCACCACCGCGATGAACATCGATGTCTCGCAGAAGCTGAACGACGCCCTGCTGCCCTACCTGGCGCTGGTCGTCGGCCTGGCCTTCGTCCTCCTGATGGTCGTCTTCCGCTCGGTGCTCGTCCCGCTCAAGGCGGCGCTGGGCTTCCTGCTCTCAGTGGTGGCGGCGCTCGGCGCGGTCGTCGCGGTCTTCCAATGGGGCTGGCTGAGCAGCCTGTTCGGCGTCGAGCAGACCGGCCCGATCATGAGCATGATGCCGATCTTCCTGGTCGGCGTGGTCTTCGGCCTGGCGATGGACTACGAGGTCTTCCTCGTCACGCGGATGCGGGAGGCCTTCGTGCACGGCGAACGCCCGGATGAGGCCGTCGTGACCGGCTTCCGGCACGGCGCCCGGGTGGTCACCGCCGCCGCGGTCATCATGATCAGCGTCTTCGCCGGCTTCATCGGCTCCACCGACTCCATGGTCAAGATGATCGGCTTCGGCCTCGCCATCGCCGTCTTCTTCGACGCCTTCGTCGTCCGCATGGCCCTCGTCCCCGCCGTCCTCGCCCTGCTGGGCCGCAGCGCCTGGTGGCTCCCCCGGTGGCTCCAGAAGCTGCTGCCGAACGTGGACGTCGAAGGGGAGGGCCTGCGACGGCAACTCGCCGGGACGGACGGCGACCGGGCCGACGACGCCAACGAACCGGACACGGACCAGCGGCGCGAACCGGCCCGCGTCTGACCCGGTACCCCCGCACGGCCGCCGGCCACCCGCCGGCGGCCGTGCCGTGCTGGGTACGGGTGGGCGGCCCGGCTTCCGCCCGTTCGTGCATATGTGCCACCGGAGCGAGGGTCCCCAGATGGGACCCCGCTTCGAGCGGCGCCGAGACCGTTTCGCATCATGGGCGCTCTTGCAACTTATTTGCAGGAGGCACCACCATTGGCTGGTTGCAGCGCCTGAAGCGGAGAAGCCGAGATGCACGTACCCGATGGATTCATCAATGCGCCGGTATCGGCGGCGACCGGAGTCGTCGCCGCGGTCGCGGTGGCGGTCAGCCTGCGCGGTGCCCGGCGTGAGCTGGCGGGTACCGGGCCGGCCGGTGCGGCCGCCGCCGAGCGTACGGCGCCGCTGGCCGGGCTGGTCGCGGCGTTCATCTTCGCCGTGCAGATGCTGAACTTCCCGGTCGCGGCGGGCACCAGCGGACATCTGCTGGGCGGTGCGCTCGCGGCGATCCTCGTCGGCCCGTACACCGGCGTGCTGTGCGTCTCGGTGGTGCTGCTGATGCAGGGCGTGCTGTTCGCCGACGGCGGGCTGACCGCGCTGGGCGTCAACATCACCGATATGGCGATCGTGACGACCGTGGTCGCCTACGGCCTGTTCCGGGGGCTGGTGAAGGTGCTGCCGCGGCGGCGCCGCTCGGTCACCGTCGCCTCCTTCGTCGCCGCGCTGCTCTCGGTGCCCGCGGCCGCGGTCGCCTTCACCGGCCTCTATGCGCTCGGCGGGACCGCCGACGTGCCGCTCGGCAAGGTCTTCACCGCCATGGTGGGCGTGCATCTGCTGATCGGGATCGGCGAGGCGGCGATCACCGCCCTGACGGTCGGCGCCGTGATCGCCGTCCGCCCCGACCTGGTCTACGGCGCGCGCGGCCTGACCAAGCCGCTGGAGCTGCGGACCACGCCGCTCGCCACCCCGGCCGACGGCACCCCCGCGGCCGAGCCGGCCCCCGTACCCGCTGCCGCCGCCACCCCGGCCCCCGCACGCCGCTCCGTCCGCCGCGTCTGGCTCGCCGGACTCGCCGCCGCCCTGGTGTGCGCGGGCGGCCTCAGCTACTACGCCTCCGCCAGCCCCGACGGCCTGGAGAAGGTCGCCCAGGACCACGGCATCGACCGCAAGACCGAGGACCACGCCGCCAAGGACTCCCCGCTCGCCGACTACGGCGTCAAGGACATCACCGACCCGCGGCTGTCCGGCGGCCTCGCCGGGGTCATCGGCGTCGGCGCGACGCTGGCCGTGGGCACCGGCGTGTTCGTCGTGCTGCGCCGCCGCCGGAGCGCCGCCACCGCCGGGCGGCCCGACGCGGCTGCCGGGCGCCCGACGGAGAACGTCTGAGATGGGTGCCGGACACGCGCACAAGCTCTACCGGCACGGGCATTCGCCGGTCCACGCGCTGCCCGCGCACTGCAAGATCGCGGCGGTCTTCGGCTTCGTCCTCGTCGTCGTCTCCACCCCACGCGAGGCGGTCTGGGCGTTCGGGCTGTACGCACTGCTGATCGCGGCCGCCGCCGGGGCCGCCCGGGTCCCGGCCGGGTTCCTGCTCAAGCGGCTGCTGATCGAGGTGCCGTTCGTCGCCTTCGCCGTGCTGATGCCGTTCGTCGCCGAGGGGCCGCGGGTCGCCGTCCTCGGCATGAGCCTGAGCGAGTCCGGGCTGTGGGGCGCCTGGAACATCCTCGCCAAGGGCACGCTCGGCGTCGCCGCGTCCGTGCTGCTCGCGTCCACCACCGAGCTGCGGGAACTCCTGCTGGGCCTGCAGCGGCTCCGGATGCCGCCGCTGCTCGTCCAGATCGCGTCCTTCATGATCCGCTACGGCGATGTGATCACCGACGAGATGCGGCGGATGCGGATCGCCCGGCTCTCCCGCGGCTTCGAAGCGCGGGGCATCCGTCACTGGGGCGTGCTCGCCAAGTCCGCCGGTGCGCTGTTCATCCGCTCCTACGAGCGCGGGGAGCGGGTCCACCTCGCGATGGTCAGCCGCGGCTACACCGGCACCATGCCCGTGGTCGACGGCAGCGCCACCACCCGCACACAATGGACCCGCGCGGCCGCCCTCCCGCTGGCCGCGCTCGCCGTCTGCCTCCTGGGATGGACCCTTTGAGCACCACCACGCCCCCCTCCCTCGCCGTCTCCGGGCTCGCCTACGCCTACCCGGACGGCCATCAGGCGCTCTTCGGCGTCGACCTGACCGTCGGCCGGGGCGAACGGGTCGCCCTGCTCGGGCCCAACGGCGCCGGCAAGACCACCCTCGTCCTGCACCTCAACGGCATCCTCGAAGCGGGCGCCGGCAGCGTCGCGGTCGCCGGGCTCCCGGTCGCCCGGGAACATCTCGCCGAGATCCGCCGCCGCGTCGGCATCGTCTTCCAGGACCCCGACGACCAGCTGTTCATGCCCACCGTCCGCGAGGACGTCGCCTTCGGACCGGCCTCCGCCGGGCTGCGCGGCGCCGAACTGGACGAGCGGGTCACCGAGGCCCTCACCCGGGTCGGCATGGCGGAGTTCGCCGACCGGCCGCCGCACCACCTCTCGTTCGGCCAGCGCCGCCGGGTGGCGGTGGCGACCGTCCTGGCCATGCGCCCCGAGATCCTGGTCCTCGACGAGCCGTCCTCCAACCTCGACCCCGCCTCCCGCCGCGAACTCGCCGACATCCTGCGGTCGTTGGACGTCACCGTCCTGATGGTCACCCACGATCTGCCGTACGCGCTGGAGCTGTGCCCGCGCTCCGTCGTGCTCTCCGGCGGCGTGCTCGTCGCCGACGGCACCACCCAGGACCTGCTGTGCGACGCGGAACTGATGCGCACCCACCGCCTGGAGCTGCCCTTCGGCTTCGACCCGCGATCGGTGAGCGTTCCCCGGTAGCCGACCGCGCAGCACGGCGTGAACTTGCAGCCCATGGCCGTGGGTGAAGGAGCGCAGGAACGTGCCCAGTGCCGAGGGGGCCCGGATCCGGCCGAGGAGTTGCGGCACTGCTCCGTGCCGCAGCCGGTCGTTTCTTCCCTGTTGTCCGCCCCGGCGTACACTGCCGCGACCAGCGTCGGCACCTTGGCGGCTGGTTTCCCCCCGCCGGTTGTCCGCGCCTTTGATGCGTACCTTCTCGCGGGCCATCTGCAAAAGCCGCCCCCGCTCGGCAAGAGGCATCTCCACTTTCATGTCCGGATGCTGGACCGGCCGTCGGTGAATGGATCGAGGCTGACCTCCGACCCTGAGGCGATGCGCATACAGTGCCTTCGCGGGCCCGCAAAGCAGCGAGAGTTTGCAACTATTCACCTCAACTACCCGAGGTGAGCAGCCTTTCGACTCTTGATATTGCCCGGCGATACTCGGGCTGATCCCTCCTCAGTTCTGTGGACGGCATCGTCCGATGGCAGCTGGCAGCTGTTACGTTGCGGACGAAATAAATGGTCTTCGGGGCATTACGCCGGTCCGTTCCCTGGCACGTGCCAGGCCCAGTTACTGGCTTGCTGCTCACTGACCATGAAACGCATGGAGTTGTGATGGGCGGGAGAGTGTTGAGGGTGGCGATGAGTGAATGGTGGCGGCGCCTTCGTGAGCGCAGGACTCGCAGGCTGGTCACCCTCACCATGGGGGCGGTGCTGGCGATATCGGCTCCCTTTCTCGGGCTCATGCCCGGTGCGGAAGCCACAACGGGGCTGAGCGTGTCGGCGCGTGCGGTGAAGGAGGTGCCGGCGGGGATGACAGTGCCCGTCGGCCACATCTATGTTGCTGGCGACAGCAGTAAGACGCTTGACATGTTCAGAGGGAGAACCGGCACCGGCGAGTACGCGAACGTGTACGGGACGGACTCGTCGAATCCCGGCAACCAGCAATTCAAGCTGTACACGATGAGCGACGGTTCTTTCCAGATCATCGCTGATGACGGTAACTGCCTGCAGGCGCAGGGCTGGTACGACCACTGGAACCGGATCCACCCCGTCACCCAGGAGTCGTGCGACGCAAGCAGCAAGTGGCAGTTGTGGGCGCTGACTCCCCGCGCCTCCGCTACCAGCGGTCAGACGACCGGCTATCAGCTCAGCAATCTGGGGTCGGGTAATTGCATGGACTACCTGACCTCGTGGCCGGTGGTCAACTCGGCGAATTGGGTGAACGACTACGGCTGCAACAACGGGGGTAATCAGACCTGGGCCTTTGACAGCGCGCACCAGGAGACGGTGGACAGCCTCGCGGTGCAGTACCAGATCCGCTCCGTGTGCGGCGGCGCGACCAGTGCGTCGATCTCCAACGCGTGCACGTACACGAAGAGCCGTGAAGAGATCGTGGCCGGCCCGGGGCGCTGTATTGGCAAGGCATGGCACAACACCTACGACGAACCTGTGACCGAAAGCTACGCGACGAGCAACACCACCGGCTATTCGAACACGTATGGCTTCAGGATCAGCGCAGCCGAGACGGCGAAGGTTAGCCCCTTCGGTGTCGGCTTCGAGCTGACTCTGACTCAGGAGTTCAACTACAGCCATGCCGACACCTCGTCCAGCGCCGAAACGTTCACTACGCAGGTCCCGATCAAGCCGGGCAACTACGGGTGGGTGACGCTGTCCCAGCCGGTGGTCGCCGTGACGGGCTACTGGACCTTTGACGCCGGAACCAGCCACGCCTGGACTTACCCGGTGAAGCAGAAGATCCCCGCGTCGAGCGGCACGGGCGGCATCACCTCGATCGCCACCGCGCATCAGGGTGGCTCGCTGCCCAAGAACTGCTCCAGCCCGGTGGATGTGTCCTGACCCCGAGGAACTGCGGCGACCCGACCGGCACCGTCGGCACTGTTGGTAAATGGTCGGACCCCTGTGTCACGTCGGCCTTCATCACCTGTTGTGGGTGGTGAAGGCCGACGGTTGATTTTGCCCACCGTCCGCGAGGACGTCGCCTTCGGGCCGGCCTCCGCCGGGCTGCGCGGCGCCGCACTGGACGAGCGGGTACCGAGGCGCTCACCCGGGTCGGCATGGCGGAGTTCGCCGACCGGCCGCCGCACCACCTCTCGTTCGGCCAGCGCCGCCGGGTCGCGGTGGCGACCGTCCTGGCCATGCGCCCCGAGATCCTGGTCCTCGACGAGCCGTCCTCCAACCTCGACCCCGCCTCCCGCCGCGAACTCGCCGACATCCTGCGGTCGTTGGACGTCACCGTCCTGATGGTCACCCACGACCTGCCGTACGTGCTGGAGCTGTGCCCGCGCTCCGTCGTGCTCTCCGGCGGCGTGCTCGTCGCCGACGGCACCACCCAGGACCTCCTGTGCGACGAGGAACTGGCGCACCCACCGCCTGGAGCTGACCTTCGGCTTCGACCCGCGATCGGTCGACGTCCCCCTGTGACCCACCGCTGAGCCGCTCCCGGCCCCTGCCCCCGCCCTTCGCATGTGACGAAGGCCACGGCCCGCGGTCCTGGTCATGAGCACTGATCCGCGCGTTGCACCATGGATGGGTCACCAAAGCGACGGATGAGTGGGAAGCGGGAGTCAGTGGTGGACGTCCAGGGCACGGTCGAGGACGGCTTCGAGCCGGTCCGGGACGCCTTCATGGCCAACTTCGCGCGGCGCGGCGAGCGGGGCGCGGCGGTCGCCGTCTACCGGCACGGGCGCAAGGTCGTCGACCTGTGGGCCGGTACGAAGGACGGGGACGGCGCCGCTGACGGGACGGCCGCGCCCTGGGAGGCCGGCACCGCCCAGGTGATCCGCTCCGCGACCAAGGGCATCGCCGCCGTCGTCCCGCTGCTGCTGCACCAGCGCGGACAGCTCGACCTCGATGCGCCGGTCGGCACGTACTGGCCCGAGTTCAAGGCCGCCGGCAAGGAACGCGTACTCGTCCGCCATCTCCTCTCGCACCGCGCCGGACTGCCCGTCCTGGACACCCCGCTCACCCCGGACCAGGCCATCGACGGCGTCAGCGGCCCCGCCGCGCTCGCCGCCCAGGAACCCGCCTGGGAGCCCGGCACGGATCACGGCTACCACGCGCAGACCTACAGCTGGCTGCTGAGCGAGCTGGTGCTGCGGGTCACCGGCCGCACCATCGGCAGCTGGATCGCCGACGAGATAGCCGGGCCGCTCGGCCTCGACCTGTGGGTCGGCCTGCCCGAGGCGGCGCGGTCCCGCGTCGGACGGCTCGCCGCCGTCGAGCCCCCGGCCCCGCCCGCCGCGTCGGGCCTCCGGGTCCGCCCCAAGCAGTCCGTCGCCGACGCCTACGCCGATCCGGACTCGCTCACCAGCCGCGCCTTCGCCGCGATCTCCCCCGCCCCCGACGAGAACGCGCCCGCCTACCGGGCCGCCGAGCTGCCCGCCTCGGGCGGCATCGCCACCGCCCGTTCCCTGGCCCGCTGTTACGCCGCCCTCATCGGCCCCGTCGACGGCCGCGCCCGGCTCTTCGCGCCCGCGACCCTCACCCTCGCCCGCACCGAGGAGTCCGCCGGCCTCGACCGCACCCTCCTGCTCCACACCCGCTTCGGCCCGGGCTTCATGCTCCACGGACCGGCCTCCCCGCTCCTGGCGCCCGGCTCCTTCGGCCACCCGGGCCGCGGCGGCGCACTCGCCTGCGCCGACCCCGAGAGCGGCCTGGCATTCGGATACGTCACCAACGGCATGCAGCGGAATGTCACGGCGGATCCGCGGGCACAGGCGCTGCTGCGGGCCGTTGCCGCGGTTTCCCACGCGGCCGGCTGATCCGGCGTTCACGAACGGGCAGCACCTCGCCCGGCGCCTGAGGGCCGTGCGAGGTGCGCCTGTCGGTGGGACAGGCAGGGGGCCGCTGTTGCGGGCCGGTTCCCGCGCGGCGGCCCGGCCCCGGTTCAGCTCAGCCGGGCAGCGGCATACACCTCCATGGCGTCCCGCTGGTACGCGGCCAGCCCCGGTGTGATCGACTCATACGCGGCGTGCCAGGCGTCGTTGTCCACGCAGGAGCGTCCCATGGCGCGGAACTCCTCGGTGGACACGGCCCCGGCCCGCAGCTGGGCCAGGGCCCGGTACTGGGCGTCGATCTCGGCCTGCACCGGCTCGGCGTCGGCCGGGTGGCCCGCGGCCATCAGCTCGGCCAGCCGGATCATCTGCGCCGTGCGCTCGCGCTGTCCGGCCTCGACGTCCTGCGGGGTCATCGCGGCGACCCTGCGGGCGACCGCCTCGGCATGCTCGGGGAAGTCATGCAGAGTCTCCTCGTATAGGGCGGGCCGCACGCCCTCGAACAGGTTCTCCGGCCGGTTGATGCGGGTCATGGTTCTGCCGTCCTTCCTGGACTGCTCCAGTTCGGCGATCGTGCGGGAGACGGTGCCGGCCAGGGCGTCGAGCCGGTCCCGGTCGGCGAGCAGCCGCCGGTGGTGGCCGCGCAGGGCCTCCACCTCGTCGACCTGCTCGGCCAGGATCCGGCCGATCTCGGGAAGTCCTACGCCCAGCGCCCGCAGTACGAGAATCTGCTGAAGCTGAAGCAGCTGGCGCTCCTCGTAGTAGCGGTGGCCGTTGGCCCCGATCCGGGCAGGCGGCAGCAGGCCGATCTCGTCGTAGTGCCGCAGGGTCCGGGCGGTCACACCCGACATCCGGGCAACCTCCGCGATCGGCCAGTCCATCGCCGCCTCCATCACGAACGCGTCACCGGGCCGGTCTCTCCGGCCCTGTTCAGGACGGTAGAAGCTGCCGCAACGACAACTTCAACCCCGGAATCCGGCTCCCCCGGTTCCCCGGTTCTCGGCTTCGCGCCCGGCACGGCGCCGTCCTGAACGCACAGCAACGACAGCGGCCCCCGCCGCTTGGCGAGGGCCGGGCACTCGGGGTGCAGAGGAAGAACGGTCACCCGTGGTGCTGGGCGAACTCCACGAGCCCGGCGAACGCCCCTCGGGTGAGGGTGAGATGCGGGCCGCTGGGGTTCTTGCTGTCGCGGACCTTGAACTCTCCGGTGGCTGCCGCGTGTTCCGGTGCCCACTCGATGCACTGTCCGCCGTTGTTGCTGTACGAGGATTTGACCCATCGGAGGGAGTCGGTCACGAGATACCCTTTCGTAAGTCATTGATCATGGCCACGGACGCCGCCTGGGAGTGTGCGTCGGCCTGTAGTTGATGGTAGGCCGTGAGTATGGGCAGTACCGAGGTGCTTTCCCGTTCGAGATGGCCCCGTTGGGCCGACTCCGCGTACGACATCAGCGAGCGGTCCGGCAGCGTCAGCAAAGTGATCGGCAGGTCGAACGGTCGACGCTCCCCCAAGTCGAAGGGGGCGACCTGGAGCACCGTGGTCGGATGCTCGGCGAACTCGATCAGCCGCGCCAACTGGGCGTCCATGATGGCGGGTCCGCCGATGGGTCGACGGAGGCAGCTCTCGTCCAGCACCACGAAGACCAGCGGCGGTGGCGTACGCACCAGCGTCGCCTGTCGTTCCGCTACGAGCGACACCCGCTCGTCCGCCTGCTCCGGCGTGATCGCTCCGCGCTTGACGTAACTCCCGGCGAGTACGGACGCATACTCCGGGGTCTGGACCAGACCGGGGACGATGCCCACTTCGTACAGTCGGATCTCCGCCGCCCGGCCCTCGTGGCCGACGTACTCAGGGAATCCCTCCAACAGGCTGCCGTGCCGGATCTCGCGCCACTCGCGCTCGAAGGTGTCCATGGTGCCTTCAAGCCCGAACGTGCGGTCGGCACTGCGCGAAAAGCGCAGAGTCGGAGGCTTGCGTCCAGTTTCCACCGCCGAGACATGTGTACTGGAATATCCCATCCGCTCGGCCAACTCGTCCTGCGTCCAGCCGCGCGCCTCCCGCGAGCTGCGCAGGCGCGCCCCGAAGGCGGCCTGCGGGCTGCTCTCCGGTACCAAGTCCTTGCGGTTCACAGGGCTTTCACCAATTCTTCCGCCTCCCCTGACAGGTTGAATAGCATCTCGACCCTAGGCCACGCTGAGCCCCCTTGGTAGCGGAATGACTACGGAGAGGAGTGAACGGTGGTTCAGAAGCGCACGCCCCCCGAGCACACGCCCCCTGGGCACCCTGAGCATCCCGAGCACCCAGAGGCCGACGACCGGCCGGAGCACGAGCGGGCCGACGACGGCGAGGGCGACAGTGAAACCCTGGCGCTTCTTCGGGTGCGGGTGCACGAGGACTATGCGCGGCGGCAGCAGTACGGGCTGCTGGGGCGGTCGCTGTGAGCTGCCCGGAGTGCCAGGCACTCCAGGACGAGTTGGCCGAGGCCGAGCGAACCCGCGACAGGTCGAAGGCCGTTGACTGCCGGGTCATGCTGCGGCGGCACCCCCGGCACGATGACACACCGGTGGAGAGGGAGGGGAGCGAGGTACTCCCGGGGCATGGAGAAGAGCGCTATTGAACTGCTCGCTGGCGCCGAGGGAGGGGAGCCGTGGGGCTCTGTTACGTCGCCACCATGTGGTCATGGAAGGGCCGTCATGTGGTGCCCCGAGGGTGTGGGGCATGAATGCTTCAGGTTCTTTCTCCCGGCCCGGGGACGGGTCGGTCGAGAGCTCAGACGGACGGTCACGCCGCGCACGCCGGTCGCGCAAGGGTGTGGTTCTGACGGCTTCGGTGGGGGCGGGGGCGGTGGCCGCCACACTGCTCGTGCCGTGGAACGCGGGGGCGAGTCCCGGGGCGGCACCGGTGCAGGCGATTCAGTGGTCCGCCTGTCCCAAGGCCGACCCGCCCTACCCCGACCCGAGCAAGCGGACCCGGTGCGGGACCGTGGAGGTGCCGGTCGACTGGGCGAAGCCCGACGGGCCGACGATGAAGATCGCGGTGGCCCGGCAGCAGGCCACCGATCCCAAGAAGCGCCTCGGTGTGCTGCTCTCGAACCCGGGCGGCCCCGGTTCGAGCGGTCTGGACGACGCCTACTACGCCGACAGCCCGACCGAGGGCTATGACAAGAACATCCGGAGCCGCTTCGACATCATCGGCTTCGACCCGCGCGGGATCGGCCGCAGCGGAGGGCTCCGGTGCGACGAGAAGCTCGCCGGGAAGATCCCCACCCGTCCGGAGAACGCCGCCGAGTTCCAGCGGATGCGCTCCATGAACAAGCAGCTCGCCGAGAGCTGCCGGGCGGGCAGCGGGCCGGTCGCCGACCACATGGACAGCGTCAGCGTCGCCCGCGACATGGACGCGATCCGCGCCGCGCTGGGGGAGGAGCAGATCAGCTTCCTCGGGCACTCGTACGGCACGCTCATCGGTCGCCAATACGCCCGGCTCTTCCCGCAGAAGCTCCGGGCGCTGGCCCTCGACAGTGCGATGGACCCGTCCCGGCCGGATGCCGGGCGCTTCCTCACGGACGGTTCCGCCGCCGCCGAGGGCGGGGTGCGGCAACTCGCGGACTGGTGCGCGAAGAACACATCGTGTGCGCTGAAGGGCAAGGACGTGAAGGCCGTCGTCCGGGGGCTCTTCGCGCGCGCCGACGCGGGCCGGCTGTTCGAACCGGGGCCGCACGGCCCGACGCGGAAGAAGGTCACCGCCGACCAGCTGTCCGGCTTCCTCACCAGCTACCTCGGGAAGTGGAACCCGCAGACCACTGCTGAGCAGTTGGGCGCCCTGAACAGCGGCAAGGGCAAGGTCTCCTGGACCGACGACGCCCCGGTGCTCGCCTGGCGCACCGTGCTGTGCCGGGACTACGACTTCCGCCTCCGTGACTGGGACCACTACCGCGAGCTGCGTCGGCAGGCCGCGTCCGCCGCGCCGCACGCCCGCTACAACTCCCAGGCCCTGGACATGGTCCTCGGCTGCCAGGGATGGCCGGCCGCGCCCGAGCCGGAGCCGGCCCGGGCCAAGGGCACCCTGCCGCCCGTCCTGGTGGTGAACGCCCAGCACGACCTGGCGACCCCGCTGCCGGGTGCGCGGCGCATGGCGCAGGAATTCCCGGCGGGGCGGCTCGCCGTCCTCGACTCCGTGGACCACTGGCTCTACCGCAAGTGCCAGTCGCCGCTCCCGGCACGGGCGGTCGACAGCTATCTCCGTACGCTGGAGACACCGCCCGACGGCACGGTCTACCCGCGTCGTTGACGGGGCCCGGGGCGGTGGCATCTGCTGGTGCCGGGCGTGGTGTTCCCGCGCCCGGCAGGTCCGGTGACCATGAGGGGGGAGCCCGATGAAGATTGTGATACCCGGCGGGACCGGCCAGGTGGGCGGCATCCTGAACCGCGCGCTGACCGCCGCGGGCCACGAGGTCGTGGTGCTGACCAGACGTCCGTCGCGGGCGGGGGAGGTGGCCTGGGACGGTGTGACGCCCGGGCCCTGGACGGCGGTGGTCGACGGCAGTGACGTCGTGATCAACTTGGCAGGGCGCAGCGTGAGTTGCCGCTACACCCAGGCCAATCTCCAGGAGATGATGCGCTCACGGGTGGACTCCGCCCGGGTCGTGGGCGAGGCGATCGCGGCGGCCGCCCGGCCGCCCCGCGTCTGGCTCCAGATGAGCACCGCCACCCTCTACGCCCACCGCTTCGACGCGCCCCATGACGAGGCGACCGGTGAGATCGGCGGCGCGGAGCCCGGTGTTCCGGACTACTGGGCGTTCAGCATCGAGATCGCCAAGGAGTGGGAGCGGGCGCAGCAGGAGGCCGCCACCCCGGAGACCCGCAAGGTCGCGCTGCGGTCCGCCATGGTGATGAGTCCGGATCGCGGTGGGGTGTTCGACGTGCTGCTGCGGATGGTCCGGCTGGGGCTCGGTGGCCCGGTCGCGGGGGGCGCCCAGTACATGTCCTGGATCCTTGACCGTGACTTCGTCCGGGCGGTCGAGTTCCTGGTCGACCGGAACGACCTGACCGGGCCGGTGAATCTCGCCGCGCCCGGTCCGCTGCCGCAGCGGGACTTCATGCGGGCGCTGCGGGCCGCCTGGGGCGTCCCGGTGGGGCTGCCCGCCACGAAGTGGATGGCCGAGCTGGGCGCGTTCGCGCTGCGTTCCGACACCGAACTGCTGCTCAAGAGCCGCCGGGTGGTGCCCGGCCGGCTGCGCGAGGCGGGCTTCGAGTTCGCGTACGACAACTGGCCGGCGGCCGCGGAGGACCTGGTGGGGCGGGTCCGGGCTGCGCGGATGGCCGGGTGAGCGGCAGCTTTCAGCCGGTGTGCAGCATCAGGCCGATGCCGATGACCATCAGGCCCGCCGCGGCGATCCGGGGAGCGCCGAAGCGTTCCTTGAAGAAGAGCGCGCCGATGGCGGCGCCCACGATGATCGAGGACTCGCGCAGTGCGGCGATCGGTGCGAGGGGGGCGCGGGTCTGGGCCCACAGGACCAGGCCGTAGGCGAAGACGGAGAGCACCCCGCCGGCCAGCCCGCGCAGCGCGAACGGGCGGAGTTCGGCGAGGAGTTGGCGGCGCCGGGTGGCCAGCGCGTAGGCGGGGATCGCGACTCCTTCGAGGAGCATCAGCCAGCCGATGTAGCCGAGGGCGCTGCCGGAGGCCCGTACGCCCAGGCCGTCGACGGTCGTGTACGAGGCGATGGCAAGGCCGGTGGCGAGGGCGGCGATCAGGGCCGGCCAGTGCGGCCTGGTCCCGGAGCCGCGGATGCCCCAGAGGGCGACCCCGACCAGGCCGGCGGAGGCCAGCGCGACGCCGGCCAGGGCCCAGCCGTCGGGGATCTCGTGGACGAAGACGGCGGCCAGGACGGTGACGACCAGGGGCGCGGTGCCGCGGGCGATGGGGTACATCTGCCCGAAGTCGCCCAGGCGGAACGACTGCATCAGCAGGGCCTGGTAGACGATGTGCAGCACGGCGGAGGCCAGGAGGAAGGGCCAGGCGCCGGCGGCCGGGAGCGGGGTGACGGCGGCCAGCGCGAGGCCGCAGACCGTGCCGCCGCCGCCGACCAGGGTGAAGGCCAGCAGCTGGTCACGGATGCCGTGGGCGATGGCGTTCCAGCTGGCGTGGGTGACGGCGGCCATCAGGACCGCGGCGACGACGAGCGGGGTCACGAGGTGTGCTCGCGCACGCCGGTCGCGGTGTCGGTCGGGGTTCCCGGGGCGGCGCCGGACGCGGAATCGCTCATGGCCCGCACGCTAGCGAAAGCTGTACGGGCCATGCGAACCGGATTCGGTGACTGGGACGGGGCGCCCCCACAGCGCCCCGTCCCGCCGTCAGCCGGAGGTGAGCAGCGCGCGGACCACCGGGCCCGCGTTGGAGCCGCCGTGGCCGCTCGCCGGGACGACGGCCGCCGCGGCGAGGTCGTCGCGGTAGGCGGTGAACCAGGCGTTCGGCTTCTTCTGCCCGTCGACCTCGGCCGAGCCGGTCTTGGCGCCGATGTCACCGCTGACCCCGGACATCGCCTCGGCGGCCGTACCGGACGTCGCGGTCAGCTTCATCAGCGACCGCAGGCCGTTGAGGGTGGACGGCTTCATCGTCCGGGGCGCCTTGGCGAGCGTGCGGTGGTCCAGATCCGGCGAGACGATGTACGGCTGGTGGAAGGAGCCGGCCCGGACCGTCGCGGCGAGCGTGGCGACATTGAGCGGGTTCATCCGCACCCCGCCCTGGCCGATCAGCGAGGCCGCCATCTGCGCGTCGCTCTGCACCGGGACCGCGCCGTCGAAGGTCGGGATGCCGGTCTGCCAGTTGAGGCCGATGCCGAAGACGTCCCGGGCCTCCTTGGTCAGGTCGTCGTCGCTGAGGTCCTTGGCGTGCGAGATGAAGGCGTTGTTGCAGGACGCGGCGAAGCTCTGCGCGAACGTGCCGTCCTTGATCTCGGACTTGTCGAGGTTCTGGAACTTCCAGCCGCCGACGGTCACGTACTTGGGGCACGGGTTCTTCTTGCCCGGCGAGGTCAGGCCCTTGTCCATCAGCATCGCCGCGGTGACGACCTTCATCGTCGAGCCGGGGGCCAGCGAGCCCTGGGTGGCCAGGTTGAAGCCCTTCTCCGGGGAGTTGGCGAGCGCCAGGATCTCACCGGTGCTGGGCTTGACCGCGGCCACGGAGGCGGACTTCTTGCCCTTGACCGCCCGCTCGGCCGCCGACTGCATACCGGCGTCCAGGGTGGTCTTGAGCGTGCCCGGCGTCCCCTTGGAGAGCACCTTCAGCGTCTTCTCGGGCAGCTGGTCGGCGGGCTTGGCGCTCTTGGCGCGGTGGATGAACAGCTCCACGCCCGGCTTGCCGTCGGTCTTGTCGCCGTACTTGTCCCGCAGGCTGTCCAGCACCCCGGCCAGCGCCGGATGCGCCTGGGGGGTCAGCGCGGCGCCCTTGCGGTCCACGGCCTTGATCGGCGGCGCCTCGGCCTCGCCGGTGCGCAGTTCGTCACCCTTGGCCAGGCCCGGGTGCATCATCGTCGGCTTCCAGGCGATCTGCGGCTTTCCGGTGGCCTTCTCGCGCTGCACGGTCGCGGAGGTGCGGTACGAGTACGCGGCCTTGGTGCCCTTGTAGTCGATCTGCGCGGCGACGGTGTACGGCACCTTGTCACCGGCCGGGGCGCCCGGGGTGAGCGTCACCTTCGAGAACCGCGCCTGCTTGCTCAGGGACGCGAGCGCGCTCTTGCACTTCTCCGGGTCGTCGGTCAGCCCGGCCGCCTTGGCCGCGTCGCCGGACTGCCACGCGGTCAGGAACTCCCGCGACGTCGTCTGCACTTCCTTGGCCGACAGCGGGCCGGTCGCCACCTTCGTGCCGTCTTCGCCCGACTTGGCATCCGCCGAGCTGACCTCCTGCGACGACTCGTCAGAGCCGCCGAACAGCGTGAAGCCGCCCACGACTCCCGCCACCAGGGCCACCGATCCGCCGATCAGCCCGTACTTCACCTCACGGCGCATGCCACCGATTCCCTCCAAGAGCTTCGTCCTTGAATACGCACACAAGAACGTGCCTCGCACTCTAAGGGACACGCGAAGGCTCTGAGTCTCGATACGGGCACGGTCCGGTGACGCGCTGTTGTACGCCTGTTACGGAACTGTCGAATTGAGGCTCTCACACCCAGGTGTCGAACCACATCCGGTGGTGCCAGGCCGACTTGGGGATCGGCATCCCCGTGTAGAGCGGGTAGAAGTAGATGAAATTCCATGCGATCAGGAGAACCAGGACGCCGGCACCCACCGCACCGACCGTGCGGCGCCGCTCCGACGAGCCCGGTGGTCCGACCAGCGCCCCGATCAGCATCGCCAGCGCCAGACACAGGAACGGGACGAACACCACCGCGTAGAAGAGGAAGATGGTCCGCTCCTGGTAGAGGAACCACGGCAGATAGCCGGCCGCGACCGCGCAGACGATCGCCCCGGCCCGCCAGTCCCGCTTGAACAGCCAGCGGTAGAGGACATAGAGGAGCGCGAAGCAGGCCGCCCACCACAACAGCGGGGTGCCCAGCGCCAGCACCTCGCGGGCGCAGGGCTCGGCCCCCGTGCAGCCGTCCTGGCCGACCTTGGTCTCCTCGTAGAAATAGGAGACCGGGCGGCCCAGGACCAGCCAGCTCCACGGGTTGGACTGGTAGTGGTGCGGGGTGGTCAGTCCGGTATGGAAGGAGTAGACCTCGGTCTGGTAGTGCCACAGGCTGCGCAGCCAGTCCGGCAGCCAGGTCCAGGCACCCGTACGGCCCTCCGGTGAGGTCGCCCAGTCGCGGTAGTAGCCGCCCTTGGTGGCGATCCAGCCCGACCAGGACGCCAGATAGGTGGCGAGGGCCACGACGACGGTGGCCCCGAAGGCGGGCAGGGCATCGCGGCGCAGGGCCGAGCGGAAGGGGTGTCGGGCGCCGGCCGTGCGGCGTGCCGCGACATCCCAGAGCACCGCCATCAGCGCGAAGGCCGCGAGGAAGTACAGACCGTTCCATTTCGTCGCGGTCGCCAGGCCCAGACACAGCCCGGCCGCGATCCGCCACGGCCGCCGGCCCAGCCGCAGCCGGTCACCTACCCCGTCGTCGGGCCGTGCCACCCCCTCCGGGCCGATCGGCAGCGCCGCCGCCAGCCGGGCCCGGGTGCGGTCCCGGTCCACCAGCAGACAGCCGAACGCGGCCACCACCCAGAACATCACGATCAGATCGAGCAGCGCGGTCCGGCTCATCACGAAGTGCAGACCGTCCACCGCCAGCAGGGCGCCCGCGAGACAGCCCAGCGCCGTCGAGCGCAGCAGCCGGCGCCCAATCCGGCACACCAGCAGCACCGACAGGGTGCCGAGCAGCGCCACCATGAACCGCCAGCCGAACGGGTTCATCCCGAAGAGGCCCTCGCCGAGCGCGATCAGCCACTTGCCCATCGGGGGGTGGACGACATACGAGTGCTCGGGCGAGAGCAGCAGCTGCGGTGGATGCCCGACCAGCGCGTCATTGGCGTTCTTGGCCCAGGTGCCCTCGTAGCCGTACTGGAGCAGCGACCAGGCGTCCTTGGGGTAGTACGTCTCGTCGAATATCACCTTCCGCGGGCTGCCCAGGTTCCAGAACCGCAGCACCCCGGCGAACAGCGCCACCAGCAGCGGACCCAGCCAGGCGGACCAGCGCGTCAGCCGGGCCGCAGCGTCCGGGCCCGCGCCGAACACGGCCCACAGCCGCCCGCCCGGCTCGGGGAAGGCGGGCACCAGCCGCGCGCGGACATCGGTCTGCGGGCGGTCGGGAAGCCCGAAACGGCGCAGTCGCCGCTGCCACACGGGGGGCGCTCCGGGCGGCTCCGGGGCGTGCTGCGCGGCGGCGTCGGTCGCGGTGGTGTCACTCGTCACCCGGCCCATCGTAGGGAAGCCGCCTGTGGAGCGCCGTGGACCGCACCGGGGACACCGACCGGCCGGAGCGCGCCGGCGCCCTGGGAGGATGGGAAGGTGACTGGAACGCTGGTACTTGCAGGGACGCCCATCGGAGAGATCGCGGACGCGCCGCCGCGGCTCGCCACCGAACTGGCCGCCGCCGATGTGATCGCCGCCGAGGACACCCGGCGGCTGCGCCGGCTGACCCAGGCACTGGAGGTCCAGCCGTCCGGGCGGATCGTGTCGTACTTCGAGGGCAATGAGGCGGCCCGGACGCCCGAGCTGGCCGAGGCGCTGGCCGGCGGGGCGCGGGTGCTGCTGGTCACCGACGCCGGGATGCCCTCGGTCTCCGACCCCGGCTACCGGCTGGTCGCCGCCGCGGTCGAGCGGGACATCAAGGTCACCGCCGTCCCGGGCCCCAGCGCGGTGCTCACCGCCCTGGCCGTCTCCGGGCTGCCCGTGGACCGCTTCTGCTTCGAGGGCTTTCTGCCCCGCAAGGGCGGTGAGCGGCGCACCCGGCTGCGCGAGGTCGCCGACGAGCGCCGCACCCTGGTCTACTTCGAGGCGCCGCACCGGCTGGACGACACCCTCGCCGCGATGGCCGAGATCTTCGGCGCCGAGCGGCGCGCCGCGGTCTGCCGGGAGCTGACCAAGACCTACGAGGAGGTCAAGCGGGGGCCGCTGAGCGAGCTCGTGCCCTGGGCTGCCGAGGGCGTACGCGGCGAGATCACCATCGTCGTCGAGGGCGCCCCGGACAGCGGGCCGCAGGATCTGGGCCCCGAGGAGCTGGTGCGCCGGGTGCGGGTCCGTGAGGAGGCCGGGGAGCGCCGCAAGGAAGCCATCGCCGCGGTCGCCGCGGACGCCGGGCTGCCCAAGCGGGAGGTCTTCGATGCGGTGGTCGCGGCGAAGAACGCGGCGAAAACCGACCCATCAGAAGGTAAATGACCGGCCCGAAAGGTAAAGAACTGGCCGGTATGGCGGGGACTTTTCCCTGCCCCCGGCCAAATCTGCGCCAATACGGTCGGCGATCTGCTGCTTTGTGACCGGGAAAGGCGTCCACTGGACGTCGGGACGAACCGGTTCCGAAGACCTTGTCCAGCGGACAAGAGGAGCGCAGCACATGACGGATTTCGCCAGGACCCCCGGAGTTTCCACGACGACCACCGGCGGAGAGCACCCCGACCCCCGGCCGGACGCCGCCGCGCACGAGGCGTACTCCTTCGCCTGTATGCGGTGCGGCCACGGCTGGGAGCAGGCATACGAGATAGTCCATCAGGTCGACGGCAAGGGCGAGCTCCATGTCGTCTACTACGCGGACGGCGTGCGCGTCCGGTCCCCGCTGACCTGCCCCACCTGCGTGAACTGCGGCAGCGACGTCGTCCGCATCATGCGCTCCGGCCAGGTCTCGATGGTCTCCGAGGCGATGGCGAACATGCATCAGCGCCGGCCCGGCGGCGAGAAGGGGGAAGCCCCCGCGGCGGACCCGGACCCCGCAGGCGGCACCGCCGGGGACAAGGACACCGGCCGCCACCACTGGCACCTCTCCGACCTGCTGCATCCCTTCCAGCACCACCGCAAGTGAGCCCGCTGCCGCGGCCCTCGTAGGATCGCGGCCATGGCACCGCAGGACAAGAACACCCCGCCGCCGCTGCCCGAACCCCTTCGGGCGGCGGTCGCGGATTCGCACACCCACCTGGACATGCAGGATTCCTCCGTCGAGGAGGCGCTCGCCAAGGCCGCCTCCGTCGGGGTGACCACCGTCGTCCAGGTGGGGTGCGACCTGGCCGGTTCGCGCTGGGCCGCCGAGACCGCCGCGGCCCACGACAGCGTGCACGCCACCGTCGCCCTGCACCCCAACGAGGCGCCCCGGATCGTGCTCGGCGACCCCGACGGCTGGTCGCGGCAGGGGGCCCGGGAGCCCGGCGGCGACAGCGCCCTGGACGCCGCCCTCGCCGAGATCGACCGGCTGGCCGCCCTCCCGCAGGTCCGCGGCGTCGGCGAGACCGGCCTGGACTACTTCCGTACGGGCCCCGAGGGCATGGCCGCCCAGGAAGCCTCCTTCCGCGCCCACATCGAGATCGCCAAGCGGCACGGCAAGGCCCTGGTCATCCACGACCGCGAGGCGCACGACGACGTACTGCGCATCCTGCGCGAGGAGGGCGCACCCGACCGGGTCGTCTTCCACTGCTACTCCGGCGACGCCGAGATGGCCAAGATCTGCGCCGCGGCCGGCTACTTCATGTCCTTCGCCGGCAACGTCACCTTCAAAAACGCCCAGCACCTGCGAGACGCCCTCGCCGTCGCCCCGCCGGAGCTGGTCCTGGTCGAGACCGACGCCCCCTTCCTCACCCCCGCCCCGTACCGCGGACGGGCCAACGCCCCGTACCTCATTCCGGTCACGCTGCGGGCCATGGCCGAGGTCACCGCCGTGACCGAGGACGCCATGGCCACCGCCGTCGCCGCGAACACGGCGCGGGCCTTCGGTTACTGACGGTTCGCGGCGGGCCCCGAGAAGCCCGCACACCCCACCGGAAAGCCCGCCCACACCCTCGAATTCCGTCACCTTCATCACCTCCTGGTCACCCTCTGTAGTGTGCCGACTTTGGAGAGCGACGAAGACTCCGCTACATTCCGGCCGTCAACCGCAGCCGGGGCATGTGGAGCGCGCCGTGAGTCATTCGCAGAGCAGCCACCGCGCCGCGCGCGGCCGTCGCAGACGCCGCGCAGAAGGCCCCGACGCGCTGCGCAGCCTGCTGCCGCGGGCCCTGGTCGTCGCCTTCCTCGCCGGCGGCACCACCGCCTTCATCGCCCACGACAAGGCGGTCCGGCTCACCGTCGACGGCACCCCGCGCACCCTGCACACCTTCGCCTCCGACGTCGACGACCTGCTGGCCGACGAACGGCTCGACATCGGCGCCCACGACATCGTCGCGCCCGCCCCCGGCACCGCCCTCAGCAGCGGCGACGAGGTCGTCGTCCGGCACGGCCGCCCGGTCGTGCTGACCATCGACGGACAGCGCCGCACGGTGTGGACCACCGCCGACACCGTCGCCGGCGCCCTCCACCAGCTCGGCGTACGGGCCGACGGCGCCTATGTGTCGGCCTCCCGCTCCCGGCGCATCGGGCAGCGCGGACTGGAGCTGGCGGTCCGTACCGAACGCTCGGTGACGATCGTCGCCGACGGCCGCACGCACCGCCTCCGCACCAACGCCGCCACCGTCCGCGAGGCCCTGACCGAGGCCGGGATCGCCCTGCGCGACCAGGACACCACCTCGGTGCCGCCGGACAGCTTCCCGCACGACGGCCAGACCCTCTCGGTGCTGCGGATCACCGGCTCCAAGGAGGTCCGCGACCGGACCGTCCCCTTCCGCACGATCCACCGGGTCGACGCCCGCCTGGCCCGCGGCACCGTGGTCGTCGTCCAGCAGGGGCGCCCGGGAGTCCGGCGGGTCACCTACCGGGTGCGCACCGTCAACGGCGTCAAACAGAAACCGAAGCGGCTGCACAGCGAGGTCGTGCGCGCCCCGCGCCCGCAGATCGTGCACCTCGGCATCCGGCAGCTGCCCACCTCCGTGCGCGGCGCCGACCACCTCGCCTGGCACGCGCTGGCACAGTGCGAGGCCGGCGGCCGCCCGAACGCCGTGGACTCCTCCGGCACCTACGGCGGGCTCTACCAGTTCGATGTCGGCACCTGGCGGGCCCTCGGCGGCCACGGCCGGCCGCAGGACGCCACCGCCCAGGAACAGACCTACCGCGCCAAGAAGCTCTACATCAGAAGGGGGGCGAGCCCGTGGCCGGTCTGCGGCCGTAAGCTTCACGGGTGAACGAGCGCAACGAGGCTGTGGCATGAGCAAGAGCACCACCGACGATCCCGGACCCCTGCTGGGCGCCGCCGACATCCGCGAGCTGGCCGCCGCGCTGGGCGTCCGCCCCACCAAGCAGCGCGGCCAGAATTTCGTCATCGACGCCAACACCGTCCGCCGGATCGTCCGGACCGCCGAGGTCCGGCCCGACGATGTCGTGGTCGAGATCGGCCCGGGTCTCGGCTCGCTGACCCTGGGCCTCCTGGAGGCCGCCGACCGGGTCACCGCCATCGAGATCGACGAGGTGCTCGCCGCGGCGCTGCCGTCCACCGTCGAGGCCAGGCTGCCCGGCCGCGCCGACCGCTTCGCGCTGGTGCACCGAGACGCCATGCACGTCACCGAGCTGCCCGGCCCCGCGCCCACCGCGCTGGTCGCCAACCTCCCCTACAACGTCGCCGTGCCGGTGCTGCTGCACATGCTCGCGACCTTCCCTACCATCGACCGCACCCTGGTCATGGTCCAGTCCGAGGTCGCCGACCGCCTCGCCGCCCGCCCCGGCAACAAGGTCTACGGCGTCCCGTCGGTCAAGGCCAACTGGTACGCCGAGGTCAAGCGGGCCGGCGCCATCGGCCGCAACGTCTTCTGGCCCGCCCCCAACGTCGACTCCGGCCTGGTCTCCCTGGTACGCCGCACCGAGCCGATCGAGACGACCGCTTCCCGCGACGAGGTCTTCGCCGTCGTCGACGCCGCCTTCGCCCAGCGCCGCAAGACCCTGCGGGCCGCCCTGTCCGGCTGGGCCGGCTCGGCCGCCGCCGCGGAGGCCGCCCTGGTCGCCGCGGGCGTCTCGCCGCAGGCCCGCGGCGAGTCACTGACCGTCGAGGAGTTCGCGCGGATCGCCGAGCACAAGGGTCCGGGCGGCGCGCCGGGCATCCGGCAGTCGGGGGGAGCACACACATCAGGGGGAGAGCAGGCATGACCGACACGACTGACACGACCGCCGCGACCGCCGCCCCGGTCACCGTCCGGGTACCGGCCAAGGTCAACGTCCAGCTGGCCGTGGGCGCCGCCCGCGCCGACGGCTTCCACGACCTGGCGAACGTCTTCCTCGCCGTCGGCCTCTACGACGAGGTCACCGCCACCCCCGCCGACACCCTCCGGATCACCGCCGAGGGCCACGACGTCGACCAGATCCCCCTGGACCGCACGAACCTGGCCGCCCGCGCCGCCGAACTCCTCGCGGCCCGCCACGGCATCGAGCCGCACGTCCACCTCCACATCCGCAAGGACATCCCCGTCGCGGGCGGCATGGCCGGCGGCAGCGCGGACGCCGCAGCCGCCCTCCTGGCCTGCGACACCCTCTGGTCCACCGGGGCCTCGCAGGACGAACTCCTCGCCATCTGTGCCGAGTTGGGCAGCGACGTCCCGTTCAGCCTGGTCGGCGGCGCGGCGCTCGGGCGGGGCCGCGGCGAACTGCTGACCCCGCTGCCCGTGGGCGGCACCTTCCACTGGGTCTTCGCGGTCGCTGAGGGTGGCCTCTCCACCCCGGCCGTCTACGGCGAGTTCGACAGGTTGACGGCGGGGACGGACGTACCGGAGCCGGAGGCGGCGCCGGAGCTGCTGGCCGCGCTGAAGTCCGGCGACGCCACGGCGCTGGCCGCGGCCCTGTCCAATGACCTCCAGCCGGCGGCATTGTCTCTGCGGCCTTCGTTGACCGAGACGTTGAAGGCGGGGACCGCGGCGGGTGCGCTGGCCGCGCTGGTCTCGGGGTCCGGGCCCACCACCGCCTTCCTGGTCAAGGACGCGCAGGCGGCAGAGGTCGTCGCGTCGTCGCTGATGGCGTCGGGGACCTGCCGCCAGGTACGGGTGGCTGAGGGGCCGGCGGTGGGGGCGCGGGTTCTTTAGGGCGCTGGCTCACTGAGGCGCTGGGCCTCTGAGGCGATGCCCGCTGAGGCCGATGGTCCTCTAAGGGGCGGGGGAACAGATCCCGTAGGGGGTACGAGCGCCCCCTACGGGGCCACAACGCGGCGGGGGCGGGCGGTATTCCCGCGGCCCCGCCGCTCTTTGCTCGGCCGGGAAGCTCAAGTGCCCGGCAGGGCAGTGTCCTTGACGGCGCTGACGAAGGACGACCAGGCGACGGCCGGGAAGACGATCGCCGGGCCGTGCGGGTCCTTGGAGTCGCGGACGGGGACGATGCCGGGGAAGTCGTCGGCGACCTCGACACAGTTGCCGCCCTCACCGCTGGTGTAGCTGCTCTTGCGCCAGACGGCGGCGCTCAAGTCAATCCGGCTGCTTGCCATTTCGGTAGTCCTCTGCGGCCGCCTCGATCATGGTGAGGGACGCCTCCGGCGGTAGTGCGGCGGCCCTGAGCCGATCGTATGCCTTGCGGTACTTCTTCACGAGGGCCGGATCGTCGATGGTGTGACCGCTGTACTCGGATTCCAGATAGGCCAGCGGCGGGGCGTCCGGGAAGGTCATGAGCTGCAACAAGCCCACCAGCATGAGGGGGTGCGGGCCACAGTTCCACGGCTGGATCTGTGGAATGACCCGGTGGCGCCTCGCCAGCGTCGCGATGCGGTCGAGCTGATCGGCCATCCCCTCTGGAGGGAGCAGCGGGCAGCGCAACAGGTACTCGGGCAGGATCACCCAGTACTCAGGGGTCTTGTGGTCGTCCTCGAACAGGTGGGCCCGGGCCATGCGGGCGCTGACATTCACCTCCACCTCCTCGTCGGTCGCCAATGGCTGCGTCGCCCGCACCACTGCCCGCGTGTACGCGGCGGTCTCCAGTAGGCCGGGGATGAGGGTTGGGCACCACTCCTCGATGGTGTCCGCGTGCTTCTCCGCCTCCAAGACGTGCTCGTAGTGGGTGGGATGGCCCATCCGCCTGGCCTTCCGCACGTCCTCACAACACCGCTGGAAGAAGCCATCCGTCTTGAGGACCTTGTCCACGTGCTCGGCCAGGTCCAGCGGCATCCGGCGTTCGCCGCGTTCGATCTCGCTGAGGTGGCTTTGGCCGTAGAAGCTGCCCTCGACCAGTTGCTGGAGTGTAAGCCCGGCCAACTCCCGCTGGTAGCGCAGCTCCTTGCCGTAGAAGGTGGGGACCCCCGCCGAGCCGTCAATGTCCTTGCGTCGTGCCACGGTTCACCGCCGTACGTGTAGCTGATTCACAGTCGTTGCGGACGAGCCCCGGCGGTCCCCACATCTCCACCACGTCATACCGCGCATTCCCCGAACCACGGCCGGGAGCCCAACCCCCTTTCACGCTACGCCGCGTCACGTCACTCTGTAAGCGGTTCGTTGCTATGCGTACAGAAAGGCGGGGCCCATGCCCCTCGACCGCTCCCTCCCCGACGACGTACACGAAAGCGCCGAAGAGCTGCGCACCGCGCTGAAGGACCACGGCATCACGCTGCCGTCGCTCGGCGTCGACCTGCCCGGGTTCGCGGGCGTCTACAGCGTCTCGCTGGTCGCGCTCGGTAACTGCAACGCGGCCACCGCCCACCGCCTCGCCGAGGTTCTCCGCAAGGCGGCCGCCCGTTGAAGGGTGGGGCGGGCCTCATCCGAACCGCCTTAGGAAGGCTCGTCCGGCCGTATGTCCGGGCCAGCGTCCGTCCGTCGGAGGAGGCGCGGCGTCCCGGAGACCAGGAGGCCCGGCGCCGGGAGCTGGAGGAGGCCGTACGGAGGCTCAACACCTGGTCGTCAGGTGGAGGTGGCCGCCGCTGACCGACACGCACGAAGACACCACTCACAAAGGCACCAGGAGGAAGAGAAAGATGCACCTGCTTCTTCAGAACGACGGCAACTACGGCAACGACGGCGGCGACAAGTTGCCCGGCCGGCCCTACCCCGGAC
This sequence comes from Streptomyces sp. bgisy130, assembly GCF_057708345.1. NCBI lineage: Bacteria > Bacillati > Actinomycetota > Actinomycetes > Kitasatosporales > Streptomycetaceae > Streptomyces > Streptomyces sp. bgisy130. Next base: position 30,923 of record NZ_JBYISA010000033.1, read on the forward strand.
CGCACCCGGCACCGACCCCGGACGGTGGCCCCGGTGTCCCGAACCCGCCCAAGGCCGCCTGACCGTGGCCGGCACAACAGACAAGGAGCGCCCCGGTCTCAACGGGCTGGGGCAGGCCCTCATGGCGGCGGGTGCCCTCTCCCCGGACTGGGTCTCCGCCTACACGGCCGTACCCCGGTCCGCCGTACTGCCCGATCTCATCTGGCCGTTCGACGTGGCGGCCGGGCGCAGCGTGCCGGTGTCCCGTACGGAGAGCCCGGACGCGTGGCAGGAATACACGGACGCGGACGTTCCCGTCGTCACCCAATGGGACGACGGCCAGCACCCCGGCACCGAACCCGGCGAGGCGCCGACCAGCTCCGCGTCGATGCCCTCGGTCGTCTTCCGGATGCTCCAGGACCTGGACCTCCACCCCGGGCACAAGGTCCTGGAGATCGGCACCGCGACGCTGTGGAACGCGCTCCTCATGGCGCACCGTGCCGGGCCGGGGAACGTCACCACCATGGAGGTCGACGGGGCGCTGGCGGCCGCCGCCCGCGCCACGGCCGCGCGGTTCGGGAACTCCGTCCGCGTCCTCCACGGCGACGGGAGCCGGGGCCACCGGGAAGGGGCGCCGTACGACCGCATCATGGCGACGTGCGGCGTCCGGTCCGTCCCGTTCGCGTGGGTGGAGCAGTGCCGTCCCGGCGGCATCGTCGTGGCGCCGTGGGGGACGCACTACAGCCACAGCGACGCGGTGGCCCGCCTGGTGGTCGCGCCGGACGGGCTGAGCGCCACCGGACGCTTCACCGGCCCCGTGGAGTTCATGAAGCTCCGCGCCCAACGCCCGGCCGCCGTGGAGCACTCCGCGTACGTGACGGGGAGCGTCGCGGACGGCGAGGAGTCGTCCACCACGCTCACCGAGGCGGAGTTCGCCGGGGAGCGGTTCGGCCCCGAGCGGCTCGCCCTGGGCCTCCGCGTGCCCCGCTGCCTGCACGTCGTGGCGGACAAACGCGACGGCGCGCGCCCCGTGTGGTTCTACGGGCTGAGCGACGCGTCCTGGGCGTGCGTGCTGTTCCGGGACGGGGACACCGCCCGCGTCTGGCAGTCCGGTCCCCGCAGACTCTGGGACGAGGTGGCGGACGCCTTCCGCTGGTGGGTAGACCGGGGGAGGCCCGACCACACCCGGTTCGGCCTGACGGTGACGGCCGGGGGCGAACGGGTGTGGCTGGACGAACCGGCCAACTCTTGGGCGCTGACGGGCCAGTGACGGCCCACTACGGCCCCATGAGGGCAACGACAGGCGGAGATCGCCACGCTGAGCACGCCGTGACGAGACGTGCGTGACGAGACGTGACGTGACGAGAAGAGGAGATGACATGTCGCAGACCGAGGGTGCACGACTGTTCCGGGAGACCTGGATCGCGGGTGTGCACCAGCACTTCCCCGGGGAGCCGAAGGCCGGTTACGTCACTCCGTGGGACGACACCCCGCAGTGGGAGCGCGAGGCCGCCGGGGCGGTCTACGCGCAGGTGCGCCAGTTCGTCGAGGTCAGCGACGGGCACACGTCCAGGCTGTCCCGGGAGCAGAAGGGCCGCTTCGTCGCGACGTGTTGGACGGCCCAGATGTTCCGGCACTTCGACGACCCGAAGCCGGGCTACGTCGCGGACTGGCCCGACCTTCCAACCTGGCAGCGGGAGACCGACGCCGACATCTTCGAGGCCATCGAGAAGGCGCTGAGCTGACCACGTACAGGGTGTACAACGGCACGTCCTTGCCCAGACGACTTGGTTCGGCAGCACGGTAATGGCGCACAGCGGCGCTGTACCACCGGTTTTCGAGTGCCGCACCGCCCGGGAGCTGTCCGGGCGTCGGCAGGGCAACCGTGCAGTGGAAAGCCCGCTGCCCCGGTGTGGCACACCGGGGCAGCGGGCGTCTTGGCGCAGTGTCGGCGGGACGAGTCCTCGCCGGGTGGAGAGCGGTCAGCGGCTGTAGATGGGCATGATGGTCTCGCTGTCGTCGCACCACACCTCGTGGTAACCGTTCGCCTGGGCCTGCGGGAGTTCCTTCGCTTCGCACTCCGCCTTCGACGGGTACTTCAGGGCGCCGACGGGGACCCAGCCGTCGCCGGGCGGAGGGGCGGCGGAGGCGGTGGTGGCGGTCAGGGGGATGGCGACCGCTGCCGCACTGACAGCGAGACCGACGCCGATACGGGTACGCCACGACTTCATGGTCATCTCCTTGCTTGTCTCTACTTCTCCGAGCTGGTCCCGCTCGGAGATCTTCTTGGCCCATGTCCAGGGCGGTACCGAGGCGGTCAGCCGATGGGGCTGACGAAGGGGGCCGGGTGGGTGGTGCCTTCCTGGTGAAGAGCGGGCACCAGCGCCGGCCGGACGCCTCCGCCCCCGGCGGGACGGGCGCTTACGCGTGGGCGCTGATCACGCCGCCGCTGCTGAGCACGATGTAGATGCCGTTGGCGTTGAGGCCGACGTCGTGCCCCTTCGTCTCCAGCGTGGCGGCCACGCCGTCGTGCCCGATGATCTGCGCGCGGTACTTCAGCTCGCCGACCTTCGTGACCTTGGCCGTCCAGCCGCCCGCGAGCTGGAAGGTGCCCGGTCCCTGGTGTCCGCCGCCCATCCAGGAGTGGACCTGGCCGTCCAGCGTGAGGGTGACGAACATGTCGTTGGCGTCGAGCCCGTCGTCGTGCCCCTTCGTCTCCAGCGTGGCCAGGACCGAACCACGGGCGACGATCTTGGCGCGGTAGTGCTGGTCGCCGAGCTTGGTGATCTCGGCCGTGCTGATGCCGTCCGCCAGGCGCTGGGTGCGGCTCGTGGATGCCGCCTTGCCACCCTTGGCGGCGTGCGCGCTGCCCGACTGCATGCTCGCAACGCCCGCCTTGACCTCGGCCTTGCTGCCGGAGCTCTGCAGTCCGGACCAGCCCGCGGCGCTGGACTCGCCGGCGGCCGAGTTCGCGTGGCCCGCGGACTTCGCGTCGGCGGCGTTCGAGCCTGAGCAGGCGGTCAGGGTGAGGCCGGCGGCCGCGACCAGGGTCGCGGCGGCAAGGCGCAGGGTCCGGCGACGAGCGGTGCGGACAGCGGTGCTGGAGCTCATTTCGGGGTCCCCCCAGGACAGTTGGTGACGTGGTCTCCTCGGTACGTCACCCACTCTGACCGGGGCCACTAGCACACGGCTGCCGCTCCGCTAACACCCGGCTAACACCCCGATGAGCAGGGGAAGGACGCCACGGAGAGCCCGAAGAACCAGTCCGGTCCGCCCAGTTGGCAAGCACGCAGCTGCTCGCCGGAACCAGGGTCACCCGATAGGCCGAGGCCATCGCGACAGGAGTCCCGCCCACAACCGGGCGTTGCCGCGACAGCACCCCGCTCCCGCTACGCCCCGGCCGTCGCCAGCACCCCCGCCACCATCCGCCCCGCCCGTACCGCGTGGTCGTCGGTCGTCGGGACGCAGCGGTCCGCCGTCGGGTCGTACGCAGTCATGATCACGCCCGCGTGGTCGGTCTCCGGCTCCTGGAGGGTCACCGCCCGGCCCGGCGCCCGCAGCGCCTCAGTGAGGTCGCGGGAGTACCGGGCGTCCAAGACGGTGTCGCGGGTGCCGTGCACCAGGTGGACCGGGCCACCCGGGTCCCGGCCCGCGGTGAGGTCGTCCAGTGGCGGGGTCCCGGTGGTCCGCGCCGTCAGGTCGTAGCGGCCGGCCAGGCCCACCACCGCCGACGGCCGCCGGCCGTCCGCGATCTCGGGGCGCAGCGCGACCCCGAGCGCGGCCCCGGCGCCCGCCGACCACCCGGCCAGGACCAGCGACTCCCCGTCGCCGCCCAGCCCACCCGCTTCCTTGCGGGCGAAGGCCAGGGACTCCAGCAGATGCGACCGGCCGCCGTCCGGGGCGTCCGCGCGCCAGTCCGGTACCAGGACCAGCACCCCGTGCGCCGCCGTCGCCCGCGCCAGCGGTTCCAGCACGTCCCGCTCGTCGGGGCCGATGCCGTGCCAGAGCAGCACAGTGGGTGTCGCGCCGGATGTCCCGGCCGGACGGTGGACGTCCAGCCGCTTGCCGCTCGGGCCGTAGACCATCCCGCGTACCGTCTCCACTGCCATGCCCATGTCCGGTGCCATGACGGCACGTTACAACGGGGGAGCGGTGCCTCAGGCGCCCGAGAGGGCCAGTGACACCACCCAGGCCAGGACCAGCACACACGGGGCGGCCAGGAGGCAGCCGAAGGCGGCGGCGATCGGCAGGGTGCCGACGATCTGCTGGGTGCCCGCGGAGCAGATCTTGCGGGCGTCACCCTCGGAACAACTGTCGCTCGCCATCACCAGCAGCGGTGCGAACAGTCCGGTCACCCCGGCGAACGCCAGCAGAAGCAGGCCGGCGACGATCCGGCCCACCGCGGAACCCGTCACCGGCCGTGCCTCGTCGCGCACGGCAGGGGCTCTCGGCGCCTGGTCGTTGATCATGCGGCCACGCTGGGCCCGGCCGCCGCCCCTGCCATCAGTACGGCTACTCATCCAGTACGGCTACTCATCTCCCGGTACTCACCGCCCCGCACTTATCCACAGGTATTTATCTCCCGGCGGCTCTCCTCCGCACGCCGACTAGGCTGGACAGGTCGATCGATCTGACGTGCAGGTCGGAAGTGCAGGTCTGAGTGCAGGAGTGAGATGGCCGTCAACCTCGTCAATCTGGAAGCCGTCGGCAAGGTGTACGGGACCCGTGCCCTGCTCGACGGTGTCTCGCTCGGCGTCAACGAGGGGGACCGGATCGGCGTCGTCGGGCGCAACGGGGACGGCAAGACCACCTTGATCCGGATCCTCGCCAAGCTGGAGGACGCGGACAACGGCCGGGTCACCCACAACGGCGGCCTGCGCCTCGGCGTCCTCACCCAGCACGACTCCCTCGACCCGGCCGCCACGATCCGGCACGAGGTCATCGGCGATCTCGCCGACCACGAGTGGGCCGGCAACGCCAAGATCCGCGACGTGCTCACCGGCCTCTTCGGCGACCTGCACCTGCCGGGCTTCACCCAGGGCCTGGACACCGTCATCGGCCCGCTCTCCGGCGGCGAGCGCCGCCGCATCGCCCTCGCCAAGCTCCTCATCGCCGAGCAGGACCTGATCGTCCTCGACGAGCCCACCAACCACCTCGACGTCGAGGGCATCTCCTGGCTGGCCCGCCACCTCCGGGCCCGCCGCTCCGCCCTCGTGGTCGTCACCCACGACCGCTGGTTCCTCGACCAGGTCTGTACGCGGATGTGGGACGTCCAGCGCGGCGACGTCCACGAGTACGAGGGCGGCTACAGCGACTACGTCTTCGCGCGGGCCGAACGGGAGCGCATCGCCGCCACCGAAGAGGTCAAGCGGCAGAACCTGATGCGCAAGGAGCTGGCCTGGCTGCGGCGCGGCGCCCCGGCCCGTACGAGCAAGCCCCGCTTCCGCATCGAGGCGGCGAACGAGCTGATCGCGGACGTCCCGCCGCCCCGCGACAACGCCGAGCTGATGAAGTTCGCCAGCTCCCGCCTCGGCAAGACCGTCTTCGAGCTGGAGGACGTCAGCGTCCAGGCCGGGCCGAAGGTCCTCCTCAAGCACCTGACCTGGCAGCTGGGCCCCGGCGATCGGATCGGTCTGGTGGGCGTCAACGGCGCCGGCAAGACCTCACTGCTGCGCGCGCTGGCCGAGGCGACCCGCACCCAGGGCGAGACGCAGCCGGTGGCCGGCCGGATCACCGTCGGCAAGACCGTCAAACTGGCCTACCTCTCCCAGGAAGTCGGCGAACTCCCCCCGACACTGCGGGTGCTGGAGGCCGTCCAGCAGGTGCGCGAGCGCGTCGACCTGGGCAAGGGCCGGGAGATGACCGCCGGCCAGCTCTGCGAGAAGTTCGGCTTCACCAAGGAGAAGCAGTGGACCCCGGTCGGCGACCTCTCCGGCGGTGAGCGCCGCCGCCTCCAGATCCTCCGTCTCCTCATGGACGAGCCCAACGTCCTCTTCCTCGACGAGCCCACCAACGACCTCGACATCGAGACCCTGACCCAGCTGGAAGACCTCCTCGACGGCTGGCCCGGCTCCCTCATCGTCATCAGCCACGACCGCTACTTCATCGAGCGCACCACCGACCGCGTCCACGCCCTCCTCGGCGACGCCACCCTCCGGATGCTGCCCCGCGGCCTGGACGAGTACCTGGAACGCCGCCAACAGGTCATCGACGCCGCCACCCCGGCCCCCGCACAGCAGACCGCAACGGCCCCCAAAAAGGCCGCCGCCGTCAACCGCGCCGCCCAGAAGGAACTCCAGAAGATCGAGCGCCAGTTGGACAAGCTCGGCACCAAGGAAGCCACCCTCCACACCCAAATCGCCGAAAACGCCACCGACTTCGAAAAGGTCGCCGGCCTGGACGCCCAACTCCGCGAACTGAGCGCGGAGAAGGACGAGCTGGAAATGCGGTGGTTGGAGTTGGCGGAGGAGGCGTAGGGGAGGGGACTGGGGCGCCCGGCCCCTCGTGCGACGCCGGTCACTGCGGGACGACGGCGTTCTGGCCACGCGGTGACCGGCGGTACCTTAGGGCGTGCGCCACCGCCCCGGCGCCCCGACGTCCGGGAACTCATCCCACCGGTTTCCTGACCTCACTGCGAATCTTGTCCGCCTTGTCGGCGAATTTCTGGAGGTCGATGGAGTACGGATCCTTCGACAGCTCCGAGGCGTCGGTTTCGGCGACATTCCCACTCGTACTGGAATCCGCCCATACACAGAACGTCAGCGTGACCTTCTGCCCCATCTCCGTCCGCTCATCCACACCGCAGGTCAGCGAATCCCCACCCCCACTGGGCGTGAACTCCTTGTCCGTCACGGCAACTTCCGTCTTACCGTCACGCGTCATGCCGCGGATGGTGTGGTCGACGGTCGTCTCGGGATCATCAATGACGCCGTAGAGCCCCAGCATCACCAGCGACTTGGTCCCAGACGAGTACTGCCCACCCACCGCCTTGATGTTGTGCTCATTGGCCCCGTCGGACGGCACCGCACTGCCGGCCTGCTGGGATATGTCCTTGGCGAGCTTGTACTCCCCGCCCATCAGCGTCTGCGGCACCGTGATCCGGTACTTCGGCCCGCCGTCGGACCCGCCCGACGAACTCCCTCCACCATGAATCCCCATGGCCGACACGACCGTCCCGATCACCACCATTCCGGCCACGGCGCCGAGAATTCCCCAGACCTTCGCAGCCTTCCGCTTCGGCGGTATGGGCGGCATCCCTGGCCCGCCGCCGTACCCGAACTGGGGGGCTTGCTGCGGGATTCCGTAGGGGCCCGGCTGGCCGTAGGGCACCGGTCCGGCGGGGTGGGGCTGCTGTCCGTACGATGGAGGCCCACCGGGGGCGGCACCCGGCGGATACCCACCTGGCGGACCGGCCTGCGGAATCCCTTGCGGCGCGCCATAACCCGGCGCCTGCCCGAAAGCACCCGGTGGCTGTTGCGGTGTAGTCATTTACTTCTTTCTTTCCTGAGGCGCGGCACCAAAGCCAGCTCCTTGAACGCGGACCCTTCCAATCCAAGGTGATACGCCGACGGGGGTGCGCATTGTAAAATCCCATCACCGCCCTTGCGTGCGATGGGCGTATGGCTACCCTTGATGAGAATCGAGAAATTTGCGAACATCGGAAATTTGGGTTTCCCATTGAGAAATCTGATTTCCATCTTCGTCGATCAAGTCATGTGGGGGGGTGGAGCGCCATGGCTCCCTTTCGTTAAATTTCTCACTCAATTCATCTAGGAAAATCACTGAATTCTGCACTGCTACACTCTGTCCATCTCGATAAAGCGGCCAGCATGAGACGAAATTGCTGTTTTCTGGGTCTGTGATCGAAGAGATCAAGCAGGAAGTCGAAATTCGCTCCTGATCGATTCTCTTAATGGCGTCGCGCCAGCTGATTCGGTACGTGCTGATACTCCAAAAGCTTAGATCCATCTGGAAATCCTCGGAGAATCCCCCTACAGTGATTCTCCCGGTTGCCAGAAGGGATGAGGAGGTTTCGTCCTCTTCGATTGGGCAAGAGGTCACCTCGATTGAGAAGATTCTATTCTTTGATGTAGTTGAGGTCTGGGTCGTAGGTTCCAATGCGCTGTCCTTTACGGTTGAACATTTTCCAGCCGTCCGACACGTTATGGCCGTCGACGTCGGGCGTAATGTAGTTCTTGCCGTTCGAGAAAACTTCTTGTCCGTGTGAGTGAAAGGGAGCCTTCTGGGCGGGGATTCGCGTCTTATAGCCGAGTTCGGCCGCCCTGTCCTTATTGGAGGGCCTGTAATGCTCTCTATTCTGTGCACTCCTCTCGTCCCGGGACTCTGGGCTGTATGGGTCGTCCGGATTGAAGGGGGAGGATGTGTATCCTTCGCGTAGGCAAGGTGCGAGCCCGAAAGGGTCGACTTGCGCAAAAGGGTTGCACACATAGGCGACAGGATTATCTGCCGGTTCCAGGCCAAGCGGGTCCGGCGACGTATACCTTCCCGCTTCGGCATCATAGTGCCGGAAGTAATTGTAGTGGAGGTTGGTCTCGGGGTCGAAATATTGACCTTGGAATCGCAGAGGTGTGTATGCTGTCGCGTTATGGTTCCAGGTGGTGGCGCCCCATAGGCTGGTGCGAGTGCGCCAAGAAATTTCACCAGACTCGGATGCTAGGTGGGTGGGCGTGCCCATGAGGTCAGTGACCATCACAAAGAAGCGCTCGTCGACCTCGCTTTGGGAATCGAAAGTAGTGCGCGAAGGTGGCTTAGGGGCTACGTGGAGTTCCCTCGCGCGAAGCTTGCGCTCCGTCTGGGTGAGAGGAGTCAGAGCACTGTGGTCCCAGGTGAGCGTTATGGCCTCCTCGCTATCTCCGGTTCGCGTGACCTGTTCAGTGACGTGGGCGTGATCCCAGGTGAAGTCCGTTTGCTCGGCTATGACTTTGCCGCCCTCAGCTAGGCGTTGTTTTGCTATGCGGCGGGCGAATGGGTCGTAGAGGTAACGCCAGATGATGCCGTCCGGGGTGATTACCGAGGCGAGGCGGTCTTCGGTGTTCCAGGTGTAATGCCAGGTGTCGGGTTTGCGGGAGAGCCGGGTTTTTTGGCGGAGGGTCGCGCGGCCGAGGGGGTCGTGTTCGTAGCGGATAGCGCCTGCTCGGGTGATGCGGGTGCCGGTGTAAGCGCGCTCGCCCCGAGCTGACGGGCCGGCGTGGCGGTCCGGCCAGGTGGCGTGGGTTTGGTTGCCGGCTTCGTCGTAGGCGTAGGTCTCGGTCCAGTCGGTGGCGTGGACGGCGGTGACGCGGCCGGCGCGGTCGAGGTCGAAGGTGCGGCGGCCGGTGTGGGAGTCGTCGATAGCGGTGAGGTTGCCGTCGGGGCGGTAGGTGTAGCCGCGGTGGAGGACTCGTTGTGCTTCGGCGGCGGCAGGGTTCTGTGTGCGGTCCGCGCCGGTGGGGGACTGGAGGGTGCCGGTCGCTGCTGTGGTGAGTGACTGGCTGGTGAGGCGGCCGGTGGGGTCCCAGGTGTGGGCGAGCTGGAGGTGGTCGCCGATGGTGCGGGTGAGTTCCTGGCCTGCCGCGTCGTGGTCGAAGGTGAGGACGTGGCCGGCGATGTCCATGGCGGTGCGGTTGCCGGCGACGTCGTAGGTGTAGGTCGTGGTGTGGCCGGTGGGGGTGGTGCGGGAGGTGCGGCGGCCCAGGGCGTCGTAGGTGAACGTCATGGTCCGGCCGTTGACCGTTTCGGCGGTGACGCGGCCGAGGATGTCGCGGGTGTAGGTGACGGTAGCGTCGGGGTTGGTTGCCTGCCGAAGGCTCCCGCCGGAGTCGTGTTCGTAGGTGGTGATCAGGCCCGCGGCGCTCTTCTCGGTGATGCGGCCGAGGGTGTCGCGGGTGTAGGTGGTGATCTCGCCGAGAGCGTTGGTGCGGGTGGTCAGTTGGCCGGCGGCGTCGTGGGTGTAGGCGAGGACCCGGTCGTCGAAGTCGGTCTCGGATATCAGGTGGCCGGCGCCGTCGTAGGCGTAGTTCCAGGTCAGGCCCTGGGGGTTGGTGACCTGGTTGAGGCGGAGTTCGGTGTCGTGGGTGAACTCGTGGCGGACGCCGTCGGGGTCGGTGCGGGCCGTCAGCAGGTCGAAGTGGGTGTATTCGTAGCGGGTGGTCTGGCCGATGGCGTCGGTGTGGGTGAGGCGGTTGCCCTCGCCGTCGTAGGTCCACTCCTCGGTGGCGCCGGTGGCGTCTATGCGGGCAGCCGGCTTCCCCTCCACCGTCCACACCATGTGGGTGGTTTCGCCGAGCGGGTCGGTGACGGACGTGGTGCGGCCGAAGGCGTCGCGGCGGTAGTGGGTGGTGGCGCCGAGTGGATCGGTGACGGTGAGGGGCAGGCCGGCCTTGTTGCAGTAGAGGCGGGTGGTGTTGCCCAAGGCGTCGGTGACGGCGGAGATATGGCCGTGTGCGTCGTGGGTGTAGGCGGTGCTGGCGCCCGTGGGGTCGGTGGTGGAGGTCCGGTTGCCGGTGGCGTCGTAGGTGTGAGTCCAGGTGGCCCCGTTCGGACCGGTGGTGCTGAGGGGCAGGCCGTCGTCGTTGTAGGTGCTGGTGGAGGTGGAGCCGTCGGGGAGGACGACGCTCACCGGCCGACCCTCGTCGTCGTAGTCGATGTGGGTGGTACGGCCCAGGGGATCGGTGGTCGACAGGACGCGGTGCTTGGCGTCGCGGACGGTGCGGGTGGTGGCGCCGGTGGGGTCGGTGGTGGCGACGATTTGGTGGCGGTCGTTGACCTGGTAGGTCGTGAGCTGGCCCAGGGAGTTGTAGTGGAGGTTGGTGCGCAGGCCGGTGACGGGGTCGGGGGCGCCCCAGGAGAAGTGGCCCCGGAGGTGGCCTTCGATGCCGCCTTGTGAGGTGCAGCGGTCCTGGTCGTCGTAGAGGTAGAGGTAGCTGCTGTTGTTGGTGTCGGTCCAGGACGTGATCCGGCCATGGTCGTCGTAGCCGAAGCGCAGGGGCAGGCCGGAGGAGTTGGTGGTGCTGGTGAGGTTGCCCAGCTCGTCGTAGCCGTAGGTGACCAGGAGTTGGTCGCTGCCGTCGGGGGCGGCGCCGGCGAGGTGGAGGGCGGCGATGCGGCCCTCTTCGGTCGTCAGCAGGAGGCGGTAGCCGGCGCTGTGGGTGATGGCGGTGGGGGTGCCGTCTTCGGTGTAGTCGAAGGTGTGGTGGTTGCCGCGGCGGTCGGAGATCTCGTCGAGGACGGCGAGGTTCTCGGTGCAGGTGGTGAAGTAGCGGCGGATACCGGTGGCTGGATCCACCAGGAGGTAGTCGCCGTCCGGGGTGAGTTCCAGGGGGGCGCCGTACCCCTCGGCGGGCATGGTGGGGACGCCTACGGCGGGGTGCGGGTAGAGGTGGAAATCGCCCTCTTCGCCGATGAGGATGACGCCTTCGGAGTCGATCTCCAGGCGCTGGTCGACGGTCGACATCCAGGTCGGGCCGAACCAGCGGCCTTGGCGGTAGGACGACTCGAAAGTGCGAGTGAAGGAGAGGGGGAGGCTCCCGGGGAGGGTGATGTCTGTCTGCGGCAGGATCATGCGGCCGGTGGCCATGTCGATGGGGTCGCTGCCGAAGGTCTTGCACCACGCGATGCGAGCACGGTCCCAGACAGTGATCTTGCCGCCGTTGTTGGCGGCGTGCCGTGCCCAGCCTTTCGTGATGTTCTTCGCTCCGGCCCGCAGACCGCCCTTGGCCAGCCCGCCCGCGCCCTTGCCACCGACCGCGTTGACGACCATCGCTGTGCCGGTGTCGAACGGGTCGCTGCCCCAGCCGGAGCCGAGCATGCCCTTCGCGGTGTCGATGGGGTGGAGCGGGGCTTGGGCAAGGCCCATCAGGGTGGTGGAGGCGTGCGAGAGGTACTGCCAGGGGTGGGTGATGTTGTAGACGTCCAGTGGGTTGACCGTCCGGGCCAACTTGAGGGTCCCGGCGGCGGCCTTGAGAGCACCGCCGGCCATGTGCATGTTGGCCACGAGGAAGGCTTCTCCGCCGTCCTTGAGCGCCGCGCCCGCCAACTGCGTCAGCGCGGGCTTGTCAGGGGCGTGGGCCAGGGCACCCTTGATGGCGCTACGGGCCCGTCCCGCCGCTTCGCTGCGCTGGGTGCGGGCGCTCTTGATCATCTCCTGGGCCGCCTCGCGGCCCTCGGCGCCCGGGTCTTCGCGCATGACGGGCTTCTGCGGCTTGGTTCCCGGGTCCTCCCCGCCGTCGAGGGCGGCGTTGTACGAGTCGACCTGCGCGTTGTACGTGTCGACCTTGGACTTGTAGGTATCGAGGGCCTGCCGGGTGGCCTCCAGCGCCTTGCGGTACTTGTCGATCGCGTCGCCGGCCTTGCCCTGTGCCCAGGACACCGTCTCCGCATAGGACTTCAGCGCCTTCGAGGCGTCGCCGCAGGCATCGGCGGCGTGCATCCACTGCTTGGGATGCATATCGAACGCCTCACGGAACGCGTCCGCTGCCTGACCGCTCCAGTGTTGCCCCGAGCCGATCTTGCGCATCCCCTCTGCGACCCGGTCAAAGGCCGCCGAGAAGTCCTTGAGGTGGGACGCCGTCTCGTTGATCTTCTCCACATCGCCGTGGATGAGTTCCTTGGGATCTTCCGTCTCGCCGAGCTGGCGTTCGTCGACGTGGGCGCCCAGCGCACTGGCCACATCGGCGCCGGCCGAGCGGACCGCGTGTCCGGCCTCGTCGAGACCGGTCAACTCCAGCGCATCGGCGGCCAGGTCGGAACCGTGCTCGACCAGCTCGCCGGCACCGCGCTCGATGGCCCCCGTTATCTTGTCCGCACCCTCGCCGACGGCGTTGAAGGCATCTCCGACCCAGCTCACTTGTCGCTACCCCCCTTGCCCTGCGCGCCCTTCGGCTCGTGGAACTCCGTCGTGACCTCATCGCGGTCGTCGAAGGGATGGGCGGCACGATCGGGGATCGACTGGAAGTCCGAGGCGACTTGGTCAGCCGTCTGGAGCATCTGCCCTTGGGCCTCCATCGAGGCCTTCGACGTCGGATCGAAGTCCGCGTTCGCGACCTGGGAGAAGGGGTTGTCGTCGCGGATCTTGTCCCATGAGGTGTTGTGCAGCTGCTCGGCGGTCTTGGACGGGTCGCCCATCGACGCGTTCACCGTCTGCTTCAGCGCGTCCGAGACGTACTGCTCCTGCTCGTAGTACATGCCGGCGGTAATTCCGAGCTTCTTGGAGAATTCGTTGGCATCTTGCATCAACGTGCGCACGCCCCAGCCCCAGCGGTCACAGAAGGAGTCGAGCACAGCGGCCAGGCCGTCGTCACCGCATTCCATGCTGTCCAGGGACAAGCGGTCGAAGCCGCGCCCCAGTTGGGCCTCCACATCAAAGCCCAGCTCTTTGAGTTCGGCCGTTGCGGCCTTGATTCCCTTGGTGAGCCGCTCAAAAGCCTCGGGCTCGAGCTGGTAACCGTCTCCGCCGATCAGGCCCACTTATTCTTCCCCCTTGTGCGCTACGTCCGGAATGCCGCCCGTTGGTATGTCCACCGCTGCGCTGTCCGGAACGATTCCGGCCACCGGAGGGAAGAGCGCGCCTTGCTCGCTGCCCGCGTCCAGGGCCACCCCCGTAGGGCCCTCGCAGGCAGGAATCAGCACGTCAAGGACGCGGGCGCCGGACGCGGTCACATACCGCCACTCCGTCCCGGGCTCGCTGCCGCGGGACAGGGCGAAGCGGGACAGGGCGTCTTCATCGGTGAAGGCGTACAGCCAGCGGATACCGTCCATGTCCGCTGACATGAGCGTGTCGTTGACCGTCGGGATCAAGACATGTGCGCGGCGGAATTCCCCCACCAAAGCGGCTGGATCTGGACGCCCTGCATGAACTGCTGCCACCTCGTCGGCCAATGACATAACGGGCCGGCCCCCTCCCCCGATGCTCTGTTCAGATGCCGAACCAACTTTCGCATACGGCACTGACAACGCCGTTGACGACACTCGCTGCGAAAACCGGCTGACGGTTCCTTTTGAATTCAACGAAGGTGGCGGGGTGCGTAGTTCGGTGCGAAGTTCGGTTCGGCCCAGGGGCGGGGGCTTCCCGCGCGCCCGTCTTTGCGTGGCAGCGAAACAGCGCGGTAGTAGTACGTGCCGTCGCTCAACTCGGAGGTTGCACAGTGCTGTTATCCCGGCGAGTGGTCGGGGTCGGCAGGCCGACCGGTCGTAGTCAGCAGGCCGGGCGCGCGTCGGCGTCCGCGCGCTGCCCAACGGCGGTACATGAAGGCCCACTTCCCCTGGATTCGACGATGCCGCAGCTCCTTCCCCCCACCCCCACCCCCCTCGAAAGCACGCCAATCGGCCCCGAATGGCCGGGATTCCAGCATTCCGGGGGGCTTCTTCCGGGTAGGGGGCGCGCACTTGCAGTCGAGCGTGTAGCTTCCCGGGGACAAGCGGCCCGGCCGGGGGCTGCGCCGGGGCCCGCCGGAGCGGGGGAGGTTGCTCGATGGGCGTGCGGCTCATGGTGGTCGACGATCATCGTCTGCTCGCGGAGGCGCTCGCCTCGGCGCTGAAACTGCGGGGGCACCGGGTGCTGGCGGCCGCCGCGCCGAGTGCGGGGGCCGCGGAGCTGGTGGTGAGCCGGGCGCCCGAGGTGTGTCTGCTGGGTACCGCCGCGCCGGCCCGGCCGGGGGCCTTCGATCCGGTCGTACGGATCAAGAAGGAGCGGCCGCAGGTCGCGGTGGTCGTGCTGGGACCGGTGCCCAGTCCACGGGGGATTGCTGCTGCCTTTGCCGCCGGGGCCTCCGGTTACGTCCGTAATGACGAGCGGATCGAGGGTGTGGAGCGCGCCATGATGAAGGCGCGGGCGGGGGAGTCGGCGGTGTCGCCGCAGTTGTTGCAGCAGGCCTTCGAGGAGCTGTTGCACCCCGCGGCGCAGCCGGACGACGAGGGGGCGCGGCTGCTGGAGCTGCTCACCCCGCGTGAGGTCGAGGTGCTGATGCGGGTCGCGGACGGGGAGGACACCCGGCTCATCGCGGCCGGGATGGATATCGCGCCCAGTACGGCGCGGACGCATGTCCAGCGGGTATTGATGAAGCTGGAGGTGGGCTCCCGTCTGGAGGCCGCCGCGCTCGCGGCGCGTACCGGGCTGCTGGACCGGGCGGGCGGGCAGACCGCGCGCGCCACGGCGGCGGGACCGGACGCCCAGGTGGGACCGGCCGCACCGATGCCGCCACCGGGGTAGCGACCCTCAGCTCCTCGCGGGCCCGCGGCCCGTTAACGGCCCTCGGCACGGTAACGGCCCTCAGCCCCGCGAGGAGCCGCCACCCGGCAACGGCCCTCAGCCCATCACGCCCTCCCCGGAGCCGCCCTCCCCCTCGTCCGCCGGCTCCCCCGCCGCCGGCGGAACCGCCGGCCGTAGCGTCTGCCAGATCAGGAAGAACAGCCCGAGGGCGAGCATGCCCAGGCCCGTCCAGAGGTTGATGTTGATGTTCTCGGCCTTCTTCAGGTCCGCGTCGCTCGCCATCAGGCCGGCGATGGTGACGATCACGCCGTAGACGGTGAACAGGCCGCCGATGATGCGCCGTACGTCGAAGAGCCGCGCGGCGGTCGCCGATTCGCGTTCCAGTTCCTCGACCTCGTGCTGGTAGTCACTCATGGGTGCGTCAACTCCGCTGGTTCAGGCAGGTCAGAGGGAGAACGGGAGGTAGCAGAGGGCGGCAAGGACGACGGCGCCCCAGCCCAGCAGGGCGGGCCTGCGGTACCAGGCGTCATCGCCCTCGGCCGGCAGCTCCGCCATGCCGGGGGACCTCGTGCCGTAGACCAGGCCGGCCAGCGACTCGGCGGACTTGGGCGCGGTGAACAGGGTGACCACGAACATCACGAGCGCGCCGACGACGAAGGCGACGATGGAGGAGACGAAGTTGGCGCCCTGGTCGGAGGGGATCGCGATGATGCCCTGCTTGTAGAGCCAGAAGTAGTTGACCATCGCGGCCGCGGTGCCGGAGAGCAGGCCCCAGAAGCCGGCCGCGGCGCTGGTCCGCTTCCAGAACATGCCGATGATGAAGACGACGAACAGCGGCACGTTGAAGAAGGAGAAGAGCGTCTGGAGGTAGTTCATGATGTTGCTGAAGGACGAGGCGATGAAGGCGGTGCCCATGCCGATCAGCACGCCGACCGCGGTCACCACGCGGCCCGTCTTCAGGTAGTGCGCGTCGTCGCGGCCCTTCTTCAGGTAGGCCGCCCATATGTCGTTGGTGAAGACGGTGTTGAAGGACGAGACGTTGGCGGCCATGCCGGCCATGAAGGCCGCCAGCAGACCGGTCACCGCGATGCCCAGGACGCCGTTGGGGAGCAGGTCGCGCATCAGCACCGGGATTGCGTCGTTGTACTGGAGCCCGTCCTTGGACTTGCCCAGCGTCGGCTCCATGACCAGCGCGATCAGGCCGGGGACGACCACCACCAGCGGGATGAAGATCTTGGGGAAGGCGGCGATCAGCGGGGTCCGCTTGGCGGCGGAGAGGTTCTTCGCGGACAGCGCGCGCTGCACCTCGGCGAAGTTGGTGGTCCAGTAGCCGAAGCTCATCACGAAGCCGAGGCCGAGCACGATGGTCAGCCAGTTCGCGCCGAGCGGGTTGGCCTCGCCGATGCCGGTGCCCTTCCAGGCGGTGAGGAAGGCGTCCCCGTGTGAAGAGGAGAGTGAGTCGGTCAGGCCGTCCCAGCCGCCGACGCGCTTGAGGCCCACCACGGTCAGCGGGATCAGCGCGGCCAGGATGACGAAGAACTGGAGTACCTCGTTGTAGATCGCCGAGGACAGCCCGCCGATGGTGATGTACGCGAGGACGAAGACCCCGGCGACGACGATCGCGACCCACTGCGGCCAGCCGAGCAGCGCCTGGAGCACGATCGCCATGGCGTACAGGTTCACGCCCGCGATCAGTACGGAGGAGACGGCGAAGATCACCGAGGAGAGCAGGTGCGAGGAGGGGCCGAAGCGGTGCAGCAGGAACTCGGGCACCGAGCGGACCTTCGAGCCGTAGTAGAACGGCATCATCACCAGGCCGAGGAAGACCATCGCCGGGATGGCGCCGATCCAGTACCAGTGGACGGTGTAGGCCCCGTACTGCGCGCCGTTTGCGGCCATACCGAGGATCTCGGTGGCGCCGAGGTTGGCGGCGACGAACGCGAGACCGGTGACCCAGGCGGGCAGTGACCGCCCGGAGAGGAAGAAGTCCAGGCTCGTCTTCACGCTGCGTTTCGCCGCGAACCCGATGCCGAGGACGACGACGAAGTAGAGGGCCAGGATCGTGTAATCGAGCCCGTTGGTGGGGAGCCGTAGCCCCTCGGCCAAGGTGATCATGGTGGGAACTCGCTTCTTTGCGCGATCGGAGTCCACAGAAAGCTACGCCCGGGCCTTCAGAAACTGAATACTTTTGTTTAGTTGAGTTGTTGATTCGTGATTGAGCTTGTCGATATGTCGCGTATGTCCCAGCGGGTTTCTCGCCGATACCCGTGCTGCGCCTGACATTGACGATGCTGTTTAGTTGTGCTTCATTGTGTTTGTTTGTGTTTGGTCGGCGCGGTTCGGTGCAGGTGAGGAGCTCCCGTTGAAGAAGACGACGACCCGGCTGGCGGACGGCCGGGAGCTCATCTACTACGATCTGCGCGACGACGCGGTCCGCGGCGAGCGCGACCTCCGCCCCCTCGACCCCGTCGCCACCGCCGCCGAGATCCGCCACGACCGGCTCCTCGGTGACTCCGTCGCCATCGCCTCACACCGCCAGGCCCGCACCTACCACCCGCCGGCCGACGAGTGCCCGCTGTGCCCCTCCCGGGAGGGCCGGCTCTCCGAGATCCCCGCCCCCGACTACGACGTCGCCGTCTTCGAGAACCGCTTCCCGTCCCTCGCCGGTGACCGTGGCCGCTGCGAGGTCGTCTGCTTCACCCCCGACCACGACGCCTCCTTCGCCGACCTCACCGAGGAGCAGGCCGCCCTGGTCCTGGAGGCGTGGACCGACCGCACCGCGGAGCTCTCCCAACTCCCGGGCGTGGAACAGGTCTTCTGCTTCGAGAATCGCGGCGCGGAGATCGGCGTCACCCTCGGCCACCCGCACGGCCAGATCTACGCGTACCCCTTCGTCACCCCGCGCACCGCGCGCATGCTCACCTCGGTCGCCGCGCACCGCGAGGCCACCGGCGGCAACCTCTTCGACGACACGGTCGCCGACGAGCTGGCCGACGGCCGCCGGATCGTCCTGGAGGGCGAGCACTGGGTGGTCTTCGTCCCGTACGCCGCCCACTGGCCCTACGAGGTGCACCTCTACCCCAAGCGCCGGGTCCCCGACCTGCTCGCCCTCGACGACGCCGCGCGCACAGAATTCCCACAGATCTATCTGGAAGTCTTGCGGCGCTTCGACCGGATCTTCGCCGGGCGGGGCGGTGGGAGCGAGGCCGCGCGGGGCGGTGGGAGCCAGGGCGCGCCGGGCGGTGGGAGCGAGGCCGCGCCGGGCGGCGGGCATACGGCGGCTGCCTCCCGTACGCCGTACATCGCCGCCTGGCACCAGGCGCCGCTGCGCGCCGGGAACCGCGACGACTTCGCCCTCCACCTTGAGCTTTTCACCATCCGACGTACTTCCGGCAAGCTGAAGTTTCTCGCGGGTTCCGAATCCGGCATGAACGTGTTCATCAATGACGTGCCGCCGGAGGCCGCGGCCGACCGACTGCGAGAGGTAGCGAGCGAGTGAGCAAGAAGTACCTGGTCACCGGTGGTGCGGGATACGTCGGCAGCGTCGTCGCGGCACATCTGCTCCAGGCCGGCCACGAGGTGACCGTGCTGGACGACCTGTCCACCGGCCACCGCGAGGGCATCCCCGCCGGTGCCCATTTCATCGAGGGCCGCATCCAGGACGCGGCGAAGTGGCTCGACCCCTCCTATGACGCGGTGCTGCACTTCGCCGCGTTCTCCCAGGTGGGCGAGTCCGTCGTGCACCCCGAGAAGTACTGGCGCAACAACGTCGGCGGCACCATGGACCTGCTCGCCGCGATGCGCGACGCCGGCGTCCGTACCCTCGTCTTCTCCTCCACCGCCGCCACCTACGGCGAGCCGAGGTCCACCCCGATCACCGAGTCCGCCGAGACCGCGCCCACCAGCCCGTACGGCGCCAGCAAGCTCGCCGTCGACCACATGATCAGCGGTGAGGCCGCCGCCCATGGGCTGGCCGCCGTCTCGCTGCGCTACTTCAATGTCGCCGGCGCCTACGGCAGCTGCGGTGAGCGCCACGACCCCGAGTCGCACCTGATCCCGCTGGTCCTCCAGGTCGCCCAGGGCAAGCGCGAGGCGATCTCCGTCTTCGGCGAGGACTACCCCACCCCCGACGGCACCTGCGTCCGCGACTACATCCATGTCGCCGACCTCGCCGAGGCCCATCTCCTCGCCCTCGACGCCGCCACCGCCGGTGAGCACCTGATCTGCAACCTCGGCAACGGCAACGGCTTCTCCGTCCGCGAGGTCATCGAGACCGTCCGCAAGGTCACCGGGCACCCCATCCCGGAGGTGGTCGCCCCGCGCCGCGGCGGCGACCCCGCCGTGCTGGTGGCCTCCGCGCAGACTGCCGTCGACCGCCTCGGCTGGCGGCCCGCCCGCGCCGACCTCGCCGGCATCGTCGCCGACGCCTGGGAGTTCGCGCAAAATCTCGACCGGACCAAGGAGTCCTGATGACCGCACACGGAGCCGCCGTCCCGGCCACCGAGCGCCCGCACGGCGCTCAGCACACCGCCGCGCAGTTCGCCGCGGTGTACGGCGCCGCCCCCACGGGCACCTGGGCGGCGCCCGGCCGGGTCAACCTGATCGGTGAACACACCGATTACAACGACGGTTTCGTGATGCCGCTGGCCCTTCCGCACACCACCCTCGCCGCCGCCTCGGCCCGCACCGACGGGGTGCTGCGGCTGCACTCCGGCGGCGCCGACGGCGGCATCGTCGAACTGCGGCTCGACGAGCTGCGCCCGGCGCCCCAGGGCGGCTGGGCCGCCTATCCGGCCGGCGTCGTCTGGGCGATGCGGGAGGCCGGTCTGCCCGTCGGCGGCGCGGATTTGCACTACGACAGCACGGTGCCCACCGGAGCCGGACTCTCCTCCTCCGCCGCCCTGGAGGTCGTCACCGCGCTCGCCCTCAACGACCTGTACGGGCTCGGCCAGGAGCCGCAGCGGCTGGCCCAGCTCGCCCAGCGGGCCGAGAACGCCTTCGTCGGCGTGCCCTGCGGAATCATGGACCAGACCGCCGCGGCCTGCTGCACCGAGGGCCACGCCCTGTTCCTGGACACCCGCGATCTCACCCGCCGCCAGGTCCCGTTCGATCTGGCGGGGGAGGGGCTGCGGCTCCTCGTGGTCGACACCCGGGTGAAGCATGAGCTGGGGGACGGCGCGTACGCCGAGCGGCGCGCCGGCTGCGAGCGTGGTGCGCGGGCGCTCGGGGTGCGTGCCCTGCGCGAGGTGCCCTACGCGCATCTGCCCGAGGCGCTGGCCCGGCTGGCCGGCGAGCCCGTCGTCCAGGCCCTCGTCCGGCACATCGTCACCGAGAACCACCGCGTCGAAGAGGTCATCGCCTGCCTCGACGCGGGCCGCACCCGCGCCATCGGCCCGCTGCTGACGGCCGGTCATGTCTCGCTCCGCGACGACTTCAAGATCTCCTGCCGGGAGCTCGATCTCGCCGTCGACACCGCACGGGCGGCGGGCGCCCTCGGGGCCCGGATGACCGGCGGCGGCTTCGGCGGCTCGGCCATCGTGCTCGTGGAGGAGACGGCGGCCGCGGCCGTCGGCGCGGCGGTCACCGAGGCGTTCGCGGCGGCCGGCCATGCCGCCCCGCGGATCTTCGAGGCCGTCGCGAGTGCGGGGGCGCACCGCGTCGCGTAGGGCGCGCCGGACGGCGTGAAGCCGCCGGACAGGCACCGAATGGCCCGGCCGGCGGAGCAGTTTCGCCAATCACCTTCCCTCGTCGCACCCCGTCCGTACGCTGGGAACCTGCACCGGTGGGGGCCGGTGCCGATCAGGGGGCGAGACCGTTCGGGTACGGCGCCCGGGGTGGGGTAGTCATGTCGGCACGGCGGCGGCCGGG
Organism: Streptomyces sp. bgisy130; assembly: GCF_057708345.1. Lineage (NCBI taxonomy): Bacteria > Bacillati > Actinomycetota > Actinomycetes > Kitasatosporales > Streptomycetaceae > Streptomyces > Streptomyces sp. bgisy130. Next base: position 51,975 of record NZ_JBYISA010000033.1, read on the forward strand.
CGGCTGAGGCGATCTTCAATCCGGGCGTCGTGCCCGCTATGGTCCGTTCACCGGGACAGGGGGTCTCTGTGCAACGCATCCGGGTTCTGGTGGTCGACGACCACCGCATCTTCGCCGAATCCCTGGCGGCCGCGCTCGCCGCGGAACAGGACGTGGACGTCGCGGCCGCGGGCAGCGCCCCCGCTGCCCTGCGCAATCTGGACCGCGCGGCCACCGACGGCCGCCGCTTCGACGTGCTGCTCGCCGACGCCGACCTCGCCGCGCCGCTGCTCGCGGTGCCCGCCCAGGGAGCGGCCCGCGACGCGGTGCCGCGCGCCGTGCCGCGGGACGGCATCGCGCTGGTCTCCGGCCTGCGCACCAGCCATCCGTATCTGCGCACCGTCGTCCTCGCCGACCGCGACGACCCGCGCCGCGCGGCTGCCGCCCTACAGGCCGGTGCCTCCGGCTGGGTCGCCAAGGACTGCTCGCTGTCCCGGCTGCTCGCCGTCATCCGCGGGGTGCTGCGCGACGAGACGCATCTGCCGCCCGCGCTGCTGACCGGCGTCCTGCGGGAGCTGACGGCCGCCCGCAAGCACCGTTCGGAGAGCGAACGGCTGGTGGAGTCGCTGACTCCGCGCGAGCGTGAGGTGCTGCGCTGCATGGTGGCCGGCCTGGGCCGCAAGGCGGTCGCCGAGCGGCTGTTCCTCTCCCCGCACACGGTCCGCACCCATATGCAGAACGTGCTCGGCAAGCTCGGGGTGCACTCCACCCTCGCGGCGGTGGCCCTGGCCCGCCGGGCCGGCGTCGGCCCGGTCGAACTGGAGACGGCGGGCGCGGGGGCGTCGGTGCCGGTGCCGTGAGGGGGCGGGGGCGGGCCGACCGCCCTCGGGGAGACCCCGCGCATCCCGATCGACGCGCCTAGGTCATGGCGGCTCGGGGCCGCTCGCCTCTGAGCAGGTCGCCGACCGCCGCGGCCCGCCGCCGTCTTCGCGGCCACCGCGCTCGCGGCCGGCATCCTCGTCACCTTTCTCCCCCTGGCCGTGCCGTCGGCCTCCCTGGGCCTCGTCTCCGTGGCGCTGTTCGTGCAGTCCGCGGCAGCCACCGCGGCCCGCTGGGGCGCGGGCCGGCACAGCGACCGGCACGAGCCGGCCGGACTGGTGCTGCCCGGCCTGGCCGCGGCGGCCGCGGGGACGCTGCTCACCGCGATGACCCACCGCCCCGTCGCCGTCATGGCCGGTGTGGCGCTGTTCGGGATCGGCTTCGGGGTCATCCAGAACGCCACCCTGACCCTGATGTACGCGCGGGTCTCCGCCGCCGGCTACGGCACGGCCAGCGCCCTGTGGAACTTCGCCTACGACGCGGGCATGGGCATCGGCGCCCTCGGGTTCGGCGTGCTCGCCGACGGGGTCGGCTACCCCCTGGCCTTCACCCTCACCGCCGCGCTGATGCTCACCGCCGTCGCCCCGGCCTGGCGCGACCGCCGGGCCGGCGAACGCCTCGGGTGACGGGCCGGATCAGGCGTCGGCCGGGTCCGGCCGATGCGTGATCACATCCGCACCCACCCCGGGCAGAGCACACCCCCTAAGGCTCCGTCAGCACGGCCACGCCCCGGGGGCCCAGGGTGATCCGGCCGACGGCCCCGGCCCCGGCATCGGCCCCGGCATCGGCCCCGGCATCGGCCCCGGCCCCGGCCCCGGCCCCGGCCCCGGCCCCGGCCCCGGCCCCGGCCCCGGCCCCGGCCCCGGCCCCGGCCCCGGCATCGGTCTCGGCCCCGACCCTGGCCGTGCCCCCCGCCCCCAACGCGTCCCGCATCGGCGACGGCAGTTCGACCTCCACCGCCTCCGCCCCGTGGTTGAGCAGGAAGAGATAGCGTCCGCCGGTGCCCTCGCGGACGGTGGCCTGGACGCCCGGTGGCAGACCCGGGAGTACGGGTTCCACACCGGCCGCCGCGCGGACATCGTCCAGCAGCGTCCGCATCAGCGCGGGATCGGGCCGGGTGCCGACGTACCAGACGGTGCCGCGCCCGTAGGAGTGCCGGGTCACCGCGGGCCGGCCGGCCAGCTCGCCGTCCGTGAAGTGGGCGAGTGCCTCGGCCCCTTCGAGGTCGATCTCCTCCGACCACAGGTCCGCCCGCCCCGTGTAGGCCCCGTCGCCGACGCCCACCGAACGGCCCGCGTCCAGCGGCCAGAACTCCGCCACCCGCAGCCCCAGCAGCGCCCGCAGCGGCGCCGGGTAGCCGCCGGGGTGCACCCGGTCGTGCTCGTCGACGATGCCGGAGAAGAACGACACCAGCAGCTGCCCGCCGTCGCGTACATAGGCGGCCAGCCGCTCGGCGTCCGGTGCGGTGAGCAGATACAGATTGGGCGCCACGACCAGCCGGTAGCCGGACAGGTCGCGCCGCGGCGGCAGCACATCGCAGGCCACGCCCGCCTCGAACAGCGGCCGGTAGTGGTCCAGCGCGATACGGGAGTGGTCCAGCGCGGTCGACGGCTTGGAGTCCAGCTCCAGCGCCCACCAGCTGTGCCAGTCCGCCAGCAGCGCCACCTCGGCCCGCGACCGGGTCCCCTCGATCCCCGGCAGTGCCGCCAACTCCCGCCCGAGTTCCGTCACTTCGCGGAAGATGCGGGTGTCGGTCCCGCCGTGCGGCAGCATCCCCGAGTGGAACTTCTCCGCGCCGCCCAGCGACTGCCGCCACTGGAAGAACAGCACCGCGTCCGCGCCCTGGGCGACGGCCTGCCAGCTCCACAGCCGCATCGCGCCGGGCGGCTTGGGGCCGTTGCGGGGCCGCCAGTTGACCGCGCCGGGCGCCTGTTCCAGCAGCATCCAGGGCTGCCCGGAGCGGGCCGAGCGCATCAGATCGAAGACATAGCCGGCCCGGAGGTGGTCGTCGGGCACATAGGGGTCCTGGTAGAAGTCCAGCGCCATCGCGTCCATATGGGGCGCCCAGGCGAAGGCGTCGACCGGCTTGTGCTGCGGCATCAGATTGGTGGTGGCCGGAATGCCTGGGGTGACCCGTTCCAGCACCGCCTTTTCGGCCAGATAGCAGGCGCGCAGCGCCTCGTCACCGAAGCGCAGATAGTCCAGCTGCTGGGCGGGGTTGGGGAAGGTGGGCGCGGTGCGGGGCGGCAGCACCTCGTCGAAGTCGCCGTACGCCTGTGACCAGAAGTCCGTCGACCAGGCGGCGTTGAGCGTGTCGACGGTCCCGTACCGCGTGCTCAGCCAGCGCCGGAAGTCCGCCGCCGACACCTCGCAGTAGCAGTGGCGGGTGTGGCAGCCGTACTCGTTGCCGATGTGCCACATGGCGAGCGCGGGGTGGCCGGCGTAACGGGTGGCGAGCTGTTCGACGAGGCGTACGGCGTGGGTGCGGTAGACGGGGCTGGAGGGGCAGTAGTGCTGCCGGCCGCCGGGCCAGCGGCGCCGGCCGTCGGCGTCCTCGGGCAGGATCTCGGGGTGCGCGCGGGAGAGCCACGGTGGCGGTGAGGCGGTCATCGTCGCCAGACAGACGGCGATCCCGGCGCCCGCCAGCCCGTCCATGACGCGGTCGAACCAGCCGAAGTCCCAGTCTCCGGGCCGGGGTTCGACCTTGGCCCAGGAGAAGATCCCGGCGGTGACCAGGGTGACATGGGCCGCCTTCATCAGCTTCAGATCCTCGGCCCACACCTCCTCGGGCCACTGCTCGGGGTTGTAGTCGCCGCCGAAATGGATGCCCATGGATGCCCCTACGGATCGATGGATTTCCTACGGATCGAAGCCCGGGCGGGGCGCCGCGGCACCGCCGTCAGCGGGCACAGCTCACGCCTCACGAGGAGTTCTTGTACACGCTCCAGCCGCCGTCGACGACGAGGCTCGCGCCGGTGACGAAGGACGCCTCGGGGGAGAGCAGAAAGGCGATGACCGCGGCGACCTCCTCGGGCCGCCCCAGCCGTCGCGCCGCCGTCTCCGCGGCGCTGGCCTGCCGCTCCTCCTCGCCGATACCGTCCCAGGCCGCGGTCAGCACGGGGCCCGGCAGCACGCTGTTGACCCGCACCTCCGGCCCGTATTCGACGGCCAGTTGACGGCCGAGACCGGTCAGCCCGGCCTTCGCCGCGGCGTAGGCGGGCCGCCCTGGCAGTCCGACCAGGGCATGCACGGATGAGGTCAGCACCACCGCGCCGCCGCGCGCCCGCAGATCCGGCAGGGCGGCGCGTACGCCGAGGAACGAACCGGTGAGATTGACCGCCAGCTGCCGGTCCCAGTCGGCGAGCGAGGTGCGGTCGGCGGCCGCCACATGCGCCAGAACGGCGTTGCTGACCAGCCCGTCCACCGGGCCGTAGCGCCGCCGCGCCGCCTCGACGGCCCGCCGCCAGTTGTCCTCGTCCGCCACATCGCAGTGCTCGTACGAGGCGTGGCCGCCGGCCGCCCGGATCCGCCGCGCGGTGCGTTCGCCGCGCGCGTCGTCGATGTCCAGCAGCAGCACCCCGGCGCCCTCGGCCGCCAGCCGGTCGGCGGTGGCCGCCCCGATCCCGGCGGCGGCCCCGGTCACCAGGACCGTACGGCCCTCGAACCGCCTGCCGTACGGGCCGTTCGGCGGATGCGATGCGCGCTGCTGGCTCATGGCGCGATCCAAGCCCACGGGGCGAGCGGCGGGCAAGGGGACAGAGAGGGAGAGGGGCGCGCGTCGATTCAGGGGGCGCACGCCACCCTCTTTCGCGCTGCCAAATGCGGTGCGCCAACCGGTCGTACGCCGGTGCGGGAAGCCGCTCCGGACGCGCCCGGGGCGGCCGCGCCTCTGGGCCCCTAGCCGGGTGTGTTGTCGAACGGGCCGGTCAACTTCCGCAGCAGCCCGGCCAGTTCGCCGCGCTGCTGCCGGGAGAGCTCGGCGAGAATCGCGCGCTCCTGGATCAGCAGCCCGGCCAGGGACCGGTCCGCCTTGTCGCGGCCCTCCGCGGTCAGCCTGACCAGCACACCGCGCCGGTCGCTGGGGTCGGGCAGCCGCTCGACGAGGTTCTTCTTGGCCAGCCGGTCGATGCGGTTGGTCATCGTCCCCGAGGTGACCAGTGTCTGTGTCAGCAGCGCCCCGGGGGAGAGCTGATACGGCGCCCCGGCCCGCCGCAGCGCGGTGAGCACGTCGAACTCCCAGGGTTCCAGGCCCACCTCGGAAAAGGCGATACGGCGGGCCCGGTCAAGGTGTCTGGCCAGCCGGGAGACGCGGCTGAGGACCTCAAGCGGCTCCACGTCGAGGTCCGGGCGCTCGCGGCGCCATGCTGCGACCAGTCGGTCGACCTCGTCCTCCATGACGATCAGTGTAGAGGGTCTGTCGACATGAAGTCTCTTGACGTCGAGATATATTTCGCTGGACTATGGGCATCGTCGGCCGGGGGCTCGGTTTCCAGCCGAGACGGCCCGAACCAGACCGTGCCGGCCTTGTGTCAGCCCTGCATCGGCAAAGGGGTTTCGAACATGCACGACGCACCAACCTGGGATCCGCAGCAATACCTCCGCCACTCCGGGCACCGTACCCGTCCGTTCCACGACCTGCTCAACCGGATACCCGACCTGCCCCGGCAGGACCGCACCGCCCGCATCGCCGACCTCGGCTGCGGCCCCGGAAACGTCACCGCCCAGCTCACCACCCGCTGGCCGGACGCGCACATCACCGGATACGACAACTCCCCGGAGATGCTCAAAGAGGCCGAGACCTACGCCGGCCCGACCCCCGGCGGCGGCCACCTCGACTTCGCCCCCGCCGACGCCGCCGACTGGACGCCCGAGGAGACCTACGACCTGATCGTCTCCAACGCGGCCCTCCAGTGGGTCCCCAACCACCCGGACTCCTTCGCCCGCTGGATCGAGGCCCTCGCCCCCGGCGGCACCTTCGCCTTCCAGGTCCCCGGCAATTTCACCTCACCCAGCCACGCCCTCCTCGGCGAACTGTGTGACGCCCCCCAGTGGCGCGAGCGGCTCACCACCCACGGCCGCCGCTTCGTCCATGTCCTCGAACCGGCCGACTATCTGGAGCGCCTCGCCGACCTCGGCTGCGCCGCCGACGTCTGGGAAACCACCTACGTCCAGCTCCTGGAGGGCGACGACCCGGTCCTCGACTGGGTCAAGGGCACCGCCCTGCGCCCCGTCCTCACCGCCCTGGAGAACGACCCGGCCGCCCGCGAAGCCTTCCTCGCCGAATACCGCGACGCCCTCCGCAAGGCGTACCCCACCGGCTGCCACGGCACGGTCTTCCCGTTCCGCCGGATCTTCGCCGTCGCCCGAAAGCCCGCGGCCGGCTGACCCGTCCCGCCCGCCGGCGGCTGTCACGGCAGCCCCCACGCCCGGTTCGTACGAAGGCCGGAGCGCAGGCGCCGGCGGGTGCGGCGGGGCCTGCTTCCGCGCGCACCGCCCGGACGCGGGCCGCCGCGGAGAGCGGGAGCCGCTCAGTTCTTCCGATGCCCTATCAACCGGGGCCTGGCCTCCAGGTTGCCCAGGCCGTGCCAGGCCAGATTGACCAGGTGGGCCGCCACCTCGGCCTTCTTCGGTTTGCGGGTGTCGACCCACCACTGGCCGGTCAGGGCCACCATGCCGACCAGGGCCTGGGCATAGAGGGGGGCGAGTTTCGGGTCGAAGCCGCGGGCCTTGAACTCCAGGCCCAGAATGTCCTCGACCTGGGTGGCGATATCGCTGATGAGCGAGGCGAACGTACCCGTCGACTGGGCCACGGGGGAATCGCGGACCAGGATGCGGAAGCCGTCGGTGAAGGTCTCGATGTAGTCGAGCAGCGCGAAGGCCGCCTGTTCGAGGAGTTCGCGGGGATGGCCGGCGGTCAGTGCGCCCGTCACCATGTCCAGCAGCTGGCGCATCTCGCGGTCCACGACCACCGCGTAGAGGCCCTCCTTGCCGCCGAAGTGCTCGTAGACCACCGGTTTGGACACGCCGGCTTTTGCGGCGATCTCCTCCACCGACGTGCCCTCGTAGCCCCGCTCGGCAAAGAGTGTGCGACCGATGTCCAGCAGCTGCTCCCGGCGCTCCGCACCGGTCATCCGGACCCTGCGGGCCCGCCGCGTGCCCGCGGAGGAAGACTTGCTTTTGCTGCCGCTGGTACTGCTGTCGTCGATCGCCACCCGTCAATCATGCCTTCCCCGCTACCGCCGGGCGGCACCCCCGGCGGCCTTCTGCGCGCGTCGGGCATCGAGACGGGACGCGTCCGGCCACCGGACGTCATACGCCCAGCCCGCCTTCTCGAACCAGCGGATCAGGCGGGCGCTGGAGTCCAGCTGCCCCTTCATCACCCCGTGCCGGGCGGAGGTCGGGTCCGCGTGGTGCAGGTTGTGCCAGGACTCGCCGCACGAGAGGACGGCCAGCCACCAGACGTTCCCGGAGCGGTCGCGGGACTTGAAGGGGCGCTTGCCGACCGCGTGGCAGATGGAGTTGATCGACCAGGTGACGTGGTGCAGCAGGGCCACCCGGACCAGGGACCCCCAGAAGAACGCGCTCAGCGCGCCCTGCCAGGACCAGGTCACCAGGCCGCCCACCAGCGGCGGGATCAGCAGCGACACCGCCGTCCACAGCACGAACTGGCGGGAGATCGTCCGGATCGCCGGGTCCTTGATCAGGTCCGGTGCGTACTTCTGCTGCGGCGTCTGCTCCTCGTCGAACATCCAGCCGATGTGCGCCCACCACAGGCCCTTCATCAGGGCGGGCACCGTCTCGCCGAAGCGCCACGGCGAATGCGGGTCGCCCTCGGCGTCGGAGAACTTGTGGTGCTTGCGGTGATCCGCCACCCAGCGCACCAGCGGACCCTCCACGGCCAGCGACCCCATGATCGCGAGCGCGATCCGCAGCGGCCGCTTCGCCTTGAACGAACCATGCGTGAAGTAACGGTGGAAGCCGATCGTGATGCCGTGGCAGCCGATGTAGTACATCGCCACCATCAGCGCCAGGTCGAGCCAGCTCACCCCCCAGCCCCAGGCCAGTGGCACCGCGGCCACCAGCGCCACGAACGGGACGGTGATGAACAGCAGCAGCGAGATCTGCTCGACCGACCTGCGCTGCTCACCGCCGAGCGTCGCGGACGGCACCGGCGCACCGGCGGCCGGACCGACGGCGGAATCGGCGGGAATCGGGGGATCTTCTACGGCTTCAGGACCAGCGGTCATGGTGTCCCTCGTCGGGGGCTCGGGGGCACGGCTACGGCTACGGAACCGTAACCTACGGTCTCGTAAGTATGGCAGTGCCGCCGCCCCGGGCAAGGCCGTGACAGGCGCCACACCCGCCCGGCTGTGACGCAGTGCCCACCCTGCGGACGGTGTGATTCCGCGAGGCTGGGCAGACCTATCCTGGGGACGTCGGACAGCGCGGTCCGCAACCCGCCCGCATCAGACCTGCCCAACCCGTCGCCCGTTTCGGCCCCACCCATGGGTCACGTGCGACGTCCCTGATCGCCGCAAGGAGCCGCACCTGTGAGCAGTGCCGACAACACTCCAGCCGAGATCGTGTCCATCGAAGGCCCGGAAACCGGCCCGAGCGACAACGTCGCCCTGCGTGCCGACATCCGCCGCCTCGGTGATCTCCTCGGCGAGACCCTCGTCCGACAGGAGGGGAAGGAACTGCTCGACCTGGTCGAGCAGGTACGCGCCCTGACCCGCTCCGACGGCGAAGCCGCAGCCGGGCTCCTGGGCGACACCGACCTGGCCACCGCCGCCAAGCTGGTGCGCGCCTTCTCCACGTACTTCCACCTCGCGAACGTCACCGAGCAGGTCCACCGCGGCCGCGAGCTGGCCGCCCGGCGCGCCGCCGAGGGCAGCATCCTCGCCCGCACCGCCGACCTGCTGAAGGACGCCGACCCCGAGCATCTGCGCGCGACCGCCGGCAACCTCGGCGTACGCCCCGTCTTCACCGCGCACCCCACCGAGGCCGCCCGGCGCTCCGTCCTCACCAAGCTCCGCAAGGTCGCCGAGCTGCTGGACAGCCCCGACGGCGAGCGCCGCCGCGCCGACCTCCGCCTGGCCGAGAACATCGACCTCATCTGGCAGACGGACGAGCTGCGCGTCGCCCGCCCGGAGCCCACCGACGAGGCCCGCAACGCCATCTACTACCTCGACGAGCTGGGCCGCGGCGCGGTCGGCGACGTCCTGGAGGACCTCGCCGCCGAGCTGGAGCGGGCCGGCACCGAGCTGCCCGCCGGCACCCGCCCGCTCACCTTCGGCACCTGGATCGGCGGCGACCGCGACGGCAACCCCAACGTCACCCCCCAGGTGACCTGGGACGTCCTGCTGCTCCAGCACGAGCACGGCATCACCGACGCCCTGGAGCACGTCGACGAGCTGCGCGGCGCGCTGTCCAACTCCATCCGCAACTGCGGCGCCACCGATGAGCTGCTGGCCTCCCTCCAGGGCGACCTCGACCTCCTCCCGGAGATCAGCCCGCGCTACAAGCGGCTGAACAGCGAGGAGCCCTACCGCCTCAAGGCGACCTGCATCCGGCAGAAGCTCCTCAACACCCGCGAGCGCCTCGCCGGTGACACCCCGCACGTCCCCGGCCGGGACTACCTCGGCACCACCGAGCTCCTCGACGACCTCGCGCTCATCCAGACCTCGCTGCGGGAACACCGCGGCGGCCTGGTCGCCGACGGCCGTCTGGAGCGCACCCTGCGCACCATCGCCGCGTTCGGCCTCCAGCTCGCCACCATGGACATCCGCGAGCACGCCGACGCGCACCACCACACCCTGGGCCAGCTCTTCGACCGCCTCGGCGAGGAGTCCTGGCGTTACGTGGACATGCCGCGCGAGTACCGCCGCAAGCTCCTCGCCAAGGAACTGCGCTCACGCCGTCCGCTGGCCCCCACCCCGGCCCCCCTCGACGAGGCCGGTGCCAAGACGCTCGGCGTCTTCCGCACCATCCTCAAGGCCAAGGACACCTTCGGCCCCGAGGTCATCGAGTCCTACATCATCTCGATGTGCCAGGGCTCCGACGACGTCTTCGCCGCCACCGTCCTCGCCCGCGAGGCCGGCCTGATCGACCTGCACGCCGGCTGGGCCAAGGTCGGCATCGTGCCGCTGCTGGAGACCACCGACGAGCTGAAGATCGCCGACCAGCTGCTCGACGAGATGCTCGCCGACCCCTCCTACCGGCGCCTGGTCGCCCTGCGCGGCGACGTCCAGGAGGTCATGCTCGGCTACTCCGACTCCTCCAAGTTCGGCGGCATCACCACCTCCCAGTGGGAGATCCACCGCGCCCAGCGCCTGCTGCGCGACGTCGCCCACCGGCACGGCGTACGGCTGCGCCTCTTCCACGGCCGCGGCGGCACCGTCGGCCGCGGCGGCGGCCCCTCCCACGACGCGATCCTCGCCCAGCCCTACGGCACCCTCGAAGGCGAGATCAAGGTCACCGAGCAGGGCGAGGTCATCTCCGACAAGTACCTGGTCCCGTCGCTGGCGCGGGAGAACCTGGAGCTGACGGTCGCCGCCACCCTCCAGGCATCCGCCCTGCACACCGCGCCCCGGCAGTCCGACGAGGCGCTGGCCCGCTGGGACGCGGCCATGGAGCGGGTCTCGGAGGCCGCGCACGGTGCCTACCGCCGTCTCGTCGAGGACCCGGACCTGCCCGCGTACTTCTTCGCCTCCACCCCCGTCGACCAGCTCGCCGAGCTCCACCTGGGATCGCGCCCCTCGCGCCGCCCCGACTCCGGCGCCGGCCTCGACGGACTGCGCGCCATCCCGTGGGTCTTCGGCTGGACCCAGTCCCGCCAGATCGTCCCCGGCTGGTTCGGCGTCGGCACCGGCCTCAAGGCCGCCCGCGAGGCCGGACTCGACAGCGTGCTGGACGAAATGCACGAGTACTGGCACTTCTTCCGCAACTTCCTGGCCAACGTCACCATGACGCTGGCCAAGACCGACCTGCGGATCGCCCAGCACTACGTCGACACCCTGGTCCCCGACAAGCTCAAGCACGTCTTCGACGTCATCAAGGCCGAGCACGAGCTCACCGTCGCCGAGGTCCTGCGCGTCACCGGCGAGAAGGAACTCCTCGACTCCAACCCGGTCCTCAAGCAGACCTTCCACATCCGCGACGCCTACCTGGACCCGATCTCCTACCTCCAGGTCTCGCTGCTGGACCGCCAGCGCAGCGCCGCCGAACGGGGCGAGGAGGCCGACCCGGTCCTCGCCCGCGCCCTGCTGCTGACCGTCAACGGCGTCGCCGCCGGACTGCGCAACACCGGCTGACCCGGCCCGGCACACACCACGGCGGCGGCCCGCCCTCCCACCGAGGAGGACGGGCCGCCGCCGTTTGCAGTCCCGGGAGGTCCTAGCGGTATCCATCCCGGGGAAGCCCTAGAGCGCCATGAACGCCGCGCCCAGCAACACCGCCCCCAACAACCCCATCACCCACGCCGTACGCCGCAGCCGCATCCCCCCGGCCACCACCAGCGCCGCCAGCAGCAACGACCCCGCGAACGGCACCCAGGCGTGCAGAATCCCGGCCGCCCCGGTCCGCACCGCATGCCTCGTCCCCGGCTTGACCGTCACCTCGACCTGCGTGCCCTTGTCCGCGGCGCCCTCCGCGATCGACACCTTCGCCAGCTTCCGCGTCCCGCCCGACGACGGCGCATACGGGCCCGTGCACCGTTCACCGGCACACGCCGACACCGTCATCACCCCGCGCCCCTGCGCCTTGACGAGCATCGCGTACTGCGCCGTCTGCCACGACGTCCACACCCCCGCCACCAGCAGGAGCAGCGCCAGCAGGCCCATGAACCCGACCCGGGCGATGAGCAGCGCCCCGTAGGCGCTCTCACCGACCCGCCGGGAACGACTACGTCTGACCGAACGGGTGCGCGTGCTGCTTCTGGGCATGGCCGCGATCCTTGGCCATCCACCAGCACCCGGTCAACCTCCGAAAACGGTTCGTCAGAGCCTGACCACACCTGTCCCATTCAGGAGTTGTACGTACTCTGCGCCCGTTCCAGGCCGTCGACGATCAGCGTCTCCACCGCATCCGCCGCACGGTCCACGAAATAGTCCAACTCACGCCGCTCGGCTGCGGAAAAGTCCTTCAGCACGAAATCCGCCACCTGCATACGGCCCGGCGGACGCCCGATCCCGAACCGCACCCGGTGATACTCCGCCCCCAGCGACTTCGTGATCGACTTCAGACCGTTGTGACCGTTGTCACCGCCGCCCAGCTTCAGCCGCAGCGCACCGTAATCAATATCCAACTCATCGTGAATCGCCACGATATGGGCCACCGGCACCTTGTAGAAATCCCGCAGCGCGGTCGTCGGCCCACCCGACAGATTCATGAACGTCCCCGGCTTCGCCACCACCACACGACGGCTCGACGGGCCCGGCGCACCACAACGCCCCTCCACCACCTGAGCCCGTGACTTGTGCGCCTTGAAACGGCCCCCCATGCGCTCCGCCAGCAAATCCGCCACCATGAAGCCCACATTGTGGCGATTACGCGCATACTCCGGGCCCGGATTACCCAGCCCCACCACCAGCCACGGATCAGCGTCCGCCATCTCAGTCACTCCCACATCCGCCGGCCACACCCGCCGGCTCCGACCGCAACTGCCCATGAAACAGCCCAACCGCCACCCCGCGCCCAAAGGCGCGCGGCAGCGGCTGGACAAAGCGCTGAGAACTCGCCTCAGCGAAAGACGACTCAGGCCTCGGAGCCCTCGGCGCCCTCACCCTCGGCGGCCTCCTCGGCCGGCGCCTCCGCCTGCGCCGCGACGACCTGGAGCACGACGGCGTCGTCCTCCACGGCCAGCGAGACGCCGGACGGCAGCGCGATGTCCTTGGCCTGCACCGAGTGACCGGCGTCCAGACCCGCGATGGAGAGCGTCACCGACTCCGGGATGTGGGTGGCCTCGGCCTCGACCGGCAGGGTGTTCAGCACGTACTCGAGGAGGTTGCCGCCCGGGGCCAGCTCGCCCTCGGTGTGGATCGGCAGCTCGACGTTGACCTTCTCGCCCTTCTTCACGGCCAGGAAGTCCACGTGCACCAGGAAGCCACGGATCGCCTCACGCTGCACGGCCTTGGGGATGACCAGCTCGCTCTTGCCGTCGAACTCCAGGCGCAGCAGCACGTTCGGGGTCTTCAGGGCCATCATCAGCGCGTGGTTGTGGATCGCCACGTGCTTCGGCTCCGCGCCGTGACCGTAAATGACCGCGGGAACCAGGTCCGCACGGCGCGCGCGACGGGCGGCACCCTTACCGAAGTCGGTACGGACCTGGGCGTCGAGCTTGACCTCAGCCATGACTGCACTCCTCGTATCTCAGAAATATCTGGTGGGCGTTACCCGGCCCACGACAGACCTGCTACGAAGAGCGCGTCGATAACGGACAGCCACCACAAAAGGGCGGCCTCCCTCGCCGAGCAACTCGATGAGTCTACCCGGCGGGAAGGCCGCCCCAAAGTCGATCAGCGGAGAACTACCTCACCGCTCGCCTCACTGCTCCTCGAAGAGGCTCGTCACCGAACCGTCCTCGAACACCTCGCGGAGCGCCCGGGCGATCGTCGGGGCCATCGACAGCACCGTGATCTTGTCCAGCTCCAGCTCCGAAGGCGTCGGCAGCGTATTCGTGAACACGAACTCGCTCACCTTCGAATTCTTCAGCCGGTCCGCGGCCGGACCCGACAGCACACCGTGCGTCGCCGTCACGATGACATCCGACGCACCATTCGCGAACAGCGCATCGGCCGCCGCGCAGATCGTGCCACCGGTGTCGATCATGTCGTCGACCAGGACACACACCCGGTCCTGCACATCGCCGACGACCTCGTGCACCGTGACCTGATTCGCCACGTCCTTGTCGCGCCGCTTGTGCACGATCGCCAGCGGCGCGCCCAGACGGTCACACCAGCGGTCCGCCACCCGCACCCGGCCCGCGTCCGGCGACACGACCGTCAGCTTCTCGCGGTCCACCTTCGCGCCCACGTAGTCCGCGAGAACCGGCAGCGCGAAAAGGTGATCCACCGGGCCGTCGAAGAAGCCCATGATCTGGTCGGTGTGCAGATCCACCGTCACCACACGGTCCGCACCGGCGGTCTTCATCAGATCCGCGATCAGCCGCGCCGAAATCGGCTCACGGCCGCGGTGCTTCTTGTCCTGACGCGCATAACCGTAGAACGGCACGACCACGGTGATGCTCCGGGCCGAGGCCCGCTTCAGCGCATCAATCATGATCAGCTGTTCCATGATCCACTTATTGATCGGAGCCGTGTGGCTCTGAATCAAAAAGCAGTCCGCGCCACGCGCCGACTCCTGATAGCGGACATAGATCTCGCCATTGGCGAAGTCGAATGCCTTCGTCGGGACCAGGCCCACACCCAGCTGGTGCGCGACCTCCTCGGCAAGCTCGGGGTGGGCGCGGCCGGAGAAGAGCATCAGCTTCTTCTCGCCGGTCGTCTTGATCCCGGTCACAGCAAATCTCCTCGAATCACAGTTTGCGTGCGCTCATCACGGTACGCCCCGCACGGCGTGCCCTCTGCACGATCACCGCTCGCCCTCGGACTCCTGGCGAGCAGCCGAAGCCGCCTGCGCGGCGGCGCTTCCAGGCCGCTTGCGCGCGACCCAACCCTCGATATTCCGCTGCTGGCCACGCGCGACCGCCAGCGAACCCGGGGGCACATCCTTGGTGATAACCGAGCCGGCCGCCGTATAAGCGCCGTCCCCGATCGTGACCGGAGCCACAAACATGTTGTCCGACCCCGTCCTGCAATGTGAACCGACCGTGGTGTGGTGCTTCGCCTCACCGTCGTAGTTCACAAAGACACTCGCCGCACCGATATTGGTGAACTCGCCAATCGTCGCATCCCCCACATAGGAAAGATGCGGCACCTTCGTGCCCTCGCCGATCGACGCGTTCTTCATCTCCACGTACGCACCGGCCTTCGACTTCGGACCAAGATCCGTTCCCGGGCGCAGATAGGCGTAAGGCCCGACATTCGCCCCGTCGCCAATGCGCGCACCCTCGGCCACCGTGAACGACGCCACCGCGCCCGCACCCACCGACGTATCCGTCAGCCGGGAATGCGGACCCACCTCGGCACCCGACGCGATATGCGTGGCACCCAGCAGCTGCGTCCCCGGATGCACCGTGGCATCGGGCTCGAACGTCACCGAGACATCCACCCACGTCGACGCCGGATCCACCACCGTCACACCGGCCAGCATCGCCTGCTCGAGCAGCCGGTCGTTCAGCAGCCGCCGCGCCTGCGCCAGCTGTACCCGGTTGTTGATCCCCAGGATCTCCCGGTGGTCCGCGGCCACCGCCGCACCGACCCGGTGCCCGGCCTCCCGCACGATGCCCAGCACATCGGTCAGGTACTCCTCGCCCTGACTGTTGTCCGTCCGCACCTTGCCGAGCGCATCGACCAGCAGCCGCCCGTCAAAGGCGAACACCCCGGAATTGATCTCCCGGATCGCCCGCTGCGCCACGCTCGCGTCCTTGTGCTCGACGATCGCGGTCACCGCGCCCGAGCTCTCCTCACGCACGATGCGCCCATAGCCCGTCGCGTCCGGCACCTCGGCCGACAGGACCGTGACGGCATTGCCGTCCGCGGCGTGGGTGTCACCGAGCAGCCGGAGCGTCTCACCGGTCAGCAGGGGGGTGTCGCCGCAGACGACGATCACCGTGCCGTCGACGGCCACACCGCTCTGGCTCAGCTCCTCCAGAGCCGTACGCACCGCATGACCGGTGCCGTTCTGCTCGTGCTGCACGGCGGTGCGCACGCCGGGGTCGACCTCGGAGAGATGTGCCCGCACCTGCTCACGGGCGTGGCCGACGACCACGACGAGATGCTCGGGGTCCAGCTCACGGGAGGCGGCGACGACATGGCCGACGAGGGAGCGGCCACTGACGGTGTGCAGGACCTTTGGGGTGGCCGACTTCATGCGGGTGCCCTCACCCGCTGCGAGAACGACGACGGCTGCCGGGCGGTTGGCGCTCACGGGGATGCCCTTCGGCTTCTTGGCTACTTCGGGTGGTGGTCATCCGAAGGATACCGGTGCGTATTGCAGCCGAAACGCGGGCGGGTCCTGACGTGGTGGTCAGGACCCGGAAATTCGCCCGTTGTGCATGTGCTCCCCTGCCAGGACTCGAACCCGGACATAAGGCACCAAAAGCCTCAGTGCTGCCAATTACACCACAGGGGATAGCGAAGCGGTCCAAACTGGACATCTCGTTAGTCTGGCCGCTTGGCACCCAACACTATGCCGTACCACCAGCCTTCGATGCGACGGTATAGCTCTGCGCTTTGTAGCACCCGGATCACCAGGCAGCCGCGGTAGCCCTCCCCGACGTTTTTGCGCGTGGTCTTGGGGTTGTGCTTCTTGATCGTGGTCTTCTGGAGCGAGGCGACGTCCACGCCGACGAGTTCGGCCCAGTAGCGCTCGGCCGCCTCCACGTCGGCAGTCATGTGGATCATGACCCGGTAGGCAATCCGATCCGGCTCCACGCCTAGCAGGCGCAGCCAGGCCAGGAAGACCTCGATGACGCCGGGGTCGCTGTTGACGAACTGGACGTGTTCCCGCCGCTTGTACGGCTTGTCCTTGGCGCCCTCGGCCCAGTAGAGGGCGGCTCCGGCGAAGAGGAGCTCCCGGTCCGACAGGTCACCGACCTCCTGGGTCGCTGCGCTCTTCGTTTCCCGGCGTTCCCTGTCCCGTACCGCCAGCTCGTGCTCCCACCGCTTTTCGCGGGCGATCCGGGCCTGCTCCGCCGGTGTGCGGCGCGGCTCCGGCTTCGGCAGATCCCGTACCCACAGGGAGATCGAGCTCTTCGAGCAGCCCAGTTCGACCTGGATGGCGTCGTAGGTCAGGCCCTGCTTGCGCAGTTCGCGGGCGCGGGCGCGGAGGTCGTCCTTGGCGTTGGGGCGGCGGGTCCACCCGGGGGCGGGGACGCCTTCGAGGAGGCGGTTGAGGATGTCGTTGTTGTGGAGGTGGCGGCGGTCGCGGATCTGGCGGCGGCTGAGGCCGGCCCGGCGCAGCGCGACGGCCTCGGGGCGTAAGGACTCGTAGTCGGGGGGTTCCCGGTGGGGGTTCGGCATGGGAACAGGGTGGCGTGTGCGGGTGTGCGAAAGCGTCGAAAATGTGGGCGGTTCATTAGTTCGAGGGATGACCGGCGGTAGGGGGCCGGTAACGGCCCGGCTGTGGCCGATATCGGGCCGGGGGAATCGGGCGCGGGCGCCCGTAGGCTGGTCGGTATGACCGCGACGGGGGCAAGTGAAGGTGTGGGTCCGCGGGGTGCGCCGTTGAGCGGGCCGTGGTGGTGGGCCCGGCGGCGGAGTGCCGTGCTGGATGTGGTGCTGGCGGCGGCTTCCGCGGTGGAGTGCGCGTTCGAGGGCGCGCGGTTCGCCTCGGGGGCGCAGTTGCCCGAGCTGGTCGGGGTGCTGCTCGGCCTGCTGGCGGGGCCGGTGCTTCTGGTGCGCCGGCGCTGGCCGGTGGCGGTGGTGCTGGTCTCGATAGCGGTGATCCCGGCGGAGATGGGCGGGCTGCTGAGCACGGTGGGGCTGTACACCCTCGCCGCCTCGGATGTGCCGCGCCGGATCACCGGGGTGCTGGCGGGGATGACCGTGGTGGGGACGTTGGTGACGACGTTCCTCAGCCTGCGGCAGGACGTACTGGCGCAGGAGGACTTCCAGCCGCCGATGTGGCTGCTGCCGGCGATGTCGCTGGCGCTGGGGCTGGTGCTGACCGCGCCGCCGGTGCTGTGGGGGCTGTATGTGGGGGCCCGGCGGCGGCTCGTGGAGAGCCTGCGGGAGCGGGCGGACGGTCTGGAGCGCGAGCTGTCGCTGCTGGCGGACCGGGCCGAGGAGCGGGCGGAGTGGGCCCGTAACGAGGAGCGGACGCGGATCGCGCGGGAGATGCACGACGTGGTCGCGCACCGGGTGAGTCTGATGGTGGTGCATGCCGCGGCGTTGCAGGCGGTGGCGCTGAAGGACCCGGAGAAGGCGTCGAAGAACGCGGGGCTGGTCGGTGACATGGGACGGCAGGCGCTGACGGAGCTGCGGGAGATGCTGGGGGTGCTGCGGACCGCCGACGGGGCGCCGGTGCGGGGCGCCGCGGCGTCGGGTGCGCCCGAGCGGCTGGCGGCGGTGGCCTCCCGGGCGGGGGCGCAGGCGACGGTGCAGGCGCGGTCGCCGGAGACGTCCGTGGTGGCGGAGTCCGCGGGGGACGGTCCTGACGGCGGCGCGCCGGTGCCGGCGCCGGCTGCCGCGGAGACGGATGCCGAGGGCCCGCATCTGGCGGAGCTGGCGGATCTGGTGGGTCAGTCCCGGGCGGCCGGGATGGTCGTGGAGCTGACCGTGGACGGGGAGGCCGACGGGGGACCGGCGGCTGCCGCCGGGCAGCGGTATGCGCCGCCGGTGGAGCGGACCGTCTACCGGGTGGTGCAGGAGGCGCTCACGAACGTGCACAAGCATGCGCCGGGGGCGCGGGCGCGGGTGCGGCTGGCGCACCGGGACGGTGAGCTCGCCGTACAGGTGGAGAACGGCCCCAGCGAGGGCGGCGCAGCCGATGCCGGGCTGCCCAGTGGCGGCAATGGCCTGGTGGGGATGCGGGAGCGGGTGACGGCGCTGGGCGGGGTGTTCGTGTCGGGCCCGACGGAGGCCGGTGGCTTCCGGGTGTCGGCGGTGCTGCCGGCGGCCTCCGCGGTGCGCTGACCGCGCCCTGCGCGCAGGCGTGACGGCTCAGTCGCCGGTATGGCCCGCGACGCCCAGCCGTACGGGCCGGGTCCCCAGCACCAGGACCCCCAGCGCACTGTCGATGTCCGGTCCCAGGTACCAGTCGCCGGTGTGGTCGAGGCTGTAGACCCGGCCTTCGGTGTCGATGGCGAGGGTGGCCTGGCCGTAGACGGCGCCGTCGTGGGTGGTGAGTTCTTCGCGGCCGAGGGGAGCCACGTCGGTCTCCAGGGCGCGGCCGAGGTCGCCGAGGGTACGGGCGAGGTGGAGGCCGTGCAGCGGGTCGACGGCGAACGGGGTGGGGGCGATGTGCCGGCCGGGGCCGGGCCCGGTGAGGTGCAGTCCGCCGAATTCGGCCCAGGCTTCGACCGCGGCGGCGAAGACGGTGTGGCGGTGGCCCGCGGGGGAGGTGTGGGCGCGGAGGGTGTCGGCCCAGTGTTCCGCCTGCTTTATGTCCCAGCGGCCGGGGTGCCAGCCGGCTTCGTGCAGGGCGACGTCGACGGCCGCGGGGAAGCGGGTCGAGTCGGTCCGGTCGTGGGCGGGGGTGCGGGGGCCGGGGGTGGTGGGCGGCATGGTGGCGGTCAGCTTCCTGTGGGCGTGGTGCCGCTGATGGGCATGACGCCGAAGTGGGCGAGGAGGGCGTCGCAGGAGCGGCAGGGCGGGGCGTAGCTGCCGTGCTGGGGGTCGCCGTCCTCGCGGATGTGGCGGGCGGTGAGTTTGGAGTGTTTGAGGGAGCGGCGGGCTTCGCCGTTGGTGAGGGGCTTGCGGGAGGCGCGTTTGCCGCGGTTGCCCTCGACGGCGGTGAGGTGCCGGGAGAGCAGGACGGCTTCGGGGCAGCGTCCGGTGAAACGTTCGCGTTGTGCGGTGGGGAGGGTGTCGAGGAAGTCCTGGACGAGGGGGTGCAGGGCGGGGGGCTGTTCGGCCTTGCCGGCGGTGCAGGTGAGCGTTTGTCCGCGTACCGACAGGGCGGCGCCGATGGTGGGGAGGATGCCGTCGCGGCGGTGGTGGAGGGCGGGTGCGCCGTCGGCGGTGCCGCTCCAGCCGATGCGGGGGTCGCCGGCGGCTGAGTTGTGGTGGCGTGCAGTGGTGCTCATGGTGGTGCATTCCCTCCCCGAATCCCCGTGTAGCTGGGGGTCCCCCCGCCGTAGATGGGGGATGGTCAGCCTGCCAAATGTGCTGGGTGTTGCGGTAGTCGGGCGGGCTGCCGGTGATCTTACGGCGGCCTGACGGGGCGTCGGTCGCGGGGCAACGGGGCTGGTGGGCGGGGTGGTGCGCGGGGGCTCGGGGGTGGTGGGGCGGTGGGTGACATCGGTGTGTCGCGGGGCTGACGGACGGGGGCGGGGGAGGAGGGGACGGCATTGCGGTACGGCTTAGGCTGTGCTCCAAAGCCAGCTTCAGCCAGGGGGCACGCGCGATGACGACAGGTCGGCAAGGGCTGGGGGCACTCCCCGGCCCCCAGGCGGCGGGACATGCCGCGCCACCGAATTCGGCCTATGCCGGGCAGGTCGTGCATTTTCCGGATCCGGTCCGAGCCGCACGGTACCCCGCCGGTGTGCGGATGGACGAACGGGGATTCCCGGAGTTCTCGCCGTATGCGCGCGCGGCGGCGGAGATCGCCGAGCCGCCGGAGGGTTTCGGCGTCGATGAACTGCGGCTGACGGACTATGTCTCGGCGAACGCGGCCCTGCACGCGCAGGGGCACGAGCTCTGGATAGAGGTGCCGGCGGTGGCGACACCGCACGGCTGGACCTGGCATCACGTGGCCGGCACCCGGCGGATGGAGCTGATCCCGGTCGAGGTGAAGGCGCTGCTGCGGCATCACGGGGGGCTGGCGACGGCGGCCGTGGCGCACGACAAGCGCGGCACCCGCCCGTTGCAGGAGACCCGGCCGGCGCACTTCGGGCTGCCGCACCGTGAGCTGTCCGTGAGCGAGGAGCAGTTGGCGCAGGCGGAGGAGGCGCTGGGCTACCGGCTGCCGGGTGCCTACCGGTCGTTCCTGAAGGCGGCGGGCGGCTGCGCACCGGTAGGGGCGGCGCTGGACGCGGAGTTGGGGCTGCTGGTCGACCAGCCGTTCTTCACGGTGCGCGATGACGCGGCGGTCAACGACCTGCTCTATGTGAACAAGTGCCTGCGGGACCACTTCACCAAGGACTATCTGGGCGTGGCGTTCGTACAGGGCGGGGTGGTCGCGGTGAAGGTGCGCGGCGAGGCGCCCGGCTCGGTGTGGTTCTGCCCGTACGACGATGCGCGGGACCAGGACGGGTGGACGGTGCAGGAGCGGGTCGAGCGGCTGTTGTTGCCGTGCGGCGCGGATTTCGATGACTTTCTCCAGCGGCTGGCGGGCAATCCGCCGGAGCTGGAGACGGTGGCGGATCTGATGGTCGACGGCGGTTTCGCGTACGCGGTCGCGGTGGGGAGCTGAGCACGGTGGTGACGTTCGCGCAGGCGCAGGAGCGCGCCGAGCGGTGGGTGAACGGTGATGTGCCGGCGGCGCTCCATCGTGAGGTGCGGGTGCGGGAGTTCGACCTGGGCTTCGTGGCCTGGGCCGAGGACCGGGACGGGGAAGGCCCGGCGGCGGAGGGCGGCCGAGCCCGGCTGGTGATCGCGCGGGACAGCGGGGAGACGACGCTGTGGCCGGGGCTGCCGGTGGGCGAGGTGATCCGGCGTTACGAGGAGGAGTACGGCGCCGCGGTGGACGGCGGCGCGGACGGGGCGCCGCCGCAGCGGATCGACCTGGAGGCCACGTCGTTCCTGCTGACGCCGCCGGAGTGGTTGCAGGAGGCGGCGGACGCGCGGGGCGCTGTGGAGCGGCGGGACGCGGGCGGTGCGCAGGCCCCGGCGGCCCCGCCGTCCGTTCCCGCTCCCGCTCCCGCGCCGTCGGCGTCCGACGCCTGGGCCGAGGTGAGCGTCAACGGCACGGACGGCGCGGCCGCGCAGAGCGGTGCGCAGGCGGCGGAGACGGGCCCGGGGGCCGGTGCCTCCGGAGTGCCGACGCCGTGGGCCGACGCGGACACCACCTCCGGCGCGGGCGGCGAGGACCGCTCGGTGGGGCTGCCCGCGACGGTGTTCGCACCGCCGCTGGCCGGTTTCGACGAGGAGGACGACGCCCCGTCGGCGCCGCGGTCCCGGCCGGACGCCAAGACCGAACTTCTGCACGGCGGCAGTCAGTTGCCGCGTACGCAGGTCTCACCGGCGCTGCCGGAGGACGGGGCCCGGCCGGCCGGCGGTCCGCTGCCGCCGCCGGTGCCGCCCGCGCCGCCGGCCGCCGCGCCGCTGCCGGATCTGCCGCCGCCCTCGGGCGCGCCGGTCACCGATGTGCCGCCCCCGCCGGGCGCCGGTACACCCGCCGCGGCCGGCCCGGGTGTGCCGCCTCCTGCCGCGCCGCCCGCGCCGCCCGTGGGCGGTGGGGTGCACGCTGCCGCGACGATGCTGGCCGACGGCTCGGCGCTGCCCGGTAACGCCGCCGCGGGCCCGCCCCCGCCGCCCGCCGCACCCGGTCCGCCCGGTGCGGGCCGGGCCGGTGCGCCGCCGCAGGCCGGCGGAGGCGACGCCGGGGTGAGCCCCGGCGGGCCCGCGGCGTCCGGCCCCGGTGCGCCCGGCGTGCCGGCCGGTGGCTATGTGCCGACGCAGCTGGTCTCGCAGCTGGACGCGGCGGAGGTGGATCTCAGCGCGGTGGACGGGCCGGGCGGGGCGGCGGCGTCCGACGGGTCCGGCTCCGGTGGCGCGGGTTCCCCCGCGGCCGGCGGTCCCGGGTCCGGCGGGGTGCATGCCGCCGCGACGATGCTCGCCGACGGCGCGGCCCTTCAGGCGCCCCTCGGGGGTGCGGGCGGTGCCGCCGCCGGCCCCGGGGTGCCGCTGCCGCCCGCGCCGCCCGGTGTGCCGGGCGCGCCCAAGCCTCCCGGCCCGCCCGGTAAGCCCGGGGTGCCCGCGGACGGCCGGAGCTCCGGCGGCCAGGGCGGTCCGCCCCCGCCGCCCCCGCCGCCCGCCGCGGGCGGTACCGGCGGCGTGCATGCGGCCGCCACGATGCTGGCCGGCGGCGCGGCGCTGCCCGGCGGCGGTGTCGGTGGTCCCGGCGGGCCGGGTGTCCCCGGTGTGCCGCCGTCGGCCGGTCCCACGCCCCCGCCCGCGGCGCCGCCCGGTCCTCCGCAGGGACCGCCCGGTGCGCCGGGCCCCGGCGGCGGTGCGTACGGCTATCCGCAGGCGCCGAGCGGTCAGCCGACGGTCGGTCCGGGCTATATGGCCGTGCTGAGCTATCGCGCGCCGGACGGGTCCGAGCAGAAGATCGTGCGCCGTTCCGCGCCCGGTACACCGCATCCGGAGTGGCAGCTGCTGCACGAGCTGCGCGGGATGAACGTCCCGCCGCAGCAGGTGCTGGAGCTGCACACCGAGCTGGAGTGCTGTGATCTGCCGGGTGGCTACTGCGCCCGGATGATCCGGGACAACTGGCCGCAGGTGCGGATCAGCCACACCGCCGCGTACGGCCGGGACCATGCCTCGCGCCAGCAGGGCGTACGGCATCTCGTCGAGCATCAGGGCGAGTTGCACCAGGTCGCGGACGGCCCGGCGCGGCCGGCGCCGGTGCGGGTGCCGTTGCCGCATCCGTCGCAGGTACCGCCGGTGCCGCCGGTGCCCCCGCAGATGATCGGGCAGGAGCTGGAGCAGGCGTTCGGCCCGCAGGCCCTGTTCCGCTTCGATCAGCGGGCGGTCTCCCGGCACGGGGTGCCCGATGTGGTGGCGCAGATGCTGGTGTGGGCCGGGCTGCCGGTCGACTTCGGGCCGTTCTTCTGGGCGCAGGCGCAGCCGGGCCGTCCGGTGCCGACGCTGGCGGAGCTGGCGGCGGAGCGGATGGTGCAGCCGGCCGCGGACGCCGGTTCGTATCTGGTGATGGGCAATGACTTCGGCCGTCAGCTGTGTGTGCAGTACGGGACCGCGCACATCGTGGCGGTGCCCATGGAGGCCGGGCCGGGCGGTCAGCCGGCGACGCCGCAGTTCGTGAACTCGGGGCTGCCGGAGTTCACCCGCTGTCTGGCGATGCTGGGGCGGATGTGGCGGCTGCGGTACGGGCTGACGCCCGAGCAGGCGGGCCGTTGGACCGTCGACTTCCAGGCGCAGCTGGTCGCGCTGGACCCGCCCGCGCTGGGGTCGCCGGAGACCTGGTGGTCGGTCCTGCTGGAGCAGATGTGGGACGGGCTGCTGTAACACTGCGTCACCGGCCCGGCGGCGGATGCTGCCGCCGGGCCAGGTCAGGGCGCTCGACCTGCGGGATGGGCCGGGCGCCCCGACCATGCGTATATGGGCCGTCCCATACCCCCGTTGTCGCAGGCGTCGTCGACGACGCTGTACCGGGCAGGGCGCCCGCGGTGGTGGCACCGCGGGCCGACGGGCCGGCCGCCGCGCAGGCCGGGGCCGCGCCGCCGCCGGCGGGCGTGGCTCACCTGGACCCTGGTGACGCTGCTGGTGCTGATCGCCCTGGTGGTCGCGGGCGGGGCCTGGCTGTACGTCTCGGCGGGGCGGCAGCTCCAGCACGTCGATGCGCTGGGCGACTACGCCGGGCGTCCGGCCGCGGGCAAGGGCACGAACTGGCTGCTGGTCGGTACGGACAGCCGTACCGCGCTGACCCCGGAGCAGCGCGAGCGGCTGCATGTCGGCAACAACGAGGTGCAGAACACCGACACGATCATGGTGCTGCACTCCGGTGAGCACGGCCCCACGCTGGTCAGCCTGCCGCGCGACAGCTACGTCCCGATACCCGGCCATGGCAGCCGGAAGATCAACGAGGCATATGCGGACGGCGGCCCGCAGCTGCTCACCCGAACGGTGGAGCAGGCGACCGGACTGCGGATCGACCGCTATGCCGAGGTGAACTTCCTGGGGTTCGTTCAGGTCGTGGACGCGCTCGACGGGGTGCGGCTCTGTCTGGACGCCCCGCTGAAGGACGAGAAGTCGGGCGCGGACTTCCCGGCCGGCTGCCGGCGGATGAACGGTGCCGAGGCGCTGGCGTTCGTACGGGCCCGGTACGCCGACCCGGAGGGTGACCTCGGACGGGTGAAGCGTCAGCGGCAGTTGCTCGGTGCGGTGGCGGAGGAGATGACCGCCCCGTCGGTGCTCCTCGACCCGGACCGGCTGAAGCGCGTGCTGGACACCTCGCTGGCGGCGCTGGTCGTGGACGACGGCGCGGACCTGGCGCGGGTGCTGGATATGGGCTGGTCGATGAAGCAGATCGCCGGGGGCGAGGGCACGGCGACGACGGTTCCGGTGCAGCGGCCCGGGGTGATGGTCAGTGGTGTCGGGTCGGTGCTGCCGTGGAACGAGAGCGGTGCGCGGGAGTTGTTCGGGGCGCTGCGCCACGACGAGCGGATTCCGACTTCTGGCACCAAATAACGCATCCTGGTGGGGTGGATGGGGTGAAGTGTCGCGAGGGTGCGATCTCGCACCGATTCCCAGGGAAGTGCGCATAACGGCACAGTCCTGCACACAACCATGCGAAAGAGCGCGGAAGGTCGCGGATCGCACGACGGCCGCGGCGGAGAGGGGCTTGAGGATGAGTGCATCGGTTTCGCCTCACGGGTTCGAGACCGTACGAGGGCGTGGCTACCGGCCGGAGGACGTGGACCGCCGCGTCGAAGGGCTCTCGGTCGACCGCGACTCCTGCTGGGAGCGCGCCGCGCGGCTCACGGTCCTGTCCAACGAGATGGCGGCCGAACTCGCCGAACTGCAAGAGCGGGTGGCGCAGTTGCCGCCGCAGACGTACGAGTCGCTCGGCAGCGAGGCCCGGCTGATCCTGACGACCGCGGAGTCCGAGGCGGTGCGGCTGCGGGCCGGGGCAACGCAGGCGGACGAGGAGCTCCGGGACGCGGCCGCGGTGTATGCGGACGAGGTCCGGGAGGCGGCCGAGAAGGCGGCGGAGGCGGGGCGCGGCGACGCGGAGACCCGGGCCCGGCGCATCGGGGAGGCGGCGCGGGGAGAGGCCGCTGAGCTGGTGACCGTGGCGACCGAGGAGGCCGGGAAGCTGCGGAAGGAGGCCGCCGCGGAGCTGGCGGAGGTGCACCGGCGGACCGCGCAGCTGCTGCGCGACCAGGAGAAGCGGCAGACCGACGAGTGGGACGCGGCCGGGCGGGAGATCGCGGAGCGGGAGGCGGAGACCGACCGGCTGGTGGCGGAGCTGGACGCCCGCGGGAAGGCCGCCCGCGCCGACAGCGAGCGGCGCTACGCCGAGGCCGAGGAGGCCGCCCGGCACCGTCAGGAGGACGCCGAGGACCGCGGCGCCGGTCTGCTGGCCCAGGCCGAGGCAGAGGTGGAGCGCATCGAGCGCACCACGGCGCGGATCCTGCGGGAGCACGACGCGGAGCGCGAAGAGGTCCGCACCCATATGACCCATGTACGCAACAGCCTGGCCGCGCTCACCGGGAAGGCACCGGCACCGGACGAGGACGACGGGACGCCCGGCGGCGGGCGGGAGGCCGACGCCCCGGAGGCCGACGGCCCCGACGCGGAGGACACCCTGGAGACACAGCTGCCCCGCCCGGGCGGCGGCACGGGCGCCTGACGTACGGCCACGGCCACGCCACCGCCCGGACGCCGGTCTCCGGTCAGGCCCCGCCCGGCCCGCCCGCACCCGTGCCTGTGCCCTCGGCCGTGCCCGTCGCGTCGCCCGTTCCCGCGCCCTCACCCGTGCCCCTGCCGTCGCCCGTTCCTCTGCCCTCGCTCTCGCCCGTACCGCCGGTGTCCGGGTGCACCGGGAAGTGCCGCGGTGCCAGCAGCAGGGCCAGCAGCGCGAGTCCGGCGGCCGCGGCGGCGCCGAGGTAGACGTGGTCGACGGTGGTGTCGACGGCGCGGCGGAGGTAGTCGGTGGCCTGTGCGGTGAGGTCGCCGGGGTGTTCCAGCGCGCGGGAGACCGCGTCGAGGTCGCCGGGCAGGCCGGCACGGATACCCGAAGGGGCGTGCGCGAGGCGGTCGTTGAGGGTGGCGTTGGCGAGGGCGCCGAAGAGCGCGGCACCGAGCGACTGGCCGACCTGGCGGCAGAAGAGTATGGAGGCGGTGGCGGTGCCGCGCTCCCGGTAGCCGACGGAGGACTGGACGCCGATGATCAGCGGGAGCTGGAAGAGACCGAGGGCCGCACCGAGCGCCAGCATGATCAGCGCGGGCTGCCAGGCGGCGCCGGGGTAGGGCAGCAGCGGGAAGGCGAGCAGGACCAGGCCGGCCGCGCCGATGCCGAGCATCGCGCAGCGGCGGATGCCGAGCCGGTTGTAGACATGGCTGCTGAGGGCGGCCGAGACCGGCCAGCTCAGGACCATCACCGACAGCACGAAACCGGCCGCGGTGGGGCTCAGGCCCAGCACCGACTGGGCGTAGGTGGGCAGGAACACCGTCGGGGCGACCATCAGCAGGCCCAGGGCGCCCAGCGCGAGGTTCACGGCGGAGATGGTGCGGCGGCGCCAGACCCAGCCGGGAATGATCGGCTCCGCGGCCCGGCGCTCGATGAGGACGGTGAGCGCCGCGCACCCCGCGCTGCCGGCGAACAGCAGCAGGGACGGGGTGGAGAGCCAGGCCCAGGCCACCCCGCCCTGGACCAGGGCGGTCAGCAGCAGCCCGCCGCAGGCGAAGATCGCCAGCGCGCCGGGCCAGTCCACCCGGGGGCGGGCGCCGGGACCCGGCCGGCTCCGCTGCGCCTCGGTGAAGTGCCGCCCGACCAGCCAGAGGGCGAGCGCGCCCACCGGCACATTGACCAGGAAGATCCAGCGCCAGTCCGCGTAGGCGGCGAGCAGGCCGCCCAGCGCGGGCCCGGCGACCGCCGAGGTGGCCCAGACACTGGAGAGCCGGGCCTGGATCCGGGGGCGTTCCTTCATCGGGTAGAGGTCGGCGGCGATGGTCTGGACGGTGCCCTGGAGGGCGCCGCCGCCCAGGCCCTGCACCACCCGGAAGGCGATCAGCGAGGCCATGTTCCAGGCGCCGGCGCAGGCCAGCGAGCCGACGAGGAAGAGCACGATGCCGGTGATCAGGACGGCCTTGCGGCCGAAGGTGTCGGAGAGCTTGCCGTAGACCGGCAGGGTGACGGTGACGGCCAGCAGATAGCCGGAGAACAGCCAGGAGAAGACCGCGAAGCCGCCGAGGTCGCCGACGATCTGGGGGACGGCGGTGGCGAGGACCGTCGAGTCGAGCGCGGCGAGTGCCATGCCGAGCATCAGGGCGGCCACGACGGGGCGCGGCGGCGGGCCCGTGGGCGGTGGGGCCGGTGCCCGCAGCGTGCCACTGTCTCCGGTACGTCGCGTGCTTCCGCTCACCGTGCCCCCTCCGGGAGTTCTTGTACGGTGCACCCTTCCATGGGAGCGGTGGGTGGGGAACCGCGCATCCAGGCGGCACCCGGGCGCGGGGGTGCCGTCCCGGACTTCCGGCCCGGGCTGTCGGTGGGCGGGCGTACGCTTGGCAACCCCGGCCCGTGAGACGTGTCGGGCTGCTGCGTTGTTCGCCTCGCTGGGACGGAACCTTCTCATGAGCCTGACTGGTCTGCTCGACGTCGTCGTCAAGGACCCGGCGCTCGCCGAAGCGGTACAGGCCGCGACCGACGGGCACCGCCCCCGGGTGGATCTGGTGGGGCCGCCCGCCGCCCGCCCCTTCGCGATCGCCGCGCTCGCCCGGCAGTCCGGCCGCCCGGTGCTCGCGGTGACCGCCACCGGCCGGGAGGCCGAGGACCTCGCCGCCGCACTGCGCAGCCTGATGCCGGCCGGCGAGGACAACTCCGTCGTGGAGTACCCGTCCTGGGAGACGCTGCCGCACGAGCGGCTCTCACCGCGCTCGGACACCGTCGGCCGGCGCCTCGCGGTACTGCGCCGGCTCGCCCACCCGCGCGAGGACGACCCCACCGCCGGTCCCGTCTCCGTCGTCGTCGCCCCCATCCGCTCGGTGCTCCAGCCGCAGGTCAAGGGCCTGGGCGAGCTGGAGCCCGTCAGCCTGCGCACGGGGCAGACGGCCGACCTCGAAGAGATCGTCGACGGCCTGGCGGCGGCCGCCTACGCCCGCGTCGAGCTGGTCGAGAAGCGCGGTGAGTTCGCGGTCCGCGGCGGCATCCTGGACGTCTTCCCGCCGACCGAGGAGCACCCGCTCCGGGTCGAGTTCTGGGGCGACGACGTCGAGGAGATCCGCTACTTCAAGGTCGCCGACCAGCGGTCCCTGGAGGTCGCCGAGCACGGGCTGTGGGCGCCGCCGTGCCGGGAGCTGCTGCTGACCGGCGAGGTACGGGAGCGGGCCGCGGCGCTCGCCGAGCAGCACCCCGAGCTGGGCGAGCTGCTCGGCAAGATCGCCGAGGGGATCGCCGTCGAGGGCATGGAGTCGCTGGCTCCGGTCCTGGTGGACGACATGGAGCTGCTGCTGGACGTGCTGCCCAAGGGCTCGATGGCCGTGGTGTGCGACCCGGAGCGGGTGCGCACCCGGGCCGCCGATCTGGTGGCCACCAGCCAGGAGTTCCTCCAGGCGTCCTGGGCGGCGGCCGCGATGAACGGCGCGGGCGGCGGGCCGGCGGACGGGGGAGCGGCCCCGATCGACGTGGGCGCGGCCTCCCTGTGGGGCATCGCGGACGTCCGGGACCGGGCCCGCGAGCTGGGCATGATGTGGTGGTCGGTCTCGCCGTTCGCCGCCGATGAGGACCTGGCCGCCGAGGACGGCGACACCCTCAAGCTGGGCATGCACGCCCCCGACAGCTACCGCGGCGACACCCAGCGGGCGCTGGCCGACACCAAGCAGTGGCTCGCGGACGGCTGGCGCACGGTCTTCCTCACCGAGGCGCACGGCCCGGCGGCCCGCACGGTCGAGGTCCTCGGAGGCGAGGGCATCCCCGCCCGCCTGGACGCCGAGCCGGCCGACATCGCCCCGTCCCTCGTCCATGTCTCCTGCGGCTCCCTCGACAACGGCTTCATCGACCCGTCACTCCGGCTCGCCGTCCTCACCGAGACCGACCTCTCCGGCCAGAAGGCGGCCGGCAAGGACGGTGCCCGGATGCCGGCCCGCCGCCGCAAGACCATCGACCCGCTCACCCTGGAAGCCGGCGACTTCATCGTCCACGAGCAGCACGGGGTGGGCCGCTACATCGAGATGGTGCAGCGCACGGTCCAGGGCGCCACCCGTGAGTACCTCCTCGTCGAGTACGCCCCGGCCAAGCGCGGCCAGCCCGGCGACCGCCTCTACATCCCCACCGACCAGCTGGAGCAGGTCACCAAGTACGTCGGTGGCGAGGCCCCCACGCTGCACCGCCTGGGCGGCGCCGACTGGACCAAGACCAAGGCGCGCGCCAAGAAGGCCGTCAAGGAGATCGCCGCCGACCTCATCAAGCTCTACTCCGCGCGGATGGCGGCGCCCGGCCACACCTTCGGCCCGGACACCCCCTGGCAGCGCGAACTGGAGGACGCCTTCCCGTACGCGGAGACGCCCGACCAGCTCACCACCATCGCCGAGGTCAAGGAGGACATGGAGAAGTCGGTCCCGATGGACCGGCTGATCTGCGGCGATGTCGGCTACGGCAAGACCGAGATCGCGGTCCGCGCCGCCTTCAAGGCCGTCCAGGACGGCAAGCAGGTCGCCGTCCTCGTGCCGACCACCCTCCTCGTGCAGCAGCACTTCGGCACCTTCACCGAGCGCTACGGCCAGTTCCCGGTCAACGTCCGGGCGCTGTCCCGCTTCCAGACCGACACCGAGGCCAAGACCGTCCTCGAAGGGCTGCGCGAGGGCTCCGTCGACCTGGTCATCGGCACCCACCGCCTCTTCTCCTCCGAGACCAAGTTCAAGGACCTGGGCCTGGTCATCGTCGACGAGGAACAGCGGTTCGGCGTCGAGCACAAAGAGCAGCTGAAGAAGCTCCGCGCCAACGTCGACGTCCTCACCATGTCCGCCACCCCCATCCCCCGCACCCTGGAGATGGCGGTCACCGGCATCCGCGAGATGTCGACGATCACCACGCCCCCCGAGGAGCGCCACCCGGTCCTCACCTTCGTCGGCCCCTACGAGCAGAAGCAGATCGGCGCCGCCATCCGCCGTGAACTCCTGCGCGAGGGCCAGGTCTTCTACATCCACAACCGGGTGGAGTCCATCGACAAGGCCGCCGCCCGGCTCCGCGAGATCGTCCCCGAGGCGCGTATCCAGACCGCCCACGGCCAGATGGGCGAGTCCCAACTGGAGCAGGTGGTCGTCGACTTCTGGGAGAAGAAGTTCGACGTCCTGGTCTCGACGACGATCGTCGAATCCGGCATCGACATCTCCAACGCCAACACCCTGATCGTCGAGCGCGGCGACAACTTCGGCCTCTCCCAGCTCCACCAGCTGCGCGGCCGGGTCGGCCGCGGCCGCGAGCGCGGCTACGCCTACTTCCTCTACCCGCCGGAGAAGCCGCTCACCGAGACCGCCCACGAGCGGCTGGCGACCATCGCCCAGCACACCGAGATGGGCGCCGGTATGTACGTCGCCATGAAGGACCTGGAGATCCGCGGCGCCGGCAATCTGCTCGGCGGCGAGCAGTCCGGCCATATCGCCGGCGTCGGCTTCGACCTCTACGTCCGTATGGTCGGCGAGGCGGTCGCCGACTACCGGGCCTCCCTCGAAGGCGGCGTCGAGGAGGAGCCGCCCCTGGAGGTCAAGATCGAACTCCCGGTGGACGCGCATGTCCCGCACGACTACGCCCCCGGCGAGCGGCTGCGCCTCCAGGCGTACCGCGCCATCGCCTCCGCCTCCTCGGAGGAGGACATCGCGGCCGTCCGCGAGGAACTCACCGACCGCTACGGCAAGCTGCCCGAACCCGTCGAGAACCTCCTGCTGGTCGCCGGCCTCCGGATGCTCGCCCGCGCCTGCGGCGTCGCCGACATCACCCTCCAGGGCTCCAACATCCGCTTCGGCCCCGTGGAGTTGCGCGAGTCCCAGGAACTGCGCCTCAAGCGGCTCCACCCCCGTACGGTCCTCAAGCCGGCCACGCAGCAAATTCTTGTTCCGCGGCCCACGACGGCAAAGATCGGCGGCAAGCCAGTTGTTGGACGCGAGCTGCTCGCGTGGACAGGAGAGTTCCTCTCCACCATTTTGGGCTCTTAGCCCCGCTTCCCACGTTGCGGGTGGCGCCGCCGTGCCCCGTTTTTCGCCTTCGGCGGGGGTGTTGTTTGGGCGGGGGCCGCTCTGCTGGGTGCCGGGTTCGGGCCTCCGGGGCCTGTGTTGTGGACTGCTTCGCTTTACGTCCACAACACAGGCCCCGGAGGCCCGCCCCCTCCCGTATGGATGGAGGCCTCCGTCCGGTGGGGGGAATTGTGAAAGACCAGTAGTTCGGGCGCATCGGGGTGCGGGCCGGGCTACTGGTCTTTGTCTTTCCTTCACCCCCACCGGGGTGGGGTCACTCAACGGCGGGAGGGTGTGGGGCCGGAGGGGGGGGGGGGGGGGGGGGGAAAGGAAAAAAG